>JAFEAS010000132.1:0-26953 GCA_018266315.1 Chloroflexi bacterium SZAS-1 | reverse complement strand
GCAGTGTACTGTAGCGGCGCAACCCCCGTATTTGCGAGTGTCATGTAGGTGGTGTACACCTGCCCAAATGCAAGCTCAGGTGGCAGGCTGCCGAGGGTTACATCCATACGCGGGTATGCAGGCTGAAGCTGTATATCGGGCAGGGTACGATCGCCACTCACTGTTATCGTTTGCGTATAGCCCAGAAACGACGGTGCCGCCACTTCAAGCTGATAGACGCCCGGCGCAAGCACCAGCGTAAAATCGCCCGCCACGCCGGTGCTGGCTGACTGACCGCCCGCTACCTGCACTGTCGCAGCCAGCGGCACATGGGTATCGGCGCTGCGCACCCGTCCACGAACGATTGCCTGCGTGGCGGTGGGTAGCACATCTAGCTGAATATCGATGGTCAATGGTGCGGCAGTAGCGGTCACGAATATCTGCACGCGGGCATGGTAGCTGCCTGGCGCAGGCACACGCGCGGCATCGAAGCGGAGTTGCAGCCGCGCCGCTGCACCAGCGGCAATCTGGCTTGGCGCAGCCACAATATCCAGCCAGGGCACATCAACACGCGCGCGCTGCACAGCAGCATACGCATCAATTCGGCCATAGCCATACACATTATTCGCGCCATTTGGGCTACTGCCACAGCTATTGTCGCGAAATGCGTGCGCGCTTCCCTCAATCGCGGCGACGGTGCGATCGTAATCGCCAATAAGATCCGGGTTAGCCGACCAGAGCAGCGCAACCAACCCGGCCACATGCGGGGAGGCCATTGAGGTACCTTGCAAGGTGCGATAATCGGTGCCTAAGCCAGTTGAAAGGATGCCCGGGCTGCCGCCTGGTGCCATTACATCGGGCTTCGTGCGGCCATCGATGGTTGGCCCGCGCGCACTGAATAATGCCGCAATATCGTGCTGATCGGTTGCACCAACACCCAAAACATCGGCATAATCGCTAGGCGAGCCAACCGAACTACAGGCGCTACCCGCATTGCCAACCGCAAATATTGGGAAGATTCCAGCCGCGCGCCAGGCAGCCACATAGCCAGCATACCAGCGGTCGCCGCCGCCAGTCGCCCACGAGTTATTGATAATCATTGGGCGCATGTCTGGGCGCGGGTTGGTGCCATCGAGCGCCGTTGGTGCCAGCATCCACTGCGCCGATTCAATCAGGTCAACATCGCTGCACGCGAGCCAGGCACAGCCCTGTGCGATGATCCAGCGCGCTTCGGGCGCGACGCCTATGGCTGGCTGCTGGGTTGTGCCCGCACCTGCGCCTACCATAATGCCCATGGTATGCGTGCCATGCCCGCTCAAGTCATTTGGCGCACGTATAAGCAGCTTCGGATCGAACCAGTTGTAGTTGTGGTCGGCGGCGCCGCTGCCGCGATACCCACGATACTGTGGCAGCAGCGCGGGGTGCGCGAAATTCGCGCCAGTGTCGATACTCGCCACCACAATGCCGCGCCCGGTCACTCCAAACTCGCGCCACACCCGGTCGGCACCGATCTGGCGAATATTCCAGCATACCGGGTTGGCGGGCGCATCGGGCGAACACTGCGCGCTGCTGGTAGCTTCGCCAGCTTGTTCAACTGGAAGCACGCTCAGGTGATTCGCCCGTACCAGCGCAACTTCATCGCGCACAGCGGCGGCCTGGGCATCGGCGAGGGTGCCGTGTACTACAACTGCATTCACAATCCATAAAGGGCGCACCTGTAGCCCGCGTGCGGCCAGCGCCGCCAGCATGCCTGCCTGCGTGCGCGCGGCATGCGCCTGTAGCGTGCGATAGACATATTCGCCGCGCGCACTCCAATCACGTATCTGGTAAGCTGCGCTGAGATCGGCCTGTGAACGTAGAAATACCACAAAATCCGCCTGCGCAGTCGGTTCGGCTAGCTCCTGCGCCAGCTGCGGGTCGATCCGCGCGGCCTGCGGCGGTAGCGACACGCGCTGCGGGCCAACCTGGGGTATAGCCTGTGCAGCGGGGTAAGCAGGCCAGGCTTCAGTAATCGTTGGAGTGACTGGCGTAGCACCTGGGTTCGTGATTGTTATCGCTTGCGTGGTGGCGCTGCCCAAGGGCAGTGTGAGCGCTAGCGTACTCGGCGTAGCCGACACCAGCGCCGATGCAGTGCGAGCCGATGTGTGGGGCGGTAGCATTGCTCCTACGAGCATCAGACCAACCAGGCCAAGCAGCCAGCGAACGTGGTAGAGCATATGGGCAGCTTCTCCGGTGTGGCGTAGGTGTGGCGCACAGCCAGCGCCCAGGCAGCATAGCATTGGGGGAAGGGCATGTCAAGGCCCGATGCTACGTCATGAACAATTCATCTACCTCAGCGCCAGCATTACCGCCTGCTCAAGCGTAAGTGCCTGACCCTGCGCCAACCAGCGCTGGAAGGCAGATGCGCCGCGCGCCGCCCGGGCCGCATCAAGCGCTGTTTCCAATCGGCCGCGCTCAAAATCGGTGAGCGCCGCACGCGCGCCTGAACGAATAGTGTGGGCGGCACCCATCAGCTGGATCGCAAGCTCGAAAAAACCTGTATGTACCAGGCCACGCGCCAGTGCCTCCAGCGATTGAGCGCAATCTTCATGCTTTTCGAGCTGCTTGCGCAGCTGCAAGCTCTGCCGGAAGTGCGCCAGCGCTAGCGTGAATTCGCCGCGCAGTAGCGCAAGCTCGCCCAGCACTAGCAATGTCTGGCTCAGGCCCTGCTTGTCGTCAACTTCCTGGCATAGCAGCTGGCTTTCTTCGCATAGCGCCTGAGCCGTGGCACGCTCGCGCCCCTGCAAACAGTAAGCATACGCCAGGCGGCGCTTGGCCGCTGCCACTCCTTCGGCGTCACCAGCAGTGCCATTCAGCACTACGCAGGTGGTAAAGTGTTCGGCAGCTGCATCGAGGTTACCCAGGCGCAGAGCAATTTCACCCAGGCCCATAATGGCGAAGCGTGTTGCTGTCTGGTCGCCAAGCGTGGCGCTGTGGTGCCGCGATTGCACGAAGTGCTCGCGCGCCTGCTCGAAATTGCCTTCCGAGCGCGTGAGAATACCGAGCATGGTATGAATTGCCGCCTCGGGCTGGCGATCGGGGAGCTGCTGGGCCAGTGCAAGCCCGTGCGCAAGCCAGCGCCGCGCCTGGGTAAAATCGTCGATCGACCAGGCCAGCACGCCCGCCGCGCGCAGCGCCTCGGCCCGAATATGAGCATCGCGCCCTGGTTCGCGGCCCAGTGCGGATTCCAGCCACTGCAACCCTTCGCGCGCAAAGCCACTGCGCCACCAGAAGCGCCACACGCCCCGGCCAACACGCAGCACGGTTTCGTATTCGCCCGCATCGAGCGCCCAGCGCAGCGTGGCCCGCACGTTATCGTGCTCGGCGACCAGGCAGCGCGACCAGCGCGCACCCTCGGGGCCGATAACTGCGGTTTTAGCCGCATCGGCCAGCGCAACCATATGGCGGGCATGGCGGGCCTGGATTACCGCCAGCTCCGCGCCTGCTGCCAGACGTTCATAGGCATACTCGCGAATGGTTTCGAGCATCGTCCAGCGCGGTTCGGGGGTTTCGTTCGCCAGTGGCATAATCAGGCTGGCATCCAGTAGGGCCGTCAGACCATCAACGATCGCCTCACCGCCAATCTGCGCCGCGGCTGACTCGTCGGCGCACACCGCCTCGGCAGCGGCGATCGTCCAGCCGCCAGCAAATACCGCCAGGCGGCGCAGCAGCGCCTGCTCGTGCGGAGCCAGCAGCTGGTAGCTCCAATCGATCGCCGCCCGCAGCGTCTGCTGGCGCTCCGGTACATCGCGCGGGCCGCCAGTAAGTAGCGGCAAGCGTTGCGCAAGCCGCGCCAGTAGCTCGGGCGGTTCGAGCAGGCGGGTGCGCGTGGCGGCCAGCTCAATCGCCAGCGGCAGGCCATCGAGCCGCCGACAGATCGCGCTGATCGCTTCAAGATCAAGCGTTACGGTTGTGCGCGCCGCCTGCGCTCGCTCGATAAACAGCGCAACCGCTGGCGCCTCGGCCAGGCGATCGGTTGGCGCGCCTGCTTCAGGCAACCTCAGCGGGGCCAGCAGGAAACGCCGCTCGGATAAAAGATGTAGGGGCGAACGACTCGTCGCCAGAATCGTCAGGCGCGGCGCGGCGATGAGCAGTTCTGCCGCCAAGGTCGCAGCGGCTGCCAGCACATGCTCGCAGTTGTCGAGGAGCACGAGCATGTGGCGTGGTGCAAGCGCGGCCAATACCTGCTCGTGCAGCGAGCGCGCATCGCCCTGTTGAACCCCGAGCGCCTGTGCGACGGCTGCCAGCACCAGCGCTGGCTCGCGCAACGGCGCGAGAGATACCAGCACCACGCCATCGCGAAAGTGCTGCGCATTCGCAGTGGCCGCATGCAGCGCCAGGCGCGTTTTACCCACGCCGCCCGGGCCAAGGATAGTAACGAGCCGCGTTGGCGCTGCGGCCAACAAACCTGCCAGCGCGCGTAGCTCATGCTCGCGGTCGATCATGCGTGTGTGCGGAATCTGGGCGGCCAGTGCTGGCGCAGTCGGTACGCGTTCGAGTGCGGGGCTATGCCGCAGTGTCGCGTAGAGCGCGGTCGTTTCTGCCTCGGGTTCAACCCCCAGCTCAGCCCCCAGCAGCGCGCGGCAGCGCTCGTACTGCGCCAGGGCGGCGGCGCGTTGGCCGGTATGCGCCAGCAAGCCCATCAGACGGCGGCACGCAGCTTCCGAGAATGGGTCGAGTTCGACCCAGCGGCGCGCATAGCGGCAGGCCAGCTCAGCGTCGTTCGCCCAACGCACGGGCACCGTCAGCCGTTCGAGTGCATCGCAAGCCTGATGGTGGAGCTGTTCGCGCACGAGTAGCGCCCACTCCTCAAATTCGGCGCTCACATTCAGTGGCAACGTTGCGAGAAATGCACCACGATATAGCGCAACCGCCTGCTCAAGCGCCCGCGTATCGCTCGCGCCAGCCTGGAACAAGCGGCGAAATTCGGCTACATCAAGACACATATTCGCATCAGGGGCAAGCTGCACGGTGTCGCGCGCGGCTCGCACCAGCGCCTCGCCCGCGTTAGCGGGCAGCTCACGCCGCAGGTTGAACAGCGCCTGGCTCAGGCTATGCCGTGCCGCAGCTTCTGGCTGTTCGGGCCAAAGCAGCCCGGCGAGCGTTGCACGATGATGCGCGCGCCCGCACTCAACTGCCAGGTATACCAGCAGCGCCAGCACCTTATCGTAGGGCAGACGCAGCGTCTCACCATCAACAGCCAGCTGTGCAGGCCCCAGTAAGCAGAGTTGCAGCTGTGCCAGGGCAGGTTGCGATTTCATCATGCCCCAAGCATAGCGCGAAATGCTTCTGTTGTTGTCACCCTTTTGATGGACTTTTGATACTGCCCCTGTAGCATAGCGCTATGTGCCCGTGCGCTGGAAGCACTGAGTGGATGAGGATGTGGCTGTGGGAGATATTTGCTTCCAGCCTGGGTACATCTTTCGTGTATCAAAGCAATTGCTTCATTCCCCTGGGTACTTTCATGGGAAAGAGGTCAAGCCGTACAATACCGAGCCAAGGAGCCAATGCTATGTTATGGTTTACGATTGGCAGCGTACTAAGCGCGCTCGCTAGCTATATCGGCATCGCCGCCCTCGCCGCCTGGCGATTCACCACACCGCGCCGTCGCACGCCCAGCCCCGACCCTGCGACCGCAGGGCTACGTTTCGAAGACACCTGGTTCTCAGCGCGTGGCGAGCCAGTGACGATTGCAGCCTGGCACCTGCCCGCGCCCCAGGCTACCCGCGCGATTATTATCGCGCACGGGGTTGGCGGCTGCCGGGGGAAAGAATTCACTGTCGGCTCGCACCAGCTGCTCGAACATCTGGTTGAATGCGGCTTCACCGTGCTCGTGCTCGATCTGCGCGGCCATGGCGCAAGCAGTCCTGCGCCAATGACTTACGGCCTCAGCGAGCGACACGATGTGCTGGGCGCGGTCGATTGGCTCATGAAGCGCGGCTACGCGCCGGGCGCGATCGGCGTGCTGGGGATTGGGATGGGCGGGGTTGCGGCGATTGGCGCGGCGCATGCAGAACCAGCAATTGGCGCGCTAGTGCTCGATAGCGCCTATGCCGATTTTTCAGTCATGATCTGGCGGCACTTCCAGGCCTACAGTCGGCTACCACGCGCTTTTTTACCGGCAGCCTTAATCCTGGGACGTGTATTCACCGGCGCCTGGCTCGCGCGGCTGCACCCTGCCGCGCTGCTGCAAGCCCTAGGGCCACGGCCCGCTATGATCATCCACGCGCGTGGCGATGGTGTGGTGCCGATTGCGGATGCGCAGGCGTTGGCACACGCCAGCGGCGGGCTGCTCTGGCTTACCGATGGCAGCAGCCACCTTGGTTCATTCGCCGCCGACCCGCAGGCTTACTGCCAACGCATTGAGCAGTTTTTCAGCGCAGCGCTGGCGGAACCAGAAACCATGATCCTCAATCTAAATCAGGGCACAGCTTGGCATCGTGGCCAATCAGGCGCGCTGGCATGTATGCCGCGTTACTTTACCAAGGAATGTGTTTATGAAAGCAATCATGATTAAACACCATGGCAACCCCGATGTGCTACAGCTTGTCGAGGTGCCAGTGCCTGCGCCGGGCGATAACCAGGTATTAGTACGCCACATGGCAATTGGCGTTAACTTCGTCGATCTTCAGCACCGCACGGGCAGCCCGTATGCTATTGGGCTACCGCTTATCCCCGGCGTCGAAGCGGCTGGCATCGTCGTGCAGGTAGGTGCTCACGTTACCGAATTCAAGGTTGGCGACCGGGTGGCTTACGCCGGGTATATGAGCGGTGTGTACGCCGAATATGGCGTGGTGCCTGCCGCGCGGCTTGTCCCAGTGCCCGACAATGTAGATCTACCCTTGGCCGCCGCCGCACTTATGCAAGGCATGACCGCTTATATGCTCACACATGCCGTTTATCGTGTGCAGCCCGGCGATTTCGTGTTTATCCCTGCGGCAGCGAGCGGGGTCGGGCTGTATCTCATCCAGATGGCAAAATGGAATGGCGCCACCGTCATGGGCACGGTTTCCTCAGTCGCGAAGGCTGAACTGGCGCGCAAGGTCGGGGCCGATCATATGCTCTGCTACGACCAGGGCAATATCCTGGCCAGCATACGCGCCCTGACAGGCGACCAGGGCGCACATGTTGTCTATGATGGCGTGGGCCAGGCCACTTTCGACCTGAGCCTCGCGTTGTTGCGCCCGGCTGGCACACTCGCTGTTTTTGGCCTGGCAAGCGGTGCTGTGCCAGCATTCGATATAAATCGGCTGTCGGGGATTACCGGCGCCAATAGCAAAGGCTCACTGTTTCTCACCTGGCCCACGCTGAATGATTACACGGCACAGCGCAAGCACCTGTTGCAGTATGCGGGGGCAGTGCTCGGCGCGCTACGTGAAGGGCGGCTGCAAACCACGATTGCCGACGTGTTACCATTGGCCGAGGCCGCGCAAGGCCACCGCCTGCTTGAGCACCGCCAGGTTGTAGGCAAAATTGTATTAGTGCCCTAGCGCTATACCATGATGCCTGGTTGCTCTTCAGCGCGCTACTATGTATAGTGTACAAATAAATATAGCGTGCTATAGCCACAACAGGCGCTGGAATTACGAACAGCGCCTATTGTGCTGACCCGCCAGCTTGGCGCAAATCAGTCTTTCCTCTACAGCTACCAGCGATTGTGGGGACGGGAACACTAGCCCGTGCGGATGCCCATACCACACGCCCAACACCTACACGCGGGCCGCCACGATCCAAACACAGGCGATTACCTCCTTAATGCTATGGTACAATGCCCCACAGTACTCAGTGCTTCGGGAACTATCTATATGCCTGATTCGCGCATCTTCCTAAACCGCGCTAGCAGCACAGCGGCCCCGCCCGCCCAACCTAGCAGCAACCCACTAGCATTGCATCAGCTACTGCCGGGTTACGCACCAACACCGCTGCTCAGTGCGCCCCATCTCGCCGCGCGGCTCGGGGTGCGCGCAGTGCTGGTGAAAGACGAATCGGCACGCATGGAGCTGCCCGCCTTCAAGATACTCGGCGCATCATGGGCTAGCGCATGCGCGTTGGCGCGCCGCCTGGGCCAGCCCACCCTACACGCCGCCAGCCTTGCCGAGCTGCGCGACCAGATCGCGCCGCTACGCCCACTCACCCTGGCCGCCGCCACCGATGGCAACCATGGCCGGGCGGTTGCGCATATCGCGCGGCTATTCGGCCTGAATGCGCATATTTTCGTCCCCGAGGGCACTGCCCAGGCGCGAATTGATGCGATTGCCAGCGAAGGTGCGCAGGTAACGATTGTCCCCGGCGGGTACGATGCTGCGGTAGCTGCATCGGCGGCGCTGGCCGGGCCGCGCTGCCTGGTCATTTCCGACACGTCGTGGCCGGGGTATGAAGACACGCCGCGCGATGTTATTGCCGGGTATCGCACCATCTTCACCGAAATCGATGCCGAGCTGGTGCAGCGCGGTGAACCAGCACCCGATCTCGTCGTAGTTCAGATTGGCGTTGGCGCGCTGGCAGCGGCGGTGATACAGCACTACCGCGCTGCACCAGGCGGCCCGCGCATCCTCGGCGTCGAGCCAACCCAAGCCGCATGTGTGCTCGCCTCGCTCCAGGCTGGACACCTGGTAAGCATCCCCGCGCCACAAGACTCGATTATGGCCGGGCTGAATTGCGGCACGCCATCGCTCGTGGCCTGGCCGGATGTCTCGACTGGACTTGACGCCCTGATCGCCACCGACGACGAGTGGGCACGTAAAGCGATGCGCGCGCTGGCCCGCGATGGCATTGTGGCGGGCGAAACTGGCGCTGCGGGCGCGGCTGGCCTGCTCGACATTGTCGAGTCGGGCGATGGCGCTGCGCTGCGTGCCGCGCTTGAGCTTGGCCCCCACAGCCGCGTCTTGCTACTCTGCACCGAAGGTGCGACCGACCCAGAAGCCTACCAGCAGATCGTCACAGAAACAACGCCATGCGCACACGCCTCCTGATCGGCGCGCTGATGCTGGTCGCAGCGCTCGTTCTTCTGCCGCAATTCCTACCTGATTACGCGCAAGATTACGCCGCCGCACGCGCATGGTGGCAGGGCCGCGACACAAATACCCGCACCGCCGTCATTCTGGCTGAATGCTGCGCCGAGATCGCACCGCTATATGGCGGCATGCAAACCGCGCATCCGCCGTTCGCTACCTTGCTCGCCTTACCCTTCGCCTGGCTGCCCTGGCCGTATCCGCGCTGGATCTGGCTGGCAATTAGCTGGGCGTCAATTGTTGGCGCGTGGCAGCTGGGGAAAGTGAGTACCGCGACCTGCGCGGCGACTGCGCCGTTCTGGATTATTGCGCTGGGGCTAGGCACCCACGAGCCGCTGCTTTTTCTGCTGCTAATGCTTGCGCTGCGCTACGACAAGCTGCGACCCGATGTGGCTGGTGCGCTGGTGGGGCTGTGTGCTGCGATAAAAGTGTACCCGATTGTGCTAATCGGCGGGCTAGTCATCGCACGCCGCTTTAGGCCAGCACTGGCGGCACTAGCCGTCGGTATGGCGGCGTTGGTTATTTGCGAGCTGATGTTAGGTTTTGGGGTAACGATTGGCTGGCTACGCTTCGTTCCAACCAATACAAATTTTTATGTCGACCAGATCGACAACGGCTCGCTGGTTCGGCTGATACGCGCCGTGCTGCCTACTGTATCGCCAAGCATCGCTACCCTGGTCATTCTTGTGCTGCTTACACTTCCACTTATTCCCCGCCTACGCCAGGGCGATTGGTTACGCCCGCTGGTGACTGTAATGCTGCTTAGTTCGCCTCTGAGCTGGCGGCACTACATGGGGCTGGCCGCGCTCGACACATTGGGGGTGTTAGAACAGATTGCATTAGCAACCGCAGGTAGCCTGGCGCTGCTCATAGGCATGGGTGTGGTGCCGCCCGATAATATGGCACCGCTGGTGCAAAGTCCCCTGTTATTGGTGCTAATCTGGCGGTGGTATAGGGCGGCGCGGCCAAGCAGTAAGGGGCAACCGGCGCAAGAAGCTGAGTGATGACAACCGACGGCGGGCGACCGACGATTGGTGCGTGGTCAGTGGGCGGCGGCAGATGGCGGGGTAGCGGGTATGCGGGTACGCGCCAGCCAGGCAAACAACCCGAGCGTGAGGAATACGCCATAAAACGATGGCGTGAGTAGAAACAGCCCTGCGCCGGTATGCAAGTGGTTATACAGCCATGGCTGCCAATCGGTCCAGGCAGGCGGCCAGCACAGTAGCACTACTCCCGCCGCCAGCCATAGCAGCACACGCCGCTGGCTGGTTTGCTCGTACACCCGCAGCGCTGCGAGCAGTGGCAGCAGTAACACTACAAAGGTGTAGGTGCCATTCGAGGGCGAGAGCAACATCATCGCGCAGAGCCATGTGCCCGCACGCAGCTGCTCGGCTGGCTCGGTATCGGGGCCGCGGCTGGCCCAGGCACATACTGCCAACGCCGCCAGGGCACACCCCAGCACCAGCGCGCGCGCTAGAAGCGGCGCATTTGCCAGCGCAATACCATATTCATTTGGCATAAACATGCGCCCCCAGAAGCCAAACAGCGACACATTATGCTCGCCGAAATAGGGGTAATCGCGCCCAAAAACCACTTTGGTAAGGTAATTACTGTATGGTGCCGGGCCGTGCAGTAGCAGCGAAATTCCGACGATCGCCAGGCCCGCCACCACCCCGCGCCAGAGCGCTGCGCGCCGCCGCAGCAAAAAATAGCCGCCCAGCACAGCCGGAAATACCTTGATCAAGGCGCTGAGCGCGAGCAACATGCCAGCCAGCCAGGGCCGCCGCTTTGCCAGCTCAAAGCTGCCCAGCATAATCAGCGCCATGAGAATGCTTACCTGCCCTAGCTGGAGCGTGAGGCGCACCGGCGGCGCAACCACCACCAGCAGCGCGAGCACGCCCCAGTAGCGCCGGGCCAGCACCGAACGGCTGGCTCGAATGCAGAAAGCGATCAGCGCGGCCAACATCAGCACATTCAGGCCGAACCAGATCAGCTGGCCGGTACGCAGCGGTAGCCAACCCAATGGCGCCAGCAGGTAAGCAAACAGCGGTGGGTAAATATACATATTGGGCTGCTGCCGACCCTGTATCAGGAAATACGGGTCGCCGTGTTGCACAACCGAAGCCGCGCCACGCCAGTACGTTTGAAAATCGTCGGGTGCGGGTGCCAGCGTAAATCCCACCAGCGCCACCCACAGCAGCGCCAACACCAGGCACACGCGGTTAAGCTGCCGCGCCCGCTGCTCTGAGACTGCCTGTGGGGGTATGCTCGGCAGCACCGCGCGCTCCCCTAATGCCGATGGTGCTTCGTTCATCGCCTTACCCTTGCTCGGCGCTCTTCGCCTGCGCAAAGGCCCCAGCCGCTGGCGCAGGCTCACGGCGCGGCCCACCGGCGATCATCCAGGCCGCCAGCAAATGGCCGCACAATATCCAGGGCAGCAACACCAGGGATGTCCCATTCGCCAGATCAAGCTGCATCGGCCCTTGCAACACGCCCGCCAGCGCAAGCCCGGCGAGCGTCCAATTATCGGCGCGCGGGCGCAATGTGGGCATCAGCGCAACCATGCTGTAAAAGCTGGTTTGCGGGAAGGCTCCTGCCGCCAGCCACCACTGCCAGCCGCCGCGCCGACTGCGATACCACAACAATGCAGCGAGAGCAAATAGAAGAATGCTCGGCCCCTGCCATGCACCCATCTGCAAAATGCGTGCCCGATAGGCGGGCAACGATGCGAGCCACTGGCCCCAAATACTCGGGTTCACGAGGGTTGGCGGCAATGCCAGCAGCAGCGTGCCGAGCACAATCCCGCCCCAGAGCTGCATACGCTGCGGCGATTGGCGATCGGCCCACAGCAGCCACAGAACGGGTACGAGCGCGGCCTGCGGCTTGGTTAACGCCCAGGCTAAGGCCAGCCCCCACAGCCAGCCACGCCGATCGGCGCGCGTGGCCGCCCATACCACGAGGATCGACATGAACGTGCTCTGGCCTTCCACCAGATGCAAAATCAATGGCGACCAGCAGATCAGCAACAGCTGCGAGGGGCGCTCTTTACGAATCAGCCACCACCACAGCGCTAGCTCCAGCAGCGTCCATACGTAATACCCGGCACCACCGAGCGGCACAAACAGCGCCAGCCAGGGTAGCGCAGTTGGTGGGTAGGCAAACGCGCCCGGCCCAAACGAGCCAAATGTCGGCGATGCCAGGCGTTCATATGGACTCTGGCCGTTCAGCCATGCCTGCGCACCGGCCATAAAAATATCCCAGTCGATCTGAAAGATCGAACGTAACAGCTCGAACATGGTGCTACCTCGCCTCTTCCACTACTGAGCGCGGCCACACGGTTACTAGTGTAGCGATATAGCCACACAGCAGCACCCACACCCCCACCGCATGGAAATGTACCCACGGCGGCATCTGCTGCAATAGGAAAGCGCGCTTCAAGTTCGCAAATACTAATTCGGCTGGGAATAGCGAGAGCAGCAGCGCGATAAACACTAATCCCAACGCCCAGCGCCGCCACGGGCCAGGTCGTAGGCGCACTTGCTGCCAAATGTAGGCGAATGGCATCAGCAGAAAAATAAACGAGTGATCCCAGCTAAGCGGCGAAAGCAATGCAATTGCACTCAGGCCCAGAGCGTAGTCGGCGGTGTAATCGGTTTGCGCGCGCCTGCGCCAGAACACCAGCGCCAGTATTCCGCCTGCGATCCCATACAATAGCAGGCGCGTGGGTAGCTCAAATTGCGGCGCATTGAAAAACGGGCGCACCTCATCGCTACCAACAAACAGACGCATACTAATGGTAGCAAGTGAGGCATTGCGCGCGTTTGGCATCCAGGTGGCAGCATTCGCAGGCGCAACCTGGCTAAAATATTGGGCCCATTGCAGCGGGTTCACCGCCATCTGTGCAGCCAGAAGTGCCAACATACACAAGGCCGCACCGCCGAGCACGCGCCAGCGCCCGCGCAACAGCGCCAGCCCAAGAAATAACGCCGGGTAGATCTTCAGCATGGTGGCCGCACCTACCAGCACACCCGCCAGCCAGGGATGGCCGCGCCGCTCACACCACCATGCACCGGCTAGTAAGCCCAGCAATAAAATCGTAAACTGACCAACATGCAAGTGCTGCCACACCGGGTACCAAATTAAGATCAGCAGCAGCACGAACCAGCGCCAGGGGCCGTGTAACGGTAAATCAAGCTCGTCCATAAACAGCCAGAGTAGCGCAAACAGTAGCGCCACGCTGCCCAGCGTCCAGATCAACGTCGCCGCCGGGAAGGATAGTAGTGCCAGCGGCGCAAACAGCAGTGCCGTCAGCGGCGGGTGCACATTCAGGCGCATGCCTACGCCATATTCTTCATGCACACCCAGCGCTGCTACCTCGGCAGGCGTAATTGGCGCATAGATATCGCCACCCGCCCACAGGCGCTGGGCCGCAATAAAATCCTGCTGAATATCCATACCGCTTGAGACAATTTCGGCCCAGGAAAAGAGCACCTGCAAAACGCCTAATACGGCAAGCAGCGCAACGAGCACCCACAGCACGTGTGGGCGTATCCGTGGCTGGTTCCTAACCTCGGGCTGAGTAGTAAGCGCAACTGTTTCTTTCATAGTGCCACAATCGACTGACATATTCGTTTGACTTATGGTACAAAGGCCAGCCGCATATATGCTTCGCTAATATACACCCATAGCAGCGCATTTACGCTCAAAATAATCGGCGTAACCCAGCGCGAACGCCCCCAGATAGCCAGCTGAATGAAGAGCGGGAAGATGATTGTAAATCGGCGAAGAATACCCATATACGGCCACAGCGGATACACGATCGATAAATTCATTAGCAGCAAAACCAGGCTGTAAATGGCATACGAGCGGCGGGCGCGGAAAATAGTATAGATCACCATCACAACCGCTACGGCCATAAGATATGTATTGAAAACCAGGTAAAAATATGGCCGGGCGCGGATTTGCTCGATCGCAAGCAATAAGTTTTCCCAGGGCCAGCTGAAATATTCGCCCCAGGTATCGCGATACGAAGGAGTGACTAATAAGCTATCAATTAATGAAAAGGGGTTACTCAGTGAAAACGAAGCATCACCCAGACTCGCGCGATACACGAGGTAGCTCAACAGGCCCAACGGCACGAGCGCAATTCCAACCAGCGGCAGCAGCAACGGGTGCCATTTGCGCGCGCGCAAGTTATCGTGCTGCTGCTGCCATAGCTCCCATAGAAGTGGAAGCATAACCACAACACCAGGCTGCTTGGTAAGCGCAGCACCGGCGCCGGCCAGGCCAGCCAATACCCAGCGCCCGCGCCGCGCCGCATAAAAAGCCCCCACCACGCACAAGAGCAACAACGACTCGGTGTATGGCAGCAGAAATGAAAAGCCTAATGGGCTACCAATTAAGAACACTGTTGTACGCTGCGCAATCGCCACATCGTAGTCGAGCAGCACCAGCTTATACAGCACAGCCAGCATACACACACAGCATACTTGCGCAATCAGCCAGCCAGCCAGCGCGTAGTTGCCCCCAAGTACACGCCCGACAATTGCCATGAGCAATGGGTAGAGTGGATGAAAAGCGGTGCTACCCTCGCGGTACGCATAGCCTTGCTCGGCAATCCCCATATACCAATAGGCATCGTAGCGCACCGTAGGCCATACCAGAATGCGCTCAAGCCACGCGCCAAGCGATACACCCGTAGGCCACAAACCAATTGTTGCCTCAATCGGTGATTTTGGAAATACCGAAGAAACCCAGGCCCCCCAGATCGTAAACAATAATCGATAGCCTAAAAAGAGCTTCACCGCCCACAGCCACGCCTGATCGCGCGTAGCCAGCCAGGCCCGCGCCCGCTCCCAAATGCCTGTATGTGTATGTTCCTGTGCGATCGAGCGTCCCATTGACCATTTTCCTTCAATAATGTTAGGTTTAATGATGTCTAGCGTACCCGTGCATAAATCGTGTAATCGCCAAATTGCTGCACCGAACGAAAAGCTCCTGCGGCAATCACCGGCGCATACAGCTGATTCTCCCGCGCAAACTGCCCAACAATCAAATAATCAGGGTCAGCCGCCAGTGGATCGTAATCAATTGTCACTTGCTCGTGCATCAGGCTGCGATGATTGAGATCAATGTGTAATTGATCAGGCGGGTAATGATATGGATGATTAAGCAGAAAATGCAGTTCACTTTCGTAGGTTTCGATACGCGCATTGGGCAATGCTGTAGTTTCCAACCAGGCAACGGTTTGCTGGGCCGAGGTATTGGTGTTATTGAAATAGTATCGGTTGAGCGTAAAGCCCGTAATCAAGATCATAAGTGGTAGCGCCAGCAACATACACCAGATACCCAACGCCCTCCAGCTAAATCGCCCCCGTAGTACCGCACCAGCGCGGCCCAATGTTGCACCTAGCTGAAATCCATCTGTGAGATCGTGCAGCATAGCAGCAACGAAGATGCTACCGAAAAAGGTTGCTGGGTAGAGGTATCGTGGCACACCGACCGACAGCAGCGCGTACCACAATAACCAGCTACCGACTAGACCTAGTAACGCCAGCCGGAGTACAGCGCCCGCTGGGTCTGCGCAATATTCCGTGAAGCGCGCGCGCCACACACGCCACACCGCATAGAGCAAGGCAAAAACGGTTGGTAATGCGAGGAGTAGAATCATTCGCAAAGCTACCAGCCGGTTGAAAGAGGTCAATACCACTGCCGTTACGTCATATAAACCCACTAAGGGCGCTGGGGCAAACGTATGGCCGGCAAGCAGCAGGCCTTTGAGCAGCGCCACTAGCTGGGCTATGCCGAAGGCGCCAACCGCGCCTGCCGCCAGCACGCCCACAACCCGCCACTGGCGCTGCAATAGTGCTACACCAAGCGGTAGCAACAACGATACAGCCCAAAATGGTAATGCCTGAACCTTCGTAGCAATGCCAATGCCCCAGCATAGCGCGGCCAGCACCACCCACCCGCGATGCCGTTCTAGCGCGAAGAGTAAGAATAGATACCCCAGCAGTAAATAGACAAACATTGGTGTTTCGGCTAACACCTGCCGCGCCATGAGTAGTGGATGGAGCTGCGGATGCATCGGGGTAAGGAATAGCACTGCTACGGTGCCAATTGCGATACGCCGGTTATAGAGGCGATGGGCAAGTATGTACATAAGCCCTAACACGAATGCTAGTGCAGCTACGCCAACAAGCCGCCCTTGCCACACCCCAATCCCAAACAGCCGAAAGCTCAGCGCCACTGGCCCCGTCACCGTGATAGCTGCTTCTAATCCGGGTGGTGCTAATTGGCCATCCAGCAAACGCCCATAGAAGCCACGTTCGGCCCAGGTACGCGCGACAGAGAGCGTCCATCCTTCATCCCACCACATGCCTGGCCCAGCTAGATTCCACAAGCCTAAGCCAGCCAGTAACACTACCAGCAGCGCTTCCCACCCCACACGGCGTATTTGCGGTACTGTATGTGTCTCAGCGGTTTTTTCAGTGATCGATACGTTCATAAATATCGTACATCCCGAAGCTACGCACCAGCCGAAAATTCGGCGCGGATGGCAATGCATCGTATAACTTCCACATCCGGCTGAACGACCCAATGACCACAACATCGGGCTGTGCCGCCAGCGGAGCATAGTGAGTAGGCATCGGCTGCTTCAACACCATTTGACGATCCAACGCAACATGAATCTCATCGGGCGGGAAATGATATGGGCGTTGCAGAAAGAAAAACAATTCACTTTCGTAGGTTTCAATGCGTGTATTCGCTGCTGTCGAGCTGTTAAGAAATGCCGCCGTCTGCACGGCTGATTGATTTGGCTCAAGAATATATGCTCGATACAATGTTTCAGCGGCCAATGGCAGGGTCGCGGCTATCAACATAATCGCCGCCAATCCAGCGACGCCAGCGCGCTGAAGCCGACGCTGCTGCAAACTCTTCGCCAGCTGGCGTAAAGTCGCTTGTAAATCAAAGTTGTAGGTAAGCTCAGCGAGGAACGCAGCAACAAACACGCTGGCCGCAAACGTTGCCGGGAATAGGTAACGCTCCCATCCCACCGATAAGCTGGCAAACCACACGAACCAGCTACCGGCAAACACGAGCCACATACAGCGCACAACAGCGCTTGGGATCGCTAGCTGCCACCGATCGCGCCACCCAAATCGCCAGGCAGCATATGCAAGCCCTAGAAACGGAAGCAAGCCATCGGTAAACGTCGTCTTCAGGGCAAACAAGCGCACGTCTAACCTGGGCACTATCGCTGTCACTGCAAAAAGATCTGGTAGAGCAGCTGGCGGAGCAGTGCGCCCAGCAAGCAACCACGCTTGCCCCAACGGTACCAGCCATGTAATAAGCACTGTGCCGCTGAGGCCAATCGCGAGCAACTTGGCCATATGCCAGCGGCGCTGAAAGACACATACAACCAACGGCACGAATAACGAGAGCGTCCAGAACGGAACTGCCTGGAGCTTGGTGCGTACACCCAATCCCCAAAAAAGAATCGCTGGTAGTAGCCACCAGCGCCTACTCTTCAGCACCTGGAAAAAGCACACGTAGCCAGCCAATAAAAACGCCAGCATGGGCATTTCGGCCATCACCTGCCGTCCCATCAATAGTGGGTTAAGCAATGGATGAACAGGTGTAAGCAGCGCGACAAACACAGTAGCCCAGGCAATACGCACATCGTAAAGCTGCCGCGCCAGCCAGAAAAAGAGCGCCAGCGCTACCAGAGTACAAACTACAATTGGCAAGCGGCCTTGCCATAATCCTACCCCAAACCATCTAAAGCTCAACGCAACCAGGCTTGTGGTAGGGAAAGCCGCCTCTAAGCCAGGTGGTGCCAATTCTCCATTCAGCAAACGCCCGTAAAAGCCGCGCTCGACCCAGGTGCGTGCCACGGTTAGCGTCCACCCCTCGTCCCACCAGGGGCTCGCGCCTTCTAGCCGCCACAGCGCAGCTACGGCTATCGATCCAATAGCAACGATAGAAAGTGCGGCGCGACGGACGCTATTCAACTGCCGACCTCAACTCGCCTGCGCGCCGATCGATGAGCAACACCCCACCGCTTAAACTGATCAGCAGGGCAATCACCCGTACCATCAGCGCTACACTTAGGCCCGCAGCCGGTGCAACCCCGTAGCTCCCTAATACAAGCACATACACGCTTTCAACAATACCCATGCCATTCACAGTAACCGGCAAGAGGAGCGAAAGACTACTTAACACCACAAGCCAGAGTGATGCAGCCAGCGGAACTTCAATGCGTAAGGCTACCAATATCGCCCAGGTAGCCGCGACAATGCACACATGCGCCGCTACCGAAATCCCGTATGCTACTGCTCCATGCCGCACCCATTCGCGCATACGCCAGCGTGGCAGCTGCCACCTCACTTGGCGCTGGGCTACCCACGCTTGCAGGCGCGGTAAACGACGCACCGCAAGCCAGGCAATCAATAGCACGATCGCTACAGCCATAATGACTACCAGCCGGGTACCGCCGCTTAGTGCTACGAGCCGTCGCCAGCCATCTTGTTCGAAGCCAGGCGGCAGACCAGCCCACAGTCCCATCGCCACAAGCGCGCTAATTGCCACCAGGCCAATCCCGCGATCGGCTGTGACCGCGAACATCGCCCAGCCAAGATCGATACTTCGGCTAAGCAGCGCGACACGCACACCATCGCCGCCAATCCCTGTTGGCAGGAAATTGTTACTAAACAGGCCAATGGCATACCAGCGCAACATCTGCTCAAAGCGCAAGGTTGGGGTTTGCGTTAAGTAACGCCAGCGCACCACATTCAGCACATGCACCATGAGCAAAAACAGAATGCTTAGTGCGAGCGGCTGCCAACGCATCTGTAGCACCGCACTGCGCAGCTGCCCCCAATCGACCTGGCGCAATAACCAGTAGCATAGCCCAATAGTAACGAGCGCCTGGGCAAAACGCAACCAGCGATGTACCGCCTGCTTATTCGACACTGGCTCCACCATCAGCAGGTTTGCGCGCTACTATGACATAAGCCCAGCAGGTTAGCTCATCGCGAGTATATTGCCCAAGTTCTTTTTCAATCGCAGGTGTTAGTAGATGTTCCCCTTCACGGAGTGCACAATAATCATTCAAAATCTCGAAATGATGTTGAAACGCAGCAATATACTGCGCTTTACGCCATTCATTGAGTGGCACGTGAAATGGTAAGCGGCGCTGCCGTAGGTGATCCCAAGGCTCAACCCCTTTGGGTAACGTTCGTAGTGGGAGCTGGGCAAAGCTCAAGTTATGCCCACCTGAAGGGGCTGTAAACAGATGAATACATGCCCATACCATACCGCCCGGCTTCAGTACGCGATAGAGTTCCTTCACAACACTTGATACATCAAGAAAATGCTCAAACGCTGCAATTGATGTTATAAGATCAAAACTGTCGTCCTTAAATGGTAGTATTCCAACATCACCGCATAATAACTTATCATCAGTCATAGCCGATTGCGGTAATTGGAGCTTCCATCGATACATCTGGCGTGCGACGCCATACGCAATATTTGTAGGCGATGTAGTTGGCCGGTTAATGAAGTCAATCCCATAAATTTGATGCCCTGCCGACTTCAAAATGGCAAATTGTGGCCTTAACCGACCATTCGCAAGATCAAGGATTTGAAGCGAGCGAGCGCCATTCAGTATATGAGATAAATCGCGCTGTCGAAAGTTAGCCAACGACTTTTCATGTTCAGCACGAAACCCATTGATCATCTGCCAGGTATATCGTATGTAGTCTGTAGTATATTGGGTCATAATTCATCCACCATACAATTTATTTGCTAGCCAGAACAAAGATGACATCGCCGCGATCATGCCTATTTAGCGAAAATAAACCATATAATACTTGGCAAAGCAAGCGTTTCGTCATACCATAATTCCCATGGCTAGCATTTTCTACAGCAACCAAGTCGAACATATTACGATATATTGGTGAAAAAAATGGAAATCCCCATTCCACCACTTGCTCGATCTTGAAGCCAACCGAACGCATTTTCTCTGGAAATTCCCCATAATCGTAACTTCTGATATGTCCGATTGCCTTTTCAAAGGATCTCATTCTTCCCTGTACGGTTGCGATTAAAGCATATTTATTTGTAATATTGTAAATATTGCGTAGGGCCGTTGTATCATTAACGATATGCTCAATTACATCCGATGATATAACAAAATCAAACGATTGGTCAGGGCAATCACTTTCTATGTCCATCACCGCAAACTCTGCATTCAGCATCTGTTTAGCGCGCTTTATCGCGTTTAATGACACATCAAATCCGAATAATTTTGCATTCGGAAATTCTTGCTGTAAATAGAGTAGGTTAGAACCTTCACCACATCCCATATCGGCGACGGTGTGTATTTGCTCACGCGGAACTCGACTTATCATATCGCTGAATATTCTTCTATGATGCCGATGTACCGGCCCATATCGCTGCATATCTCCCCATACATCCGTCCATATCGCTTCATAATTAACTGGAGCCATTGTTTGCTATACCTTTCTTAACAGAATGCTGTGTGTACCTTGAGAGTATATAGAGGGTCGCAAGCTTACATCGAAGCCATACTCGCGACTGACACTGTTTGCTCAAATATTTCGCGATAGCGCACCGCAATCGCATCCCAGGAAAATTGGAGCGCCCGCTGGCGCGAGGCAACCCCCATACGCCGTACTAATGCCCGATCGGTCGCCAGGCGGCGTAGATGCGCACTCAGTGTGTGTACATCCGCCCAATCGAAGGTCAGGCCATTTACGCCCTCATCGACAAGCTCTTCCGTACCGCCAGTGCGCGTCAACACTACCGGCAAACCAGCGCCCATGGCTTCGAGCGCGGCAATCGCCATACCCTCGTTATACGAGGGCAGCGCAAACACATGCGCATTGGCAAAATGCTGCGCAATCTGCTCACGCGGCACGTAGCCCACAAACCGCACCCGGCTAGACACCCCCAAGCGTTGCGCCAGAGCTTCATTCGCAGGCTGCGCATCGCCAGTGCCAACCAAATCGAGCGTCACATCCACACCGTCGTCGGCCAGCTGCTTTACCGCCTCTATCAGGTGATGCTGGCCCTTGCGCTCGATCAGCCGGGCCACGCAAATAATCCGTAATGGGCCAGCATCAGGCGCAGGTGTTCCGGGCTGGAAGCGCGTA
The DNA here is from genome assembly GCA_018266315.1 of Chloroflexi bacterium SZAS-1. Lineage (GTDB taxonomy): Bacteria > Chloroflexota > Chloroflexia > Chloroflexales > Roseiflexaceae > Kouleothrix. The sequence goes on along the minus strand of JAFEAS010000132.1, from coordinate 5,745 downwards.
AGATCAACGCCATTGGGCACATAGGTTACCGACACCCGTGGATCGGCAGCATTGATCATCTCGATTTCCTGGGCACATTTCGCTACGAGCGGCGCTGCCCCACGCCAGATCTGGCGCAACATGGGCAGTAGTAGCGGGTAAATCGCCTGGTAGCGCTGCTCGAAGCCAGGGATGTCGGGGCCGCTCGCCCAAACCATATAGGGCAATCCCGTTAGTTTCTGTAGGGCTAGCGCTACCCCGCCTGCTGGCACCGCGCTCCATGCAAAACACAGATCATACGGGCGGGCGCGTTGCAGCCGCACCGCGACCGGTAATGCCTGCGCTGCATACAAAATCAGCTCGCGGTTCGTCGAGTGGTGAATATTCTTATTCCACACCGGCACCTTAAACATGCGAATACGCTCAGCAAACTGTTCGCTTTCCAACCGATTACCAAGCGCCGCTGTAATCAAGTCAATTTCAATATCGGGCTGGCGCGCGTAGCGCTGCAATAGCGCCTCATTCGCGGTGCCCATGCCCCCACCGAGTGGTGGAAATTCGTTATCGAGCATTAAAATGCGCATTATGATTCCCTGCCATTCACCCGTCGCACAACGTACAGCGGGCGGCGCTTAACCTCTTCAAAAATACGCCCGACATACTCGCCGATGACGCCGATAGTGATCAGCTGCATACCAGCGAGGAAAAACACGGCAACGATTAGCGTTGCAAAACCGGGTGGGTTCAGGCCAACGGTGAGCTTTGTAATAAAATAGAACAGCGCTAAAAGCAGCGACACAAACGATACCATAAGCCCCAGCACCGTGATAATACGCAGCGGTAGGTAGCTGAACGACACCAGGCCATCGAGCGCGAGGTACACCAGCCGGGTAAAGGTAAATTTGGGGCGGCCAGCATGCCGCGCGTGTCGTTCGTAGGCCAGTCCCACCTGGTTCAGGCCCACCCAGCTACGAATACCGCGAACAAACCGATTGCGCTCGGGCATGCCGTTCAGCAAATCGACGACCCGCCGATCCATAATGCAGAAGTCGCCTGCATCAAGCGGAATTTCGATATTTGCGACGCGCTGCAGCAGGCGGTAGAACGCTGCATATGCTGCGCGCTTGAACATATTCTCTTTGCGCTGCTCGCGGATGGCATACACAACGTCGTAGCCCTCGCGCCACTTGGCGATAAACTCGGGCAGTACCTCGGGCGGATCCTGTAGGTCGGCGTCCATTACAATCACAGCGGTTCCGCGCGCATGGTCGAGCCCGGCGCTAATGGCAACCTGGTGCCCAAAGTTGCGCGCTAGTTCCACCACACACACCCGTGCATCACTTGCCACCAGGTTCCGCAGCAGCGGCAGGCTCGTATCGCGGCTACCATCATCGACAAAAATAATCTCGTGCGACTGAACAGCCGTGCTTAACACAGTCGTCAGGCGCGTATAAAGCGCAGGGAGATTTTCTTCCTCATTAAAAACGGGAATAATGACCGATAGTTCTGGTGCCGCTGGCGCTTGAAGTGCCGCGCTAGCCGAGGCCACCGAGCCAGTGCCGTTGAGAAGGCCAGCAAGCTGCCGACAGAACACCAGCGCGGCGGCTGGGTCGTCGGTTGGAATCGCCGAGGGCACAGGCGCAGACAGCGCCGACGGCGACAACGTTGTTGCGCGGTGCTCTTCCATAGGTATCAGCTCTAGCACAGATATATCCTCGTTCGCAGAAAATGTAGGCACTTACGATTGTAGGGTGTGCGCTACTGTACGTCTATAGGCCATTACGGCCAATTCGTGGCAGTCCTTTTCGATAGCGCAGATTGGGCTTCCAGTGTAAAAATGACATAGTCGCCTGCTGGCTGGCTGGCCTGTGTCTCAAGGTAACGGCGCACCGCGAGTGACACACATAGGACTTACGCCGTTGGCGGATTGAGCCTTCGGAGCGGTACGCTTGATGTTGGTTGTGTATGGTTTTTCCGCGCGGAACGCGGAAAAACCATACACAAAAAGGTCGGCACGTACCATGCTGCCGCAGGCAAAAAGCCGCCCATTGAACTGCCGAACAACGCAACTGCGTAACTCCTAACAAATTGGGTTTGCGGTGCACTTAACACCCGGCCAAGCTGTAATGCAGCATACCAGCGAGCCAGCGGTAACGCTTGGGATTGCTGGGCCAGCGTATCATCGCGTGCCAAGTGGCACAAGCATTATCGGGCGCGTAGGGGTAAAGAATAGATCTTGGTATATCAAATCCTTGAGGCAGAAATCCGTGGATTCGATCGTAGGTATCTTCGGTATTGAGGAGAAAACGGGGTTGTTCTGCGGTATAGATGACCAAGTGAAGGTTACGCGGTGCATCGAAATACTGAACATTGGTGGCAAGCTGCATTGCTACAAATTGTGTGGCAAGTGCCGCCAGCACGCCAATATACCAGAAACGCCGATATGGCATTTGAAGCGGTTTCACAGCAACTATTCCTTGCTCTCCCCTTTCACTTATCTTTGTAAATGAAGCCTGCCAGTGACGCAATACCGTTTTGGTAGCAAATTGGTAACAGTTCTAGGGTATAGGGCCGCGCGCCAGCGCATAAGCATACTCAGCCTGCGTAGCGAGCTTCGCCCAACTATAAACATCGCGCGCGCGCGCATACGAAGCCTGCCCTAAGCGCGCTGCCAGCGCACGATCGCCGAGCAGCTGCAATGCGCCGTGTGCTAACGTGCCAGGGTCGCCCGGTGCTACCAGCCAGCCGCTGCGGCCATCTTCCAGGTATTCGGCTACTTGCCCCACACGCGCGGCAACAATTGGCAACCCCAGTGCCATCAACTCAAGCAGCTTCGCCAAACCGCGCGCCCGGTTGATCAGAGTGTCGTTCATCGGTACCAGTGCTATATCAGCCGATGCTAGCAGCGCAGGTAATTGCGCAGGCTCAACCCAGCCGCGATAGTCGATTGCAGCGCGGACGCCAGCACGCTCAGCCAGGCGTAGTAACTCCTCTTCTTCGCCGCGCTCGCCTTTCCCGACTACCAGCAGCCGCGCCTTTGGCTGTTGCGCGACAATACCGCAAAGCGCTGCCACCATATCGCGCACATCGAACTCCCAGAAGCGCGTGTAAAGCAGCAATGTTGGGTGAATATTCACCGGGCGTAATGGCGCCAATACATCAGTCGTTGGCGTAATGCCATTGGGTAGATAGACGGTGCGTTCAGGCGCAACGCCAAAGCCCCGCACCTGGGTTTCGAGCGTGCGACTCACCACGGTTACCGCGTTGGCGCGCTGCGGGAGGTCGCGCTCTTGCCAGGCAAAGAGCTGTTTGGCTAGGCGTGGGTAGGGCAGCAGGTCATTCCAGCCGCCCCAACCTTCCCAATCGTCGGTATCCACAACCAGCGGCAGCGCGGGATGCCGCAGCTGCAACAGCAGGGCTGACAACCCACTATAGCCTTTGGGCTTAAACAAGTGAACAAGATCAGGTCGCTCGGCTACTACTGCCCGATAAAGCGCAACCACTTGCTGCGCTACGTGCGCAGGGCCAGGCGCGGGCAATTGGGCAATGTGGGTTACTGGCACCCGATCGTACACAACACAGGTACCTGCATCCTGCGGGTTCTGGACTGGCGGCGCAATGATACTTACCGTATGGCCCGCGCGCACCAATGCCTGCGCGAGTGGCAGCATGCGCGCCGAAAGTGTCCCCTTCGGGCGGATACCGAATGGTGCGAGCATCGAGATACGTAATCCCCGGCTAGGCATACCCGTCCTTTTTCTTAGGAGTTACGCAGTTGGACTGTCCAGCGCTGATTTGCGGGCATAACCACCCATTAACACTCCTCCGTTTGGGCTTTTAGGTCGTATCGCCGCTCAAACATGTGGGCTTAACGGTTCTTAAAAGGTCAGAACGAGTTTCTGCAACTGCGTAACTCCTATTTCTATTGCGCAGCCGGGTGGTGCAGTACAGCCAGATGCATGTCACGATACATTTCTTCCCACCTATCATGCTGAAGCGCAGTATAGAGTGGTTGCGTTATCGGCACCACCGCACACTGTACATTGTATGTAGCAAAAAGCTCACGATACGCACCCTGTTGTTCAGCCAGCACCGCCCGAAACAGCAAATCGGCGGGGTACGGATCCTGCCGATTATCGACGAAAACCGGGCGCTCGGGTACCTGCCAGATCAGCGGGCCACCAATATCGTAGGTGTTATACAGTGTACCCGGGCAGCGGCGTACTGCTTCTACCAGCCCAGGGCTTAATGGCGCAGCTGGGGTCGATGCCCAATTCGTAAGCACGAACACCGCACCACCCACCGCCACAACAGCCAGTAACACGCCGTGAATCAGCGCTTGCAGGTGCCCACGCACAGCTCGTACCGGCCAGGAACGAAATGGCCGGGTTAGCAGCGGAACCGCTGCTATCATGAAAAATGCGGTATGGCGCATCGAGCGAAAGCCAAGCCAGCCGAACAATAATGCCAGCCCAAGCAATGTCCAATCACGCTGCCCGCGCCAGCTACGCCATGAGGTTATCACAGCAATGACCGTCACTATCACCAGCACAAAGAAGGGGTAGCTCGCTGCCCATCCCAGATTCGGCGGCTGCCATTCTGACAGATAGGTGCGCGTGGCGTCGCCAAACGATTCGAGCACATAGCGCCAGAGCCCGATACCAAGTGGATTCAGCAGCGTGGCCAGGCCACTAAGCAGCGTAATGAGCGACCAGCGTAGGCCCTGGCTCGTGCGCCAATGTGTGCCGGGGGTATTCGTTCGCACATCCTCCACAACCGCTGCCAGGGTTGCCACAACCAGCGCAACGCCGCCAAACGCCACGCCAGCATGCAGGTTCGCCCATACGAGGAACAAGCCTGGGTACAGCCAGTGCAGCCTGGGGCGCGACAGCATGAGCAATAGCACAACCAGCAGGGCGAACGAGAATATGTGCGGCCGCACGCTCCAAATCACCGATTGCCCGGCCATACCAAGAAGTAACGCCGCCGCGTGCACCCGCCCTGGCCCTTCAGCCAGAAAAGCAAGCCCAGCCCATGTAAGTGTAACGAGGATGGCGCATCCCAAAAACAGCGCTGGTAATCCCCCAAGCCGATAAAGGCCATAAAACAGCACTAGCGACAACCATTCGTGGTTGGGCCAGTATGCGCCGCGCACTGTTGAGCTGAAAATATCGACCGTCGGTATTGTACGGGTTGAAAGAATGACCTGACCAGTACGTAACTGCCACCAGGTATCGCTCTGTACTCCCATTAGCGCAGCCACAATACCCACCAGTACCAACACCATCACCAACAGCATCGTATCAAACGAGGCAAGCCGCAAGGGCAATGGGTGCAGCACAGCGCCATGCTTCAGTTCATTCCGCTGCGACACCAGACAAGCCTTTCTACAACCTTCATATCATACCGGGTCGGCGTCCACATACGATTGTACCAGCTTCGCAGGCACCAGCGATTAGAAACCCGCCTGCGATCTATTGACACGGCAACAATCGCCCCGCACTAGGCAAAGTCCTTAGCTCCATCATACACAGGTACTACCTTTACACTCCACCGAAGTCATACTGATGCGGTTGACTAGCAATATTGCATCGTGTACAATGAACCAAGCTTTCTGGGCCGCACATTCAGCCTTCCCGCTAGATTAGACCCATAAGGAGCCAACTCATGCCAGAGGAACGTGGCACCGCAACCACTCTTGAGCCGCGCTTTTACCCGAACTTGATCGGGCGCTTGTATCTCATCAGCCTTGAGGATGTGATGGGC
>JAFEAS010000131.1:17285-40019 GCA_018266315.1 Chloroflexi bacterium SZAS-1 | reverse complement strand
TTCATTCGATTGATGGAGCAAGCGTAAAAAGAGCATGTTTAAGTCAGTCATTCGTCTGCTGTCATTCTTCAGCAAAGAAGTCAACGAAATTCGCCGCCAGCCCAAGCTGGTACTAAGCCTGCTCCTTGGCCCGTTCCTGATCCTGCTGCTTTTTGGGGTGGGGTATCAGGGCGAGCGCCCGAAAATACGCACGGTGCTGGTAGTGCCGCAACAGGGCCTGCAAATGATAAAAGTAGAAGATTTGCAGCGGGCCATTAGCGCCAACTTCACGCTTGTTGACACTACCAGCGACGCTCAGGCAGCCCAGGCCATGCTGCAAACCGGCCAGGCTGATGTGATTGAAACGTTGCCAAGCGATATTGAGCAAATACTCACGAGCGGTAAGCAAGCAACGATTAACTTCGCGTATAACGAGATTAATCCGCTGAATGAGCAATGGATTCAATACCTGGCATATGCCCAGGTAAATGAGATTAATCGCGCCATCCAGACCAAAGCGGTGCAACAGTTGCAAGGCGAAATTCAGGCGGCTGGGGTGCGCACGACCTACAATCCTGAAGTTCTGGTGACGCCCGTGCGCTTTGATTACAAAAATGTGCGGGGCAAGGCGCTTGATTTTATGACGTTCTATGCACCGGGGGTTCTTGCGCTGATTGTGCAGCACATTGCGGTGACACTGGGTGCGCTTTCGTTGGTGCGCGAACGCCTGCTCGGTGCTATCGAGCTATTTCGGGTTGCGCCGGTTTCGATCAACCAGTTGCTCTTAGGTAAATACCTGGGTTTTACGCTGTTCATCGGGCTTATCCTGGCAGCCCTGGTAGCGCTGCTCGTATTTACGCCTCTCGCCGTGCCGTTTCTAGGCGATATTGCGACCTTCCTGGCGTTTGCGCTGCTGTTTACCCTGGCATCGCTCGGTATTGGCTTCCTCATCTCGGCGTGGTCATCGTCAGACAGCCAGGCAGTTCAGCTTTCGATGCTCGTTTTGCTTATGTCAATCTTCTTTAGTGGGTTCTTTTTACCGCTGGAGAATTTCGCGTCTGAGGTGCGCTATGTGGGGTATGCGCTGCCGCTCACGCACGCCATTACGGGGTTTCAGGCCATTATGCTGCGCGGCATTGCACCAACCTTATTTGCCTGGGAAGCGCTCGGTGCCATCGCTGCCATTACATTTGTGAGCGTGCTATTGTTTATGCGGTGGCGCTTTACCCAAATCGCCTGAGGCAATCATATCTGTAGGAAAGACTGTGCAGGGACGAAGCACCGGCTATGGTTAGGGCTTCGCCCCTGCGCTTTCTTCAATACTAAGGTCAATGTCTGGGCCATCGTCATTCAGCAAGAGCTGTTCGGGCACATTCCGGATCTGCGCGCTGCCGTCGGTATCGAAATGCGCGCGGGCAGAAAATTCGCCCAGCGTTGCGACGAGCCAGCCGCTTGGGGCGGGCTGCACCGTGGCATCAATAGCCCACGAACCATCGCGCTGCCGCTGAATGCGTACTGTGAGCTGTGGATCATCACCAGGCTCGGAATCAGCAATAACAATTGGCACTCCAGCGCTGCCCTTGCGCCCACCGCGAGTTATATAGCTATTCCCAAGTAGCCCGGTCAAATATGCGCGTTCAAAATAAAACAGTGGTTGATAGCCAGCCAGGTACGATAATGCGACGCCTAGAGGGGTGCTCTGCATAGGCGACTGCGCTGCTAGAAGTTCGCGCGTCATGCGGTAAACGTCGGCGCACTCCTCACACCCCCATAAATGCCACCAGAGGCGTGGGTAGTAGCGCCGTGCGACTTCGGTGCCTTCGGCGCGCTCTACATCAATAAATGCAGCAATATCATTCGTACTTTCCTGGCAACGTATTGGCTCTTGCGCCTGGCCCACCACCGAAGCGATCTGCAATGCCAGAGCGCCTCGGCACAATGGGCATGCAGCGATATGGATATAGATATCAGGTGCGGGCGTTACAGCGCGGCGCTCAACAAATATTCGCTGGAAATAATTGCGCACCTTCGCGCACATTGGATCACTCATACTCGTTGTCTCGCATCAACACAAGCGATGGCTTTCAAGTTCTGATTCATCTATCAAACGTACTATACACCGAATTTTATTCTTTAGGGTTTTCGCTTACCCAGGCAATTGTTTCATTTCTTTGCTGTATTTTGCGTGTAGGGCAAAATACGTAAAAAACGAAAGCTCAATCCTATTAGGATCTAGGATTATCTAGATTGTCGAGTGCTGCCTGTGCCTCGGCTAGCTCGCGCCGCATGCCCAGCCGATTGAATAGATCAATCGCAGCAAGCAGATTGGTTCGCGCCATTGTCGTATCGCCTTGAAGCAGATGCAGGCGCGCCGAAAGCCAATGCAATTCGCTCAGGCGTCGGCGGTCGCGCAATTGCTCGGCCTCTGCTCGGCATTCGGCCAGTGCCACCGACGCAGCATCAGTGTCGCCTTGATCTAACGCAATACTCGCGATTTTGAGCGTATTGCCCAGCACCGAGCGAACATCGCCAGATGTGCGGGCATCGGCCAGCGACGCGTGAAAGAGCTGAAGGCTTTCGTCAATATCACCTTGCTGATAGCGGCTTATTGCCAGCCATCGCCGGTTAACAATATACTTCTGTGCCGCCAGGGTAGCCGAAAGCCCAAGCATACGACGCCAGATCTGTTCAGCGCTGGTATTATCGCCACAGGCGCGGGCATAAAGCGCTTGCGCGTGCCCGATCTCGAATTGCACATCCGCCGAAAACGTAGGATCGTCAGCAAGCGCATTCAATCGTTCAATCAAACCAGCCGCCAGTTCAAGCAGACTCTGCTTACTATAGATCTCAATATCGAAGGCAAGGCCCAGCGCTTCGTTCGCGCTATCACCCAGCTGACGTGCCGACTCAACGCGCATACGGTTAATCGTCAAGCGGTTGTCCCATAATCCACGTACATTATAATAGTAGCGCACCCCTTCTATCAATGCGATCGTTTCCGCATAATGCTGGTGCGAAAATGCCCATTCAATCGCTTGATGAAGATTCCCATGCTCCGAGTCGAGCAATTCGAGCCGACTGAGATCATTCCAGCAAAATCCCACTTTATTGGCCAGCTCACCATACCAGCGCAGCCATTGCTGGCGGGCAGCTAGCTCAAATGCAGGCGCTTCGGCTAAACGCGCCAGAGCAAAAGCCCGTACCAGTGGGTGCTGTGTGAAACGCGGCGGTTGCTCAAGGTGAGCTTGCTGGCGATCAAGTAATGCAAGATCATCGAGCAGTGCAATCGCGCGCGTGCAGGCCGATGCTGGCACCTCAGCAATAGCGCTTAGGGCTGTGGCATCGGCACCCTCGGCGCAGAACGGCAGCACCATGAGTATGCGGCGCGCGGGCTCATCGAGTAGCGCCCAGCTGCGCGCGAATAAGTCGTCGAACAATTCGCCACGCGCGGCATAGAGCTCATCGCTGGCCTGCCGAATGTGCCAGTGCTCGTATTTCATAAGCCCAAGTGCCAGCTCGATCGCCTTGGGGTTGCCCCCAGCCGCCGCAAGGAGTGGGCCGAGCAATATGGCATCGGGCGCAGTAGGCCCGAGCTTTAGCGCGCGCAGTCGGTAGTTTATGAGTGCCAGGGCTTCGTCTTCAGTCATACCGCCCAGATCGACCAGCCAGCTTGCGCGAAACATGGCCGGAGCCTTGCGCGTGGTAATCAATACTTTGGTCGGCTCGGGCACACGTAATAGCCAGCTATCAAGCGCTCCATCGGTGATCGTCTCGTAATTATCAATCACAAGCAGCGCGCAGCGATGGCGCAAAAGTTGCTCAACTGCCAGGCGCTTTTCGTCGTAAGCCAATTGCAACAGGCCAGGGTAGTCGAGCGTGCGAGCAATCTCATCGAGTAGAAGGCTCAGATTCGTTGTGCCAGGACGATCCTTATCGCTCAGCCATACAACCGTATCGAAATATGGCCCCTCGCCATCGGCAACCATACACTGTGCTGCAATCTCGCGCGCCAGGCTGGTTTTTCCCATACCGCCGAGGCTGGTGATGAGCACCACAGGGGTGCGCTGACCCAACCCTTCTACAACATCGGCATAGGCTTGTGCACGCATCACAAACTTACTATAGGTTGGCGCTGGTAGGTTGGCATGCGACCCACCGCCTGCAGCGGCAATGGCAGGAAAGAGCTGGCTCATTAAGGCTTCAGGATGATGATAGCGCGCCGCTGCCAGAAAATGTTCGAGCCAGGTACGATTAAGAAATCCACGCTGTACACAGGCTTCGGCTAACAAACGCACGGTACGTGGCTCGGCAGGAATACTGCCCGATTTATAGCGCTGAATAGTAAACCCGGTCACGCCGATCTGGCTCCCCAACCACTCCTCAACTACAGGAGCAGTCTTCCCTTCGCAATGCGCAATACTGCTAATACCAGCTTTGAGCAAGCGGCCAAATTCGTCGCTACGTGGCGCCATAACCTCAGCCCTGCAATACACAGCACAAAGCGTGGCTTTATCAAATGAAGGATTACGCAGTTGCACTATTCCTCGGCAGAACATACTGCTTTGCCGAAGGCTGAACGCGCCACCTGCGGAAATCCCAGCCGCTATAGGCGAAGGTGTGTTCTAAACGCAAGCCCTGAAAAGATAACGTGAATTCCTGCAATATGCCAGGTTTATTGAGCAATAAACGGCGCAAATACCATGTTGGGCATATACCCAACGCGCTTATACAGCCGTTTCTATTGTACCACCTTCTATACAATGCGGAAAATTCCGCATATGGCAATGCTCAACTTTCAGCATAGTACAACGCATATTTCAGCAGCCGGTTGGAATGTAATACGGGCAGCACTCGCGGATTGTGAAGATGAGGTAGCCCATGATGACCGGCATCACCGCCACGCAGGCACACTCGCCAACCGCCACAACTCGCCTTGACCTTGCCAAACGCCTTGCCGCGCTCGTATCAGCTCGCCTCAACACCCGGGCGGCTACCAGCGAGACCTTGCGGCTTACCCTGGCGTGCGCTGCGACGCACTCGCAAACCAGCCCTACAACCATTATTGTCGATGACTTCGCGCAGCAAAACCACCCCAATTATTATGCGATGGCTCTGGCATTGCAGCGCACGTACAATCAGCACGTAGAAGCAATGCACGCCCTGGCTGCCGCAGGCATACCCGTACCACCGACCGATGAGCACCAACTGCTGGAGCTGGGGCGCGCAGTAGCCGGGCTATTGCCGCCTGCAACGCGGGCTACGATCATTGCAGCAATTCACCACGCACGTGCGCATGGGCGTCATCTTCGCCTGCTCTTCGAAGCACAGCCCGCCGTGCATGCGGCCCTGGCAATTCCGTGGGAACTTATCGCGCTGCCAATCGGCTGGGGCGCACCAGGAACAATGTCTACCGACGATTTTGTGCTGCTCCAACCCGATATTTCACTTGTTCGGCAGGTGTGTGGGCTGGGCTTGCTACCGACTGCCCCGCTTGATCGCCCGTTACGGCTCCAGGCATTTGCAGCAACGCCGCCCGACGCACAGGCAATTGATGAAGTTAGCCTTCACAATGCAGTGGCCGCTCTATGTGGCAGCGGATGGTACAGGGGGGCAGGCACTTTACGCACCATCCACGAGCAGGTACACACTCACCAGCCGCAGGTGGTGCATGTGCTGTGCCACGGGGAGATCTGTGACACTGGCCGCGCTACGCCTCACTGCAACTTCTTGCTTACGCACCCCAGCGGGCACACGCAGTATAGTACGGCGCTTGAGCTAGCGCGCGGGCTTATACAAAGCCGCAATATCCAGCTGGTCGTGCTGCAGGCGTGCCACGCTGGTCGTATCGTGGTTGGGGCCACCCATGCAGCTATCGACCAGACGATCTATACGCTTCTACGTTACGGTATACCGGCAGTAATAGCAATGCAAGGCGAAGTGGCACAACCAGCGGCCCAGGCATTTGTTCAAACATGCTACACCGTGCTTGCACAGGGCTACCCCATCGAGCAGGCCGTGGCAGCCGGGCGGCTCGCAATGCGCACTGCCGGTGGTATTGCCGATTGGAGTTTGCCCGTACTTTATACTGGCACTATTGCCAGAGCTAACAGCTTCTGGCGGGTTTGAGACAAGCCGCAAGGCGCTGTAAAGACCAATAAAGAATACTACTATTTATAGTATTAATACGTTACTATCCATTCAAAGTGAGGGCACGCGATACCAGATTTCAATCGCTTACTCGATAGAAACCGTGCTACAATAGCTCGGCTATGGATGCATTTGCCACGATGCCACGGGAAACGCAGCGCCTACTCAGGATCGCCGAACGCGACCCGGGCCGCGCCGTGGCGATTGCACGCCACTACCTCAACCAAACACCGGGCAGCGCCTGGCGCAGCTATACGCTTGGCCACGCATTGCTCATATGGGAACGCCTCGACGATGCTGAAACCCAGCTTACCGAGGCTGCCGCACGTTTTGCAACACAGAGCGAACCACTCTCCGCGCTCTACTGTGCCTATAATCAGCTGCTGATCGCCTTTCACCGCGCACAATACAGCACGCTCGACAGGCAATTTGAAGCTATTGCGAGACAGTTCGCTCAACTCGGCGACGATCCTGCTGCCTTCCGCGCCTACCTGCAACAGGTGTTGCTCTACGACACACTAGGCGACAATACAAGCGCTGCTAACCTGCTTGCCCAGCTGGCGGCTGAGCTTCCTCAGGTACTAACCCTCGACCATGCGCGCTGGCTAGCCGCCGACGGTGCTGTGGCCATATCGCGCGGCGATTTCACCACTGCCGAGGTACAGCTGGCGGCAGCGCTCACGCTATTCAGCCAGCAACACGCCAGCATTGAACAAGCCAAATGTCAATTTCAACAAGCCTGGCTAAAGCTGAAACAAGAACAACTTGAGGAAGCAGAAGCGCTCTATCGGCATGTCGAGCAGGTCTTCGTGCGCCTCGATCTGCCAATTCGCCATGCGCTGGCTGCCCGCGGCCTGGGACTAGTGCTCATGCGCCGGGGGCGCTACGATGCGGCCCTGCACTATACCCTGCAGGCACAACGCGATTTCACGCTCCTTGGGCGGAATTCTGATGTCGGCCAGTCGCTGATGAATCTGGGGAATATCTACTACTATGCGGGAGAGTGGGCTGTAGCGGTAGCGCATTATGAGCGTGCCGAGCAGCTTATCCATACGATGCACTGGCAATTAGAGGCACGACGCAATTACGGCATGGCCTTGCACCGTAACGGCAAGCTGAAACCAGCGTTGGCGCTCTTGCGCACTGTGCGGCGCCAGGCCGAGGCAAACGAACGACCATTTCTTGCAACGCAGACCCTGGGCAATATTGCCAATGTCCTGGGTGATATGGGTGCCTACAATCGCGCCCAAATCTACTATACCCACGCGCGCACCTATTTTCAGGCGCACGGGCGGGATTTTGAGGCTGCCGATAGCGCCATTGATCAGGGCTGGATGCGGCTCAAACAGGGCAATATTGTAGGCGCAGCTGAGCTATTTGCATTCGCGACCCCGCGTGTATCCGCCCATCCTGGGCCGCGCTGGCGTGTGCAGCACGGCCTGGCGCGTTGTGCCGAAGCGCGTGGCGACCTTGGTACAGCACTGAGATTTTACCGCAATGCCAGCCGCACCGTGGCTGACCTACGCGGCACCCTCGCGCGCGAAGCAACATCAAGCACGCTCTTTCTTCAGGCCACGCAGCTCCACACCGACGCACTCCGCTGCGCCGCGGCGGCTGGCGAAATTGAGGATTTGATAACCTTCGATGAATGGCAACGTGCACTAGTGCTACAGCAGGCGCTGCATAATAGCCCGGTGCGCACGACATCGGAATATCGCGCATTTCTCCAAGGTCAGCAGCAACAGCTCACCGCCCTTTACGAAGATGAGCTGCTCGATGATGCAGTACGCGAGCAGCGCATTCGTGACGCGCTCGATATCTATAGGGATCTTTTGCTAAAAGCGCGCTACGAGTCCAATGTGTCGAATATTGAGCAGCCACCACCACCGAAGGCACGCTTCAGCGTCGACCGACTGCGTGCCCAGCTGAATAAAACCTATAGCAACGACTGGACAGTGCTGTTCTACATGCGTAGTGCCAGTACGCTGCTGATCATTATTATGACACCCGATGATCTTATTCTGCATCAGACGCCGTATGATGGATTGCTGCAGCGGATGATTGAGCGTGTCACGCAATCACAGTATCAATTCTATATCTTTCGCGATGCACCTTTTAGGAATAAACAAACAAAACGCCAGTGGGATTTGCTACACAACCTGGCCGATCGCTTGCTTCCATCGCAAGTGCGTGAACGCCTGCACCCCACGCATCGGCTACTGATTGTACCAACCGAACAGCTCCATACGGTACCCTGGGCAGGGTTGCGGCTCAATACCCACTGGCTGGCTGAACAGGCGATCGTACAGCTTACCCCATCCCTCACTGTATGGCAGGCGCAGGCGAAACGCAACAGCAGGTATAACCATAAGGGGCACGCACTACTATTAGGGTGCAGCCAATTCGGTACGCGCGCCGACCCACTGCCCGGGGTGAATACAGAGCTGAATCTTGCCGCTGCAGCCTGGCCGGGAACATACACGCGCTTGCAAGATGATCAAGCTACTTGCGAAGCATTGCGCGCCTGCTCGGCAAATGGCGAGCTTGCACGCGCCCAGCTATTCCATATTGCTACGCATGCTATTCTCACACCGCAGCAGGGCATTAGCGCCCACCTGAAATTGTGTGATGCTGATATGTGGCTGGACGAAATTGCCGAGCTGCAGCTCAACCGCGCGCTTGTAGTGCTCTCGGCCTGCGATGGGGCCGGGGCCGATACACTGCCGGGGAACGAAGTACTTAGCCTGAGCTGGGCGTTTCTGGCGGCTGGGGCGCGGGCCGTGCTGGCCAGCCTCTGGCCGCTAGGCGATCAGGCAACCCCACCATTTATGCAGCACTTCTATGCGGCGCTGGCCCACACCCATGATGCCGCCCACGCCCTGGCTCACACCCAGCGCACACTCATTGCCAACTACCTGGAAACTTCCGACCCGCTGGCCGAACCAGCTATGTGGGCCAGTTTTGTGCTAACAGGGGTATAGTTATCCCTTGTGCAAAAAAATTCGGGGGCGGCGCTGCCACCCCCGAATTCATGCCAACAGCACATAACACTAATGGCCGCCGCCACTGCCACCAGGATCATTCACTTTAGCTGGTGTCGGTGTTGGATCGCCCGCATACACCTTGGTTGGGGTACCACCGCCCGCCAGGAACCCCGCACCAACCGCCAACGCCACCAGCATTGCCGCAACCCAGCGCACTACATTTCGTTGCATGTCGGCCTCTCCTTTTCGTAGCGGCTACCATTTGGTAGCAGCACAGGAGAAGAGGAAGCGCGACAAAAAACGTATCAACCAACGCAAAGGCGGAAGCCTGCTGAACATTGATGTTCGTCAGAGCTTCCGCCATCGGTTCGTTGGGGCCAGGTGTATGTAGCTGCTCAGGGCCTTCGCTTACTGCCTATCTGCTTGTAGCAGCATTTGTTTGAGTAACAGGACTCACGCGGTCAGCGTTGTTGCCTACAGCTGCAGGTACAATCAGTACGCGATACAGGCACTGCGTAACTCGTAGGAGTAAGCAAAAGCCTACGGGTATTCAGGGCCACAGCAGCTTTAGTTCCAAATACGAGGATAGAAGAATACGAAATCGGCACTTACCGGGCCAGCGACGGCAAAATAAATACATCAGCTAGCATCGAAAACATCGTCAGGCCATGCAGTAGCACTGCCGCCCAGACATTGCGCGTTTTCAACACCATATAGCCGCCCAGCAGGCCAATCGGCAGTGCCATTGCCGCCATCATGCCACGTTCGGCGAAGCCAACCGGTGCAACCGCGTAATGATTCAGCATATACAGCACGGTCGTAATCAGCACTACCAGATGCCGATTGACACCGCGCGCTAGCAGGCCAAAGAACAGCATCCCACGCCAAAGCCATTCTTCAGCCAGCACGAGCAATGGAAAGAGGTATACCATCCGCATACCCACCAGAATATGCTCCATCTCGGCCATTGGCGCGCCACCACCACGATAGTAGAAGAAGGTGTTCGTCATATCCATCAGCATCAGGGCACCGCCAACCAGCCCGCCCCATAGCAGCGCAGCGCGCAGATTAGCGCGTGTTAGGCCAATTTCGCGCCAGGCGTGGTACCGTGTGCAATACCAGAGCGTTAGCCCAATACTGCCAAGGCCATACACAAACAGCGCAGGCCACTCGGCGAGCGGCGTAAAATGGCCCAGGAAGCCCACAACCCACACCAGTGCCATAAGCCCCAATGCCAGGCGCACGGGTCGGCGGCCAGGTATATCGGCTGGCCCGGCTACCGCAGGCGAAAATAATGCGGCCATAGTTCCCCCTTTATTACCAGTGAAGAACAGCGGTAACCTGAGTGTAGCGTTTATCGCGCAATACGACAAAACAACTACACAATCGCGCGTTATTATTCCGCAACGCACACAAACCCTACGCAAACGTAAAAACCCTTGACATGGTCTTATTTCACAGTATAATCGGCAGTACGGTCGAGCCGATTAGAAAGCCTTATGCTACAGGTGGTGCTATGATTTACCGCCAGTATACTGTCGCCGCTTGCGCGTTCGTGCTGCTGCTGGCGTTGTTCGCTGTGCCGCCTGCCCATGCCCAGGATGGCCCACTCTACTTCCCATCAACCGGGCACCATCTCACCGATGAGCAAGGCTTTCTCTCGTTTTGGCGCGCGCAAAATGGCGAGCAATTACTCGGCTATCCGATCACCGAAGTTATTGAGGTGAATGGTGTAGCTCAGCAATATTTTGAGCGTGGGCGGCTAGAGCAGCAGGCAACTGCTGACGGTGGCACCCGTGTTACCACGGGGCAGGTAGGTGCCGAGTATGCAGCAGCGCTCTGGAAGCGTTTTGCGCCTGCGCCACCGCATATGGCGAATGCCGATGAGCAGGTATTTACCAATGGGCATACGCTGCGTGCGCCATTCCTGAGCTTTTGGCGGGCGGCTGGTGGCCTTGAGTTTTTCGGCCCGCCGCTCAGCGAGATGAGCTGGGAAATGACGACCAGCGGGCGACGGCTGGTACAATATTTCGAGCGCGCACGATTGGAGCGCGATGTGCAGACAGGTGTGGTAGTTGGTGATCTTGGGCGCGCACTTGCGGCACTTCGGGGCATTGATACGACCCCAGTAGCAAATGTTGGCTACGAGTCGTATGGGCCAGATGCGCCCGCGCAGCCCGATGTCGGCCAGCTGCACCCGCCAGCCCCACCGCCGCAACCAGCTGCGGCTCCTGCCCCGGCTGCGACCAAGCCACCTGCCGCCCCGGCTGCGCCGCCGCGCTCCCATAGCCCGGGCGGAGCCAAGCTTATCGTCGTTAACCTGAGCGACCAGTGGATGTATGCCTTCGAGGGCGGCGAGCAGGTGTTCGACGCGCCCGTATCGACCGGGCGCGATGGGATGGAAACGCCAACCGGCACATTCGCGATCTATTCCAAATTGCCCGTACAAACGATGGACGGAGTGACGAATGGCGAATATTGGGTAGTTCCTAATGTTCCCAACGTTATGTACATTCACGGTGGAGTAGCGCTGCACGGTACCTACTGGCACAATCGCTTCGGCACCGGCGCGCGGCTTTCGCACGGCTGCGTCAACCTGCCGCTCAAGGCGGCAGCGTGGCTGTATAACTGGGCGCCAATGGGCACGCCAGTGCAAGTGACCTACTAGCCCTCAATTGCACGAATATAGCGCTCGGCTGAGGCATAAACCGCGCGTTTCGCATCGTGCTGAATTATGGTCTCCCACCACGCCCCATAGATACGCTCGAAGGCATATGGCTCAACTGCAGCCACAATCTGGCGTATTGCGCTGGCTGGCAGCGGAATCTGGTTGGGATAACTACGCATGAAGCTGACAAAGCGCCGATCCTGCACAACATTGATCGTGTCACCCGTGAGTAGCGCGCCACCACCGTGAGCACCAGCCGCCCAATGCAGCACCGTACTCCCCGCAAAGTGCCCACCGCAGTGAACGATCGTCAGGCCCCCAGGCAGCGTTTGGGCATCACCCTCCCAAAACATAATTCGTGAGTCGGGCCGCATCACCCATTGCCGATCGGCGGCGTGTAGGTAGATGGGTGCATCGAATGCCTGACTCCATTCGACCATGCTGGAATAATAATGTGGGTGCGAAATCGCAATTGCGTGAATACCGCCAAGTGCATGCACGGCTTCAATTGTCGCGTCGTCGAGTAGGCTAATGCAATCCCACAGCACATTGCCCGCAGCGGTTTGCACCAGCAGCGCGCGCTGGCTAATCGCGAAGCGCGGCTCGGTGCCAATACCAATCAAGCCTGGCTCATGCGGCTCGATGCGATTGTGGTGCCCCGCCTGAAGTTCGGCGAGCGAAAGCCACTGCTGGCCCTGGCTACCGATGTATTGGCGCTCATCGGTACAGATTGGGCAATCGTTGGGGTAAGCAATTTGCGGCGTAAACTGAGTTCCGCAGGTAGCACCCATTGGGGCGATCATGGTCATTCCTGGCTAGGCGGCCATTGCAAACGGCCAGCGGCGAATACACTAGCGTAGTATGGTGTATTCGCCGCCCGCGTGCATCGCCCATCGCGCCGACGTACTACCTGAACAAATGGGCAGTACTTACCCAAGAAACTGAACGACGTAATCTGCAGCGCGGCGGGCGCTCTGTACCGCGCCTTCCATCGAGGCCATATAATCTTGCGCCGTCCAATCACCCGCCAGAAACAAGTTAGTCAAGGGCGAACGCTGGTCGGGGCGGTAGCGATCGGCACCTGGCTCTTCGCGATAGAGCGAATTAGGAATGCGCGTGGCCGTGCCTTTAAGCAGTCGCGCACCGTTCACCTCGGGCCACAGGCGCGCCAGGTCGCGGCGGCACATTTCAACGATCTCGCTATTGCTCTGCTGCCAGAAGGGTGCCGCCGGAGCAACACACATTTCAACCATCGAGCCGCCGTGATGATCGTACTGTAACGGGCTGGTAAGCGCCAGATCGCCAAATACGGAGAAGCAGGCATCTGAGGTAAACCAGAAGTTATCGACGGTGGTGACATAGCGATCAAACCACAGCTGCACGTTGATCGTCGGCACCGAACGCAGCTTCCACAGGTTATTGAAGTAGGCAATACTGCGCAGGCTGCTGGGCAAAAGCTGGCGGGTGGAATGCACCGGTGCCGCCAACACATAGGCATCGCCGCGCACCAGCGAACCATCGGCCAGGCGCACGCCCGCCACGCCGCCGTGCTCAAGCTCTACCGCAGTAGCTTTTACACCAGTGCGCAGCGTGCCGCCGTGCCGCACGATCCACTCAGCGATTGGCTTGAAAATACGCTCGTTTGGCGAACCATCGAGCGTGCCAAATTGCGAAGCATCGGCGACGGTAGCGAAGTAGTGGAAGATGGTTGCCATTGGCCGGGCGCTCATATCTTCTGCACCAATAAACCCGAGCGAAAGGCAGATCGCATTCCACAGCTTGCGCTCAACACCTTCGGCAATGCGGTGCTGCACGCGCCACTCGCGAAAGCTCATATTGTCGAGCGTTTTAATATAATCGAGTGTGCCAATCCAGGTCGTTGCCAGGCCCAGCAGGTTACTCAGCTTCTCGCTCAGCGTAAACAGATCATTGTTTGTGAATGCGACCATCCCATTCAATGGCGCCGGAATTTTGGGGAAATGCAGCCGCACATGATGACCGCCTGGCCGCGCAATCAAAAAGGTATGTTCTTTCCAGCGAATGTTATCGTACACACCTACATGCCGAAAGAAGGGCAGCAACTCTTTGTAGCAGCGAAAATAGCAGTGCAGCCCGCTTTCGATATGATCACCGTCGGCATCAACCCACGATGATGTTTTGCCGCCCAATACATCGCGCTTCTCAATCAGCTCAACCGCAATGCCTGCGTCGAGCAGCTTGACGGCGGTAGCCAGCCCTGCCAGCCCGCCGCCAACAATAATTACTTTTGCCATGGTCGTCTCAATCATCTTTCAGGTATAGTAAACGAATACATTGTTCTACGTATCACAAAATAAAACGGATCGCTTCTGGAAGCGATCCGTGTGCAGCAAGCTACGTGCATTAGCGCCCCGCCGCCAGGCTCAGCAGCCGCAGGCTCTGGTCGCCCAGCGCTAGGGCCAGCTGCTGACCATCGGCGCTGAACGCCGCCGCATACACGCCACTCTGGTTGGTATCGAGCGGCGGTAATGCCGCTACCTGCGCACCAGAGCGCGCCTCCCAGAAGGTAAGCTCACCGGTCGGCACGCCTGTGACAAGCATTGTACCATCAGGGCTAAAGGCCAGCGCGGAAAAACGCCCTTGCTCAGGCGGCACGGTGATGGTTTGAGCTAATGCGCCCGAACGTGCATCCCAAAGCTGTAGTTTGCCTTCAGCCGTAGCTACCGCCAGTGCTCCACCGCGCGGCTGAAAGACAATTGCGATTGCTGAACCATTATCAGCAGGAATGGTATGAAGGAGCTTGCCACCCACGGCATCCCAAATCTCAATCTGAGGATCGCGCGCTGGGCCAGCCGCCGCAATAAGCCCACCATCGGATGAAACTGCCAGCGCATAGACAAACCCCAGCTTCCCATGCAGCACCGGCTGCGGCTGGCCATTTGTGCTGTTCCAGCGCATAATTGCACCAGTATCGCTCCCAGCGGCCAGCAGCGTGCCATCGGCGGAAGCAGCCAGATTGACCGCATTGCCCTCGGCACCTTGCAACACATTACCATTCCCCGCGCTCAGGTCGAGCAATGCTACCGTCCCATCATCGGCAATCGAGGCAACATGGCGATTATCGAGGAATACCAGCGAATTGAGCGCCAGCGGCGAACCAATCAAGGTGCGAAATTGCTTCTGTTGCAGCAAGTGCATGTGGGTCGCGCCATTATAGCCCACAGAGCCCAGGATCGTGCCATCGGGCGAGAAGTGCAACCCGGTCACCACGCCCTGCCCCACCCGCAGGCTGCGTTCAACACGCCCTGTCGCTACATCCCACAGCAGCAGCTGCCCACCCTGATCGCTGGTAGAAGCCAGGTGCGTGCCATAGGGGCTAAACGCGACCGCCAATACACGCAGCCCATGTCCTTGCAGCACCGCTTGCTGTGTACCGGTAGCTACATCCCACAGCCGCACCGTACCATCAAAGCTCCCACTTGCTAGCGTGGTGCCATCGGGCGAAAATTGCAATGCACGGCTCACAACAATACTAGTGTGGCCGCGCAAGGTTCGCGGAATACTTCCTGTAGCTGCATCGGACAGCGCAATCGAGCCATCTTCCATGCCAACCGCTAAGGTTTTACCATCGGGCGAGAAGGCAAGTCCGGTTGTCCATAGTGGTTTGCCTGTTGCAGGATTCGGCGTTGTAGCGAAAGAAAAGCCATCACGCCTGGCGCCACTGAGCAGATCCCACATTTGCACGGTACCATCGGAAGCACTGCTCGCCAGAAACTTCCCATCAGGCGAAAAAGCAACAGTGCTAATAAAGCCGCTGTGTCCTTGCAGGGTGCGAATAAGCTGGCCGCTAGCAACATCCCACAATTTGATGCTCGTATCAAAGCTACCGCTGGCGAGCGTTTTCCCATCGGGCGAAAATGCTACAATGCGAATCCAATCATTATGCCCACTCAGCATGCGTACCTGCGCTCCGGTCGCAGCATCCCACAGCCGCACCGTATTTTCGTCAATCGCCCCGGAAGCAAGTAATTTGCCATCGGGCGAAAATGCGAGCGTAAACAGCTTGCCAGTGTGACCCAGCAGCGCCCGCGGCGGGCTGAAATCGGCTAATGTCTGCGCATCGCGCAATCGAATAACGTTGCTCACGCCTACCGCCAGAATGCTGCCATCGGGTGCAAAGGCCACTGGCCCAACCTCTTCACTGGTAATCACACGTGTTTGCGTAATTTGCGCGGCGCTCTGCAAGGTAATGGCACGCGGCCCCAACACCAATGGCTCAAGGGTAGGCAACGCCACTGCGGTCGCTGCGCCGGGCATAGCCTCAGCCGTGGCGGCGCTCTCTGCCGGGGTCGCAAGCTCAGGCAAAGGCGTGGCTTCGGCTGCCTGGGGCACAGGTACCGCGCTTGGTGCGGTGCGCCCAAGCAGGCCAGGCAGCGGACTACCAGGAATAAACCACGCCAGCGCGGCACAGATCGCAATTGCCGCTAGCGCCAGGCCCAGTGCAAAGGCAACCAGGCAGCCGGTGCGCAGGGCATTTTTCGACGACGCGGGTGGGCCAGCTTGCGGCAAAGGTTGCGGCTCGGGTAGCGGTATCGTCGTGCCTGGTGGTGGGGCAGCATAGCCCATAGGTGCAGCAGGTGGTGGTGGGCTCGCAGGCATGCCCTGCGCCGCGTCAGAGGTCGGCGGCACTATCAGCGGCGGCCCCGCCGAAGGCGTGGGCGGATAGGGCAGTTGTGGCGCTACGGCTGGCAATGGTGCATCGGCACCCAGCGAGCGGCCTGCCATCAGCTGCACCATATCGAGCGACATACGCATTTCGGTGGGCACCTGGTAGCGGTTCTCGGGCTTCAGCTGCAAACCGCGCAGTACTACCTGCTCCGTCAGCGATGCTAGCTTGGGGTTGAGCGACCGTGGCCCGGTCAATGGCGTGCCAGCCTGGCGCTGCGCCGGTGTTGGCGGTGCCCAGCCGGTGAGTGCGTAATACAGCAGTGCGGTAAGCGCATAAAGGTCGCTGGTGGGCGTTGGCTCGGCCTCAGACTGGTCGAGCTCGGGTGCGCGGTAGGGCGAGGGCGTATGGCTGAGTGGGCGAATCATGGTGAACGGGGTCAGCCGCCAGGCTCCATCGTCGCGTACCAGAATATCTGAGGTAAACGGGTCGGCTAGAAAGAGAGCAGGCCGCTGGTTATGGATGTATTCGAGCGCCTCAAGCAACTGCCGCGTTTGCGCCAAACCATCGGCTTCGCTTACTGGCCCGCCCTGTGCGCGCAGCGTTCGCTCAAGATCCTGGCCGCTAACATCTTCACACACCACATAGTAGCGGTCGTCTTCAGCAAAATGATCAAGCACCGGCAGAATCATCTCGTGGCGCACCGTGGCAACCTGGCGCACCAGCAGCCGCAGATCCTCAAGATCAGCGGGCGCAACCAGCAGGCTCGCCATAAGCATGAGGCGGTTGGTCTGCTCGTCGCGTACGCGGTACACCGTACAGCCGGGGCGCTCGTCCACCGTGTAGATGATGCGATAGCGCTCGTGGATCGTGCGCTCGGGTGGCAACATGGCAGCTACTCTTTCCCACACAGCCGCCGGCAGTATCCCTGGCCGGCCAGGCTGGCACTAGGGCGCGGTGACCACCAGCTCGGGCTGGCGCACAACCGCCTGGTCGATACGGTCGACTGCGCGGCGCGCACTACGAATCGCACCTTCGATCGAGGCCATAAATTCCTGGCGTGTGTAATCGCCCGCCAGAAAGAAATTCGGTACTGGCGTGGCCTGATCGGGCCGATAGCGATCGACACCGGGGCGCGCCGAATACACTGAGTTGGGGATACGCACAATATGCTGCTTCAGCAGACGCGCCGTGCGAGCCACCGGGTGCAGCCGGTAGAAATCGTTCAGCACAGTTTCGAGCACAACCGCATCGGGCGCGTTGATCAGCTGCTCGGCAGGAGCAACCACCAGCTCAACAATCGAGCCGCGCCCGGTGTGGTAATCGGGCGAAACGCGCGGCAGATCGGCATAGACGCTCAGGCAGGTGTCAGCGCTGAACATGAGGTTATTTACCTCAGTCACCATTTTGTCGAAATACAATACCGCTGTAACAACCGGTTGGCCCTTCAGGTAGCGTAGGTTCGCAAATGGCTCCAGCGCTTTCATTGGCGCAGGCAGCCGCTTGCGCAGGTTGTGTACCGGCATGGCCGATACATATACATCGCCGGTGATCGTGCTGCCATCGTCAAGCGCAAAGCCAGTCACACGGTTATCCAGCGGGTCGTACATAATTTCCTCAACCCCACGGCCCAGCACCACACGCACACCGCGCGCCTCAAGTTTTGTTATGAGCGGTGCCCACAGGCGCTCGTGCGGCGAGCCTTTCACCAGGCCCATTTTAGGGGCGTTGGTTTCCTGGGCAAAATGCAGCAGGGCTGTCAGCACCAGCTTGGCCGAAACCCGATCGGCCCGCTGAAAATTCAGCGCCAGCGCCATGGTGTGCATAACATCGTCGAGCGTGCGCGTGCCCATACCGTGCCGCAGATGCCAGGCCGCGTAGGTCTGGTTATCCTGCTGGTCGATATACGCCTGTGAGCCGAAAATCGGGCGTAATAATCCCAGGCCCATCCGCAACTTATCGGCGGTGCTCATCAGCGGGCTGATCGCCACGCCAGCTAGCCCATTCAGCGGGGCGGGCAGGCCAGGCACAAAGCGAATCGGCGCTAGCGCGTGCCCCGGCGCAATGAATACCATCTCGGCGGGCTTCCAATCGAAGCAATCGTTCAGATCACACTCAGCGAGGAAGTTGAGCAGATTGTGGTAGGCCCCAAAGAATACATGCAGGCCACTCTCAACCCAATCGCCATCGGCATCGCGCCAGGCCGAAACCTTACCGCCCGGCACACCGCGCCGCTCAAGCAGCACGACCTCGTACCCACGATCGTTGAGCCATTTCGCGGTGGCAAAGCCAGCCGGGCCAGCCCCGGCAACAATTGCGCGCATTGGTTGTCCCCTGTTCTATTTACACAGCGTGCATAGGCGCTGGTAGAACCGTGTGGTAGTTAGCTTGCCAGCGTATGTCTTCCAGCGCTTGTGATACTACGCACAGGTAGCGCACATTGGATGGTGAAGGCAGGTTCAAGGCTTGCGCACGCGGTATTATACCACCTTGGCTGCGTACCACTCGCTACAGGTAGCAGGCCTACGTAGCTACGCGGGAATGAAGCACTTGCTCGGGTACACGAAATCCCACTACTGTATCGCGTAAAAGCTGGCACTGCTTTGCAAGGTTCGGTATGCTATACTCCGTACAGGCATAATGCTTGCAGGTCAGGACTTTCGCTTACTCAAGCAAATTCTTCTCTCTTGGTGATGTTTTGCGCTCCGCGCAAAACATCACCAAGAGAGAAGAAAAAGTACCGTGCTGCCGCAGGCAAATAAACAAGTAAGCGAAAGTCCTATAGGTATGCTCTGGCCTTCAGCAGATTGGGCCGTATAATCATATGCGCAGCAACACCGATACTTCAACGTCATTCTCAGTGCGGCAAGCCACACGCGCCATGCCCACCCTAGACCATGTCTGGCTGGCGGCGGCACTGCTGCTGATCGCCTTACGCCCCTTGCTTACCCCCATCCCACCGAACGACTTCTGGTGGCACATGGCAACCGGGCGCATCATCGCTACCACCGGGGCAATTCCCAGCATCGATACCTTTTCGTTCACGCGCGCCGGGCAGCCATTTTTCAACCAGGGCTGGCTGGCGCAACTGCTGATGTACTGGCTGCATCAGCTCGGCGGAATTCCGCTCATTCTGTTTGTGCAGTCGCTGGTTATTACGCTGGCCTATGGGCTACTGCTGCGGCTGTGCATCCGCCGTACTGGCCGCCTACGCTTGAGCGTAGGCTTGGTACTGTTGGTGACGCTGCCGCTCTCCTTCACCAACTGGATCGTGCGGCCCCAAAGCTATGCCCTGCCGATCTTCGCCGCGTTCCTCACGATTGTCATTGAATACCGGCTTGGGCTGAGCCGCAGGCTCTGGCTACTACCGCTGTTAATGGCGCTATGGGTGAATGTTCATGGCACCTTTGTTCTGGGCCTGGCGCTGATCGGGCTTACCTGGCTGGGCATGCTATTTGCACGCAGCGAGCAGCTACCCGATGCCAATCAGCAGCAAGCATCGGGCACGCGCCGCAGGGCGCTGATGGAGCTAGCGCTGTGGGGTGCAATTACTGCCGCCGCTATGCTGCTCAACCCACGCGGCGTCGGCGTGCTGAGCTATGTGCGTAACCTGCTGGGTAGCAACGCCGTTACTACACTGGTTACCGAGTGGGCACCGCCGACCATTCGCGACCTCGAAGGCATTATCTTCTTTTTGTTTCTGATCCTCTGTGGCGCGGTTCTGGCCTATGCGCGCCGCCGCCCGCCACTGGCCGATATGCTGCTGTTTGGCGCATTTCTCTGGCTAGCCCTTGGCGCGAGTCGTAATGTCGTATGGTTCGGCATGGTCGCAACGCCGCTGCTGGTGGTGCAGGCGGCGAGCCTCGGCGGCGACAAGCCACTGGCGCGCACAACTGCGGGCAAGCCGTTGCTGAATGGCATACTGATCGGGCTATTGGCGCTACTGGTGCTGCTGGCGCTGCCCTGGGTGAAGCCCGCACTCGATCTGCCGCCATCGGTGGGTGCCCTGATTGCCGAAGACACACCGGTAGCGGCGGTAGAGTTTTTGCGCGCCCAGCCCGCCCGCCCGCGCCACCTGTTTCATACCGAAGCCTATGGCTCGTACCTGATCTGGGCCACGCCCGAGCAGCCAGTGTTCGTCGATACCCGCATCGAGCTGTATCCATTCGAGCAATGGCGCGACTATATCAACCTGGGGCAGGGCAACAATGTGGCCGCACTGCTGCGCAAATATGATATTGATGGGTTATTACTCAACGTGAAACAGCAGCAGCCACTCATCGCAGCCATTCGCGCCGATAGCGGGTGGATCGAGCGCTACCACGACACACAAACGGTATATTTCACTCGCGCGGCACAATAGCCGATGGCGCAGCACAGCCTGTGGTATGATACTGTTCTAATCAATCGACAGCGACGAGGCCAGGAATGTTTCGGCGTATGTTCGGAAAAAAGAAGCATCTGACCGCCAGGGGTGCCGAGCTTGGGCGTGAGTTCAGCGTGGGCGATGTCGTTGAGCAGCGCTACGAGATCGAAAAAACGCGGCGCGGCTACATGGGCATTGTGTATGTTGCCTACGACCGCCAGCGCCGACGGCAGGTAGTGCTCAAAACGTTTCAGAACAAATTCCTCTGGGATGAAGAGGCGATCAACCGCTTCAAAACCGAGGCCGAGCTGTGGATGCGCATTGGCAGCCACCCGAATATTGTACGCGCCTACGATCTGCGCACCTTTATGGGCAAGCCACATGTTGTTGCCGAATATGTCCATGGCGGCCCGTTGCGCACTCTGATCGGTCACCTGGAACTGCAAGAAGCGCTTGATTACGCCATCCAAATTTGCCGCGGCATGACCCACGCCGTCGATCAAGCCAACATCCTGCACCGCGACCTGAAGCCTGACAACATTATGGTAACGCTCGACGGGCAAGCGAAAGTGACCGACTTTGGGCTGGCGCGCGTGTTACCCAATATGTTGCAGTGGGCCGCGCGCGACCGCGCCCGCCAACGGCCAGTGCTCCGCCTGCGCTCGACCATCGCCAAAGACCTGATCGGCGGAACCCTGCCCTATATGGCCCCTGAGCTATTGGAAGAGACGGGCTTCGTCGGCACTTGGACTGATATTTACGCCTTTGGCGTGATGCTCTACGAGTTCTTCACCGGGCGATTACCCTTCGACTCAATGCGCGACGAGTCGCTGATTCGGATGCACCGCACAGCGCCAGTGCCCGACCCGCGCTACATTAAGGGCAAGCTGCCCACCGATGCGAGTGTGATTGTGCTGCGCTGCCTGGCCAAACGCCCCACCGATCGCTACCAGAGTTTTGCCGAGCTTGAGGACGATCTACAAGCATTACGGGCCGCGCATGCGGGCGGCTACTACAACAAAATCTGGCCCGAGCACAACACCGCCGAACGCGACCGCTGGACTGAGATTGGGCGCACGCACATGGATCTCGGCGAGTATAGCGAGGCGCTAGCAAGCTTTCGCCGTGCCGTAGCGGTCGATGCCGACCAGGCCGATAGCTGGGCCAACCTGGCGCGCGCGCGCCTGAAGCTCTGGCAGTATAACGAGGCCATGCGCGACGTGAATGAGGGCCTGCGCCGCGCAGTGCGCCGCGACGAATTTAGCCAGCTGTATGGGCTGTGCGGCGAGATCCATAGCGCGATGCAGATGCCACCCAAAGCTATGGAAGCCTATAACCAGGGGCTTTCATACACCCCCAAATCCCCTTATCTGTGGCGCGCCAAAGGCCAGCTTATTCAGAAGATGGGTATGTCACGCGAAGCGCAGGAATGCTTCGAAAAAGCCATTCAGTACGATAAGCACGATTCCCAAGCCTGGCAGCTGCTTGGCGATTGCCTCCGCGCCCAGGAACGTTACAAGCGCGCGCAAGAAACCTATGCCGAGGCGCTCAAGCTCGACCCACGCTCGGCGGAAAGCTGGGCGCGCTATGGCCTGTGCCAGCTTGAGCAAGGCTACGCCAAAGAAGCCCTGCTTTCGTTCGATGCGGCGCTCAAGCTCAACCCCGATCTCGAAGAAGCGCTGGCAGGCGCACGCACGGCCCGCCAGAAGCTGAAATAGCCCAACCTAATGCGCCATTGCCCCGCCTCTATGCCTCTGGTATAATGGCCCGCGCATGAATTCGCTACTGAGGAGGCCAGGCCGATGGAACGGCGTGTCGTCGTGACAGGAATGGGCGCCGTCAGCCCACTCGGGCTCGATGTGCCAACATTATGGCAAGGGATACAGGAAGCCCGCAGCGGCGTAGGCCCGGTGACGCTCTGCGACGCGACCGGGCTAGAGTCGCG
>JAFEAS010000131.1:1494-17255 GCA_018266315.1 Chloroflexi bacterium SZAS-1 | reverse complement strand
ACGCCCATAACTATATGGATCGCAAAGAGGCGCGCCGCAACGATCGCTTTATCCATTTCGCCATTGCCGCCACCCGCGAGGCGCTAGCAATGGCCGAGCTGAGCATCACACCCGAAAATGCTGAAGGTATTGGCGCGATTATCGGCAGCGGCATCGGCGGTATCGAAACCTTTGCCGACGGGCTCCACACCTTGCGCGACAAAGGGCCAGGCCGCGTCAGCCCCTTCCTCGTACCCGGCATGATCACAAATATGGCGGCGGGGCAGGTATCCATCCAATTTGGGCTGAAGGGGCCAAGCTTCTGCCCAACCTCGGCCTGCGCTACTGCCGCCCATGCCATCGGCGAGGCCGCCGAAACCATCCGGCGCGGCTGGGCCAAGGCAATCGTTGCCGGTGGGAGCGAAGCACCGATCACCCCGCTTGGGATTGCGGCATTCGTCAGCGCGCGCGCAATTTCGACGCGCAACGATTCGCCCGAAACGGCGTCGCGCCCCTTCGATGCCACCCGCGATGGGTTTGTGCTGGCTGAAGGCTGCGCATTGCTGGTGCTCGAAGAGTACGAGCATGCGGTCGCGCGGGGCGCGCGCATCCTGGCCGAAGTTGCCGGGTATGGCGCTTCCTCCGACGCCTTCCACATCACCCAGCCGTGTGCGGGCGGCGAGGGCGCGCTGCGCGCTATGCGCCTGGCGCTGAAGCATGCCAACCTTACACCCGCCGACATCGACTACATCAATGCCCACGGCACGAGCACGCCCGCTGGCGATATTGCCGAAACCCAGGCAATCAAAACGCTGCTCGGCGAGCGCGCGTATGCGGTGCCGGTCAGCTCCAGCAAATCGCAGCTGGGTCACTTAATTGGCGCAGCCGGGTCGATCGAGGCCGTGATTACAATCCTGGCGCTGCAAAATAGCGTGCTGCCGCCAACCATCAACCTGCGCACGCCCGACCCAGAGTGCGACCTTGATTATGTACCAAATGCCGCGCGCGCGGGCGAGCTGAACATCGCTATGAGTAACTCGTTCGGCTTTGGCGGGCATAATGTCTCGCTCGTCTTCAAGCGCTATCAGCAGTAGGTCGGCTGAAAGCACAGCAATCGGCATGCCAACACTCGTAACCTTACAACAGCATCTGGGTTTGTTTTTTAAGAACCCGCAGCTCTTACAAAGCGCGCTGGTTCACCGCTCGTTCTGGCACGAGCACCCCGAGCAGGTAGTCGGCCTGACCGATAGCGAGCGGCTTGAGTTCCTGGGCGACGCTATTCTGAATTACCTGACGGCCACATTGTTGTTCGAGCGCTACCCCCAGCGCGGCGAAGGTGGCCTGACCGAGCTGCGCGCAGCACTGGTAAAAACAACCACGCTGGCAAGCTTTGCGCGCGACATCAACCTGGGCGCGTATGTGCGGCTGAGTAAGGGCGAAGAACAGAGCGGCGCACGCACACGCGAGGCGCTGCTGGCCGATACCTTCGAGGCGCTAATCGCCGCCATATACCTCGACCAGGGGGTTGAGGCAGCGCAGCGCTTTATCGAACCATTTTTCGACGCACAATTGGCACAGATCGAACAGCACGGTCTGGCGCTCGATTTCAAAACTCAGCTTCAACAACGCATCCAGGCCGCGCGCAACATCACACCGCGCTACCATGTCATTGCCGAAACCGGGCAAGACCCACGGCGAGAATATACTATTGCCGTGCTCGCCGACGACGAGCAGCTCGGCGTCGGTGTTGGCCCGAGCAAACAGGCTGCCGCCCAGGCCGCTGCGCGCCTGGCGCTCGAACAGCTCGATGCCAAATACGAAGCCCACTAGCGCACGCTGTGTATAATTATAATAAGAGTGAGCGCGGTATCAGCCAACCATTTTCGTAATTTTATCTATATGCAACAGCTACTAATTACCGGAGGTGCCGGTTATTTAGGGTCTGAACTTGCTCGCCAGGCTAGCGCGCGCGGTTGGGACGTTGCCGCCACCTACTTGAGCACGCACCCGCCGCTAGCGCAGGTACACTGGCACCAGCTCGATCTTCGCGATAGCGCTGCAACAGCCAGCCTCGTAACCAAGCTGCGTCCAGCGTTCATCATCCACACCGCCTATCGGCAGAATGGCCCTGATTTGTGGGCAGCTACGGTACAAGGAACTGAACATGTTGCACATGCGGCGCAGACTGCGGGTGTACGGCTAGTGCATATTTCAAGTGATGCGCTGTTCGATGGCGAATTAGCGCCGGGGCAATACTATACCGCTGCCGACCCGCCAAGCCCGATTTCGCCCTACGGCAAGGCCAAAGCCGCCGCCGAGCACGCCGTTGAGACAATTCTGCCCGACGCGCTGGTGGTACGCACATCGCTGCTGTATGGCGGCGCGCAGCCTGGCACGCACGAGCAGCTTGTACTCGATGTGCTTGCAGGCCGCACCAACCTGGCATTCTTCACCGATGAGCTGCGCTGCCCAATCGCCGTAGACGACCTGGCAGCCGGGTTGCTTGAGCTGGTGGCCGCCGAGCAGCGCGGGCGGCTGCACCTGGCCGGCCCGACAGTGATGAGCCGCTATGAGTTTGCATGCGCAGTTGCCACAGCCCACGGCTACGATCCTGGCAGCTTACAGAGCGCCAGCAGCGCGAGCAGCGGTGTGCGCCGCCCACGCAACTGTGCCATGGATAGCAGCCCAACCTATGCGCTGCTCCGCACGCACATTCGAAATATTGCGGAAGTACTTGGAAACCATAACCAGGAAGCGCCGCACGACACGCACTAATAAGCAACCGATATACCTATAAAGCGAACAAAGCATAGCGTAACAAGCGAGGTACCGATGGATCGCACACCTGAGACGATCACACGGCTGATTGACGACCTCCAGAGCGATGATGACTTTCAGCGCGCGCAAGCGGCCTTTGCCCTGGGGGTGCTAGGCGAGCCAGCCGTACAGCCCTTAACACGCCTCCTGGCGCATCCCGAGCGCGATATCCGTATGCGCGCTGCCTGGTCGCTTGGCGTGATTGGGCATGCTGCCGTTGAACCATTGCTTGAGCTCGCCGAGTCGGATCAGGCTGGGATGCGCGTGGAGGCTATTCGTGTATTAGGCGTCATTGGCGAAGGGCGTGCGCTCAACCAGCTGTTCCACGGCCTCACCGACCGCGACGCGCTTGTGGCCCACCGCGCCGCAACGGCGCTGGGTAAAATTGGCGATCCGCGCGCGTTCCACCCGCTGCTTACGGCCCTGCAACATCCTTCGCCAGATGTACGCTATGCCACATGTAATGCCCTGGGAAACCTACACATCCCCGATGCCATACCTGCGCTTGAAGCACTCATCGTCAACGACACCCATACCACGTCCTGGGGGGCCAGTGTCGCCGATGCTGCCCAGCGCGCCGCGCAGGAAATTGCCGCGCACCCACGCGAGCGCGAAGACGCCTTCGAGCGCGTGAGCGCGCTGTTGCAGCGCCATAACAACGAGCCATGATTTGCAATTTCCAGGCGACCATGCTATAATCCGGCCCGTTGTGAAACGGGCCGCTAGCTCAATTGGTAGAGCAGCTGACTCTTAATCAGCGGGTTGTAGGTTCGAGTCCTACGCGGCTCACCAGCATTAGAAAGCCCTCGAAGCAAATATGCTTTGGGGGCTTTTTCGTTGTTTTTCCAATTATTTTCGCTCATTGCCACAATTCTTTGGGAATAGCGTTTGACTTTAACGTAGCGTCAAGGTTTATAGTATGAGCACGATCCGAATTGGTAACTTTGCCCGTATCGCCCAGGTATCGACGCGCGCGCTGCGCCTGTACGATAAGCTCGGGCTACTCAAGCCCGCGCTGGTCGACCCGGCGACTGACTATCGC
Source organism: Chloroflexi bacterium SZAS-1 (assembly GCA_018266315.1). Classification (GTDB taxonomy): domain Bacteria; phylum Chloroflexota; class Chloroflexia; order Chloroflexales; family Roseiflexaceae; genus Kouleothrix. The sequence continues at coordinate 13,417 of JAFEAS010000131.1, read as the reverse complement.
TACTACTCAATCGAGCAGCTGCCACGCCTGAACCGCATCCTGGCGCTGAAAGACCTGGGCTTTTCGCTTGAGCAGATTGCCGAGGTGCTGCGCGGCGACCTTTCAGCCGAACAGCTGCGCGGTATGCTGGTAATGAAACGCGCCGAAGTTGAGCGACGTGTCGCCGCCGAGCGCGCCCAGCTCACGCGGATTGCGGCGCGGCTACACCAGATCGAGCAAGAGAATACGCTGGGCAATTACGAGGTGGTGCTGAAACGGATCGAACCGCAATGGGCAGCATTGATTCCTGGTAACATCCCCGATTACATCACATCCGAGCCAATCTTCATCGCGCTGTACGCCGAGCTGGATGCGTACCTGGCGCAGCAGGGAATCCGTGGGGCTGGGCCGCGTCTGGCGCTTTTCTACGATAACGAAGCACGCGTCCAGGGCATTCAGGTTCAAGCTGGCATCTGCTTGCCCACCCGCATCGCGAGCGCGGGGCACATTACCGTGAGTGAGCTACCTGGCGTAGCGCATATGGCCTGCGTGGTACATCACGGGCCATACGACGAAACTTTAATTCAGGCGAACACGGCAATCTTGCGCTGGATTAGCGCCAGCGATTACCGCATCACTACGCCAACACGCGAAATATACTTGCACTATCAGGTCGGCGGCGACCCGGCACAGTTCGTTACCGAGATCCAGATTCCAGTTGAAATGAAGGGTGGGCCATGAGCGCTTCTGATCAGCGTTTCGACACAATCATTGTCGGCGGAGGCTCGGCGGGCTGCGTGCTGGCCGCGCGCCTGAGCGCGAACCCCGGGCACCGCGTGCTGGTGCTCGAAGCCGGGCGGCGCGACGCGCGCTGGGATATTTTCATTCACATGCCCGCGGCGCTCACCTACCCGATCGGCAGCCGCTTCTACGACTGGCGCTACCAATCCGAGCCCGAGCCGTTTATGCACAATCGGCGCATCGCACACGGGCGCGGCAAACTGCTAGGCGGCTCAAGCAGCATCAATGGTATGATCTTCCAGCGCGGCAACCCGCTCGATTATGAAAAGTGGGGGAATGAGCCAGGTATGGCCCACTGGGATTACGCCCACTGCCTGCCCTACTTCAAGCGTATGGAAACAAGTGTGTATGGCAGCGACGAATTCCGCGGCCATAACGGCCCGCTGGTGCTGGAACGCGGTGCCGCCAACACGCCCCTGTTCGCCGCCTTTTTCGCCGCAGTTCATCAGGCGGGCTACCCGCTCACCGACGATGTCAACGGCTACCGCCAGGAAGGGTTTAGCGCCTTCGACCGCAACGTGCATAATGGGCGGCGGCTGAGCGCCGCACGCGCCTACCTGCACCCGGTGATCAATCGCCCCAACCTCACCGTACACACGCGCGCGTTCACCACCCGCATTCTCTTCGCGGGCAAGCGTGCTATAGGCGTAGAATATGTGATTGGGCGCGGGCCGGTACAGCGCGCCTACGCTGGCGACATTATTTGCTGTGGTGGGGCGATCAATTCGCCCCAGCTGCTCCAGCTTTCGGGCGTGGGCAATGCCGCCGAACTGGCGAAGCTTGGCATCGCGGTGGTGCATGATCTGCCCGGCGTGGGCGAAAACCTGCAAGACCACCTGGAAGTGTATGTGCAGCACGCCTGCACCAGGCCAGTATCAATGTATCCAGCGCTGCTGTGGCACAACAAGCCCTGGATCGGCTTCCAATGGCTGTTCTTCCGGCGCGGCCCAGCGGCAACCAATCACTTCGAGGCAGGCGGCTTTATACGCAGCAATGAAGATGTTGATTACCCGAATTTGATGTTCCACTTTTTGCCGCTGGCGATTCGCTACGATGGCACCGTACCCAAGGGCGGCCACGGCTACCAGGTACACGTTGGCCCGATGTACTCCGACGCACGCGGCTCGGTGAAGATCACCTCCGCCGATCCGCGTGTCCACCCGGCGCTGCGCTTCAATTATCTGTCCACTGCGCAAGATCGCCGCGAGTGGGTCGAGGCGATTCGCTGTGCGCGCGCGATATTACGCCAGCCCGCCTTCGATGAATTTAATGGCGGCGAGTTTTCGCCGGGTGCCGAAATACAAACCGACGAGCAGATTCTTGACTGGGTGGCACGCGATGGCGAAACGGCCTACCATCCATCGTGCAGCTGCAAAATGGGCACCGATGCGATGGCAGTCGTCGATCCAACAACCATGAAGGTGCATGGACTCGAAGGCTTGCGGGTGGTCGATGCGTCGGTAATGCCGTATGTCACGAATGGTAATATTTACGCACCGACGATTATGCTCGCCGAAAAAGCCGCCGACCTGATTATGGGCAATACGCCGCTGCCGCCCGCCAAGGTCAATTTCTACCGCCACCAGAAAGCCAACCTGGCGGCGGAAGCGGTGCCGGTTTCGCCATAGGATGGCCCGATATGGAGCACAACAATGACCGCAATGCCCACACTTGAAACCGAGCGACTGATTATTCGCCCGTTCGCGCTGAGCGATCTTGATGCCCTTCATCACCTGCTCGACCTTGAGCAGGCTGACGCCGAAACCGGCACCGCCGGCGCGCAAACGCGCGAGCAGCGGCAGGCCTGGCTCGAATGGAGCGTGCTGAACTATGCGCAGCTGGCGTGGATGTTCCAGCCACCCTACGGCGACCGCGCAATGGTGCTAAAATCGAGCGACGAGCTTATTGGTGCGTGCGGCTATGTGCCAGCACTCGGGCCATTCGGGCTGTTGCCCACTATCCAGGCGAACGAAGCCCTGGCGCGCGCGGCCCGGTTTGCGCCCGAGGTTGGGCTGTACTGGCAGGTAGCCCGCGCGCACCAGCGGCATGGCTACGCCAGCGAGGCCGCACGCGCCCTGATTGCATACGCCTTTGCGCATATCAACCTCAAGCGCATTGTTGCCACCACCACCCACGATAACGCGGCCTCAATTGGCGTGATGCAGAAAGCGGGAATGCGCATTGAGGCTAATCCCCTGCCGGTACCGCCCTGGTTCCAGGTTGTCGGTATTCGTGAATTTGATGATTGAGTAGCCCGCATCAGGTCGCTGGCAGTGCTGCCAATTATGGGTTTTATTGCCATATTCCCCCTCATGTACACACGTTACGCGTTCGCTCGCGTTTAAGGAATTTTGCCTGCGGCAGCAAGGAATTGCTTTCTTTTGTGCGACGATGTTGGCACACCTTCATCGTAACGTATCGCGCTGCCGCAGGCGAAAAACGCCCACCGCGTAATCTGCGTTACTCGGCTGATTGCAGACCTTGCCCTCGCCAAGCTAAAAACATCCTGTGGTACAATAGCCACCGTTTGCGGCGTGCAAAAATTCACGAACCCAGCAATAACCGAGGCTACTGTGACGAATATCTCGACACATACAATGGTTGCGACCCAGGGCTTAACCAAGCAGTATGGCAGTGTCAGCGCACTCGATGGTGTCGACCTGACCGTGCCGGGCGGTACGATTTACGCTTTGCTTGGCCCCAACGGGGCGGGAAAAACAACGACGATCAATATTCTCACCACCCTTGCCCAACCCAGCGCCGGTAGCGCGCAAGTCGCGGGCTTCGACGTGGTGCGCCAGCCCGATGAGGTGCGCAAGCGTATCGGTGTAACCTTTCAAGATCTGGTGCTCGACCCCGACCTGACCGGGCGGCAAGTGCTTGACATTCATGGGCGGCTGTACCGCCAGCCAACCAGCTTGCGCCGTCAGCGTATCGACGAGTTAGTGGCCCTGGTGCAGCTGAACGACGCGATCGACCGGCTGGTAAAAACCTACTCAGGTGGCATGAAACGGCGGCTTGAGCTGGCACGCGGCCTGATGACCGACCCACAGGTTGTGTTTCTCGATGAGCCAACCCAGGGGCTAGACCCGCAGAATCGCGCGACGATCTGGGACTATGTGCGGATGCTGCGGCGCGAGCGCGGCCTGACCTTGCTGCTTACAACCCATTATATGGAAGAGGCCGAGGCGCTGGCCGACACCGTGGGCATCATCGACGGCGGGCGCAAGGTGGCTGAAGGCACCCCGTCCGCGCTGGTGGCCGCATTGGGAGCAGATCGCATTCGCATCAGCGGAAGCGGCGACGCCAGCCACCTGCTATCCGAGCTGCGCGCACTCCCCTTCGTCGATAGCGTGACGCCATTCGAGCGCGGCCTTGAGGTAGGCGTAGATAGTGGCAGCCGCCGCATCGCCGAGGTGGTAGCAAGCGCCAGCGGCAACGGCTTTACAGTAGAAGATGTTTCGGTGCTGCGCCCCAGCCTGGGCGATGTGTTTTTGCAGTATACAGGCCGCGCATTGCGCGACTAAATGTAGCTCTACTTATAAACACCATAGAATATTATGAATGCAACAATCACAATCTGGTCGAAGCATATGACCAAGTTCTTCCGCAATCGCGAAGAGCTGGGCGGGCTACTGCTTCAACCCATCCTGTGGGTGGTGTTGTTTGGCGTAGGTATGGGCGCGCTAGTGCGCAACGTCGATGGCAGCGACTACATGTCGTTTATGCTACCGGGTGTGCTGGCGCTTACCGCGCTGGGCGGCGCAGTTGGCGGCGGTATGGCGCTGCTCGATGAGCGGCTGCGCGGCATTCTGAAGGAATATCTTGCTGCACCCATTCCGCGCCTAAGCATTCTGATGGGCAACGCCGCCAGTACCGTCACGAAGGCGCTGTTCCAGGCCACAATTATTCTGGTAGTCGGCGCGCTGATGGGTGCGCATATTACCGGCAATCCGCTTGGCTGGGTGGCGCTAGTAGTGCTGCTTGCGATGTTCACCATTGGCTTTGCTGGCATTGCGCTCGCATTCGCTGCGCGATCAAAAAGCATTATGGGCTATCACGGCCTGATCTTCCTCTTCAACCTGCCACTCCTCTTCGCCTCGAATGCGCTCTACCCGCTGGTGAACATGCCCGGGTGGATTAAAGCCATTGCGCTGGCGAACCCCACCACCTACCTGATCGATGCGCTGCGCGGCCTGACGTTTGGCGGTACCGCAAGTATTGCGCTCCCGATCTCGTTTGCGGTTACCACACTCTTTGCGGCATTGGGCATGGCGCTGGCGCTATGGTCGTTCCGCCGCACTATTCGCTAGCTACGCATTTCTATTGCAAAAACAACACGATACGACTACAATAGACTTAGGGCATTTTGCCCTTTTTTAACCTTCGGTTGCGGAGTGCTTGCATGAGTGAGCAGGCGCATATTCTTGTTGTCGATGACGACCCTAGCATTCGGCGAATGCTGCAGCTCCTGTTGAACGAAACCGGCTATCGTGTTTCTACCGCTGCCACTGGCGAAGAAGCGTTAGCCTATCTGGATTTGGTCACACCCGACTTGGTGCTGATGGATTTGATGCTACCCGGCATTAACGGCCAGCAAGTGACCGAACACATTAAGGCGCAGCCCGATAAGCCCTTCGTGCCAGTAATTCTGGTGACGGCACGCAATGATGCCAAATCGAAGGTGCTAGCGCTCGATGCCGGGGCCGACGATTTTCTGGTAAAGCCGGTTGAGTTTGCCGAGCTACTCGCTCGCGTGCGCGCCATGTTACGCTTGCAGCGCAGCCAGCGCTCGCTACGCACCGAGCAGCGTAAGACCGAGCTACTCCTGCATCTGACGCGCGAGCTCGGCACCACACTTGATCTGGAAGAGCTACTGACGCACTTCCTCGATCGGCTAGCCGATGCGGTTGGCGCGGTGCGCGCGAGCATCATCCTCACAACCGACCAGCAGCCACGGCTCTTTTCCAGCATTCGTAACCGCCCCAAGGTGGTACCGAGCGATATTTTACGCGATGGCATTGCAGGCTGGGTATTACGCGAGCACAAGCCTGCCATTATTAACGATACGCGCGATGATACACGTTGGGTGGCAATAACCCCGCACCAGCAGATGGTTCGTAGCGTCGCAACTGTGCCGATTATTCGCGAAGAGCGGGTACTGGGGGTTATTACCCTGGTACACCACACCCCTGGCTATTTCACCACCGAACATCTTGATCTGCTCAACTCGGTAGCAGCACAGAGCGCAATCGCGCTTGAGAACGCCGAGCTATTTCGTCTCACACGCACACAAAACGATTTGCTCGAACGCCGTAACGAGGAATTACAGCGCATTAATCAGGTAAGCCGCTTGCTGACCGAGCTGATGCGCCCCGAGCAGCTGGTGCGCCTGGTGTCGTACCTCGTACACTTGACCTTCGGCTACCCAAGCGTGTCGATGCTGCTGCGCGACGGCGATGATCTGGTGGTGCGCGCCATGGCAGGCATTACCGATGAAGAGTCGCGCATGGGTCAGCGGCTGCCGATAGGCCGGGGCATTGTTGGGCAAGCTGCCCTACAGCAAGAGCCACTATGCGTTGGCAATGTACACGCCGACCCGCACTTTGTGGCGGAGTTGAGTGCTAAAACCACCCGCTCACAGCTGGTGGTGCCGATTCTCACTGCGCGCGAAGTCTTTGGCGTGCTGAACGTTGAGAGCGACACACTTGATGCCTTTGGGCCAAACGATATTCGGCTGCTCGACACCCTTTCCGGCCAGCTTGGCGTTGCTCTCGAAAATGCTCAGCTCTTTGATAACGAGCAGCGCCGCGTTCGCCAGCTCGGCCATGTGAATTCAATGTCGGTTGCGGTAACTGCCCAGCTCGATGTAAACGCCAATTTGCGCGTTGCCACCGCCGCAATCGCGGCCATTTTCGGCACCGAGCATTGCGGCATTGTGCTGCTGGGCGACGACCGGCGCGGGGGGCTGCGCATTGCAACCCACAGCGCTGCGGCTGCAACGGCAGGCTCGCAATTGCACTTCCCACTTCCGCTCCACGAGCTGTCCCTGCTCGATATTCGCACTATTCAGATCAGTCCGGTGGTAGCCTACGATGAACGCCTGGCAACTGTGCAGGGGGTATTACAGCAACATGCGATTGAATCGTTAGTGCTCGCCCCACTGATAAATAATGGCCGCCGCATCGGGATTATTGTGCTGGACTTGACCGGCCGCTCTAAACAGTTCGGGCAGGCCGAAACAACCCTGCTCGAAACCGTAGCAAGCCTGATGGCGCAAGTGCTCGAAAATGCCCGGCTCTATCGTGAAGTGACCGAAGAGCGCAGCACACTCGACGCAGTGCTGGGCGGGGCCGCCGACCCCATTTTGCTGATTGGCCCCGACGACCGCCTACTGCTCGCCAATCGCGCGGCCCACGAGCGGCTTGGCCTTAACGATCATGCCGAGCAGCAGCCAATCAGCGCGCTCTTTCAGCATACCGATTTGCTCAATGTATTGAGCGGCCAGCGTAATGGTCACGGCCCATATCCCTTAAATGAAGTAATGCTGCCGCATGGCGAAATCTTCAATGTGAGCGTTGCGCCCGTGCGCGGTGCCGACGACGAGCTGATTGGGCGTGTAACCGTATTGCAGGACATAACCGCAATTAAGGAGCTGGAACGCCAGGAACAAGAGCGCCTGCGCAGCGTGTTCCGCCGCTACGTGTCGCCGCAGGTTGTGGAAGAGGTGCTGGCTGGCGGTGGCGACCTGGGCGCGCCAGTTGAGCGCGATGTTGCCGTAATTTTTGCCGACATTCGTGGTTACACCGCCCTCACCGAGGGGTTGCCACCGCGTGTTCTGGTTGAACAGGTGCTCAACCGCTACTTCACCGCTATGACTGAGGTGCTGTATAGCCATGGCGGCACAATCGACAAATTCATGGGCGATGGCCTACTCGCCGTGTTCGGCAGCCCGATTGCCCGCGATGACGATGTTGAGCGCGCATTACTCGCAGCGGTTGATCTGCAACGCGCGTTTGCCATGCTCAGCCGCCGCTGGAAGCTCGATTTGAAGCGTGAAATCGGCATGGGCATTGGCGTTGCATATGGGCGCGCCGTGGTTGGTAATATTGGTTCCGATCAGCGCATGGATTACACGCTCATTGGCGATGTTGTGAATACGGCCAGCCGCCTGAACGGCATCGCGCACGCTGGGCAGGTGATTGTCGCTGGCCCACTCGTCGATGCGCTGCCCCCAAACTGGCAAGCGCCCTGGCCATTGCGCAAAAGCGAGCGCGTATACCTTAAGGGCAAACAAGAGCCTGTGCAGATCTATGAGGTCGAGTACGAGGCGAAAGAAAACGCGCATTAGCGTTCATACACTAGCCAGGCTTTCCAGCCGGTGAATTATCTGATGCGCACGCACCGAGATAAGAAGACGGTTTAATTATGCGAGTTGCTGCGCTGTACGATATCCATGGCAACCTGCCTGCGCTTGAGGCAGTGCTGCGCGATATCGTTGCGGCGCACGTCGATCAGATCATCATCGGTGGGGATGTGGTTGCAGGCCCAATGCCTACGGAAACGCTCGACTGCCTGCTGAGCCAGACCATCCCGGTGCATTTCATCCGTGGCAACGCCGATCGTGAGATCGCCGCACAGATGACTGGGCAGGAAATCGGCGACCTTCCTGCGCACGTGCGCGAAATCGTTGTATGGGTAGCTGACCAGCTCAAACCACAGCACCAACAACGAATCGACAACTGGCCTGCCACGCTAAACTTGATGGTTTCCGGTGTTGGCCCGGTTCTGTTCTGTCACGCAACGCCCCGCAACGATACTGACGTTTTCACTCGGCTAACCCCCGAAGCGCGCTTGCTGCCACTATTTGCAGGGCTCGATGCCGCGCTGGTTGTGTGTGGGCACACCCATATGCAATTCGATCGGCAGGTGGGCAACGTGCGCGTACTGAACGCTAGCAGCGTTGGCATGCCTTATGGCGAGCCAGGCGCGTACTGGCTGCTGCTTGGCCCAACCCCTGAGCTGCGGTGTACCCACTACGATAGCGCTCAAGCTGCTGCGCGCATCCACGCAACTGCCTACCCGCAGGCGCGCTATTTTGCCGACACGAACGTCGTGCATCCCCCATCCGAAGCCGAAGCTCTTGCCGTATTCACTCGTATGGAAGTATGGTCATAACCCTACTCGCACACAGGTGCTACAAGCACACTAAAATCCGCAAATTTGTTTGCAATCAGGGTCGATTCTTGCCGCTTTTCCTGCTACACTGGTGCCAAAACAACGCTCGCTCAGTAGGAGAAGTGCATGCTCGATATTACGACGACCAGCGGCACTATTCGCGCGTACCTGGCACTGCCTGCCAACACACCAGCACCAGGAGTGCTTGTGCTGCACGCATGGTGGGGGCTTACCCCCTTCGTTCATCATATCTGCGACCAGCTAGCCGAAGCCGGGTTTGTCGCGCTCGCCCCCGATATGTTCCAGGGCCGCACTGCCAACACAGTCGAAGCCGCCCAGGCGATGCTCGAAGAACACGACGATGCACATGTGCAGGCGGCTGTCGCGGGTGCCGCCGAAGCCTTGCTGGCGCATCCCGCTGTTTCCGGGCCAATTGCGGTGCTGGGCTTCTCATTTGGCGCGGCGTGGGCGCTACTGATGACCAGCGAGCGCCCGGAGGATATACACGCAGCGGTACTATTTTATGGTAGCTATTCAGCCGATTTCAATGTATCGCAGGCAGCCTACCTCGGGCATTTCGCAGAAAACGACCCGTGGGAACCGCTTGATGGCATCCATCAGATGGAAGCTGATTTGCGCACGGCTGGCCGCCATACTCGCTTCTATATTTACCCAGGAACACAACATTGGTTTGTCGAAACCGATCGGCCTGAATACAACCCAGCCGCCGCCGCATTAGCCTGGGAACGCACTATTACTTTCTTAAACGAGCAATTCAAGTAGCAACGATACATCGATGAGCGAAAGCCAGCAGATAATACCTCTTGACATTCTACCGGCTACACCTGCGCGGTGGAATGACTTGGTAGAGCTGTTTGGGCCGAATGGCGCATGTGCCGGATGCTGGTGTATGTTCTGGCGCACACCCCATGCTATGTTCAATGTAATGGGCAATGACGAAAGGTATGCTGCGCTCCAGTCACTCACAACATCAGAACTGCCGCCAGGCGTGCTGGTATATCAGTATGGAAAGGCAATTGGTTGGTGCGCGGTTGGCCCGCGTGAGCACTTCGCTGCAATTGAGCGCTCACGAAGCTTAAAACGCATCGATGAGCAGCCGGTTTGGGCAATTGTTTGCTTCTTTGTTGCCAAGCCTTATCGTCGGCGGGGTGTAACCCAGGCGCTCATCCGTGGCGCGCTCGAATTCGCCCAGAGGCATGGCGCGCGCATTGTTGAGGCATACCCATTAGATCTAACATCACACAAATATACTGGTCAGCGGCTTTCGGGGGCGGCTGGCTTTGAAGGTAGCGCCGCCACATTTCGGGCTACTGGCTTCAGCGAAGTGCGGCGCGCCTCGGTCAGCAAGCTCTACATGCGCTATGAATTTACTAATGTGGAGAACCAACATCATGAGTGATACCCCAGGTACCAAAGCCGAGCTACTAGAACGTATCCGTAGTTCGTATGCGGCGCTCAACGCGCTTGTGCTGCAATTGAGCACCGCACAGCTCACTCAGCCAATCGACACAACCTGGTCAGTTAAGGACATGCTGGCGCATATTACTGCTTGGGAGCAGATTATGCTGCATTTCCATATTGGCAAAAGGCCATTCGAGCAGGTAACCCAGCTGGGGAATATTGGCTACACCGCGCTAAATGTCGATGAGCTGAATGAAGCCTTATTTCAGCGCGACCAGGCGCGCACACTCGACGAAGTGCTGGCTGCATTCCGCGCTTCGCACCAGGCAACGCTGGCCAGGCTTGAGCAAATCGACGAAGCCGAGCTATACCGCGAGTATACGCCACCTGGCCGCGGCCCCGATAGCACTGGTGTATTGATAGACTGGGTAACGGGCGACACCTACGAGCATTACGACGAGCATCGCGCGACCATCGAACGCGCCTTTCCCCTTTGACGAAGCATCCGCGCAGTGCTATACTTCTCGCACACCCGTTCATATTTTACGACGCCGCATCGGAGCGAATGCGCCCGCACAAGCGGCGTTTTATCTTGCTTACCAAGCTTCAGGAAGAGCAGCTATGTCGAAAGACAAGATCATCATCAAAGGTGCCCGCGAGCATAACCTCAAGAATGTTGATATCGAGATACCGCGCGATAAACTTGTGGTACTCACCGGCGTCTCCGGCTCGGGCAAATCGTCGCTAGCCTTCGATACCCTGTACGCCGAGGGCCAGCGCCGTTATGTCGAATCGCTGTCGGCATATGCGCGCCAATTCCTGGGGCAAATGGAAAAGCCCAAAGTTGATTATATTGGCGGCCTCTCGCCAGCAATTGCGATCGAGCAGAAAAGTGCCTCGAAGAATCCACGCTCAACGGTCGGCACCGTCACCGAGATTTACGACTACTTGCGCCTGCTGTTTGCGCGGGTTGGCACACCACACTGTCACCAGTGCGGGCGCGAGGTTGGCTCGCAAAGCGCCGAGCAAATGGTCAACCGTGTGCTGACACTGCCAGCTGGCACGCGCTTTATGGTACTAGCCCCGCTGGTATCGCAGCGCAAAGGCGAATACAAAGATGTGTTTGCGGAAGCCAAGGCCGAAGGCTTCTCGCGGGTACGTGTCGATGGACAGATGATGGAGCTGAGCCAGGACATTAAGCTCAATAAGAAGGTGAAGCATACGATCGAGGTGGTAGTCGATCGCCTGGCAATGCCGACGCGACCAACCGCCGAGCCAGGTAACTCTGCCAGTAACCGTCAGCTATCCTCTGGAAAGGCCCAGGCTAGCGAACCCGACGATTGGAGCGCGTTCATCACCCGCCTCACCGACAGCATCGAGCAGGCGCTACGTGTCGGCGAGGGCATGATCGTTATCAGCATCCAGCCGACCACCGACTACCGACTATCGACCACCGAAAACGATCCGGGGCAAGAAAATCGTCAGTCGTCAGTGGTCAGTGGTCAACCCGAAGAGTGGCTGATGAGCGAAGAGAACACCTGCA
>JAFEAS010000131.1:0-1382 GCA_018266315.1 Chloroflexi bacterium SZAS-1 | reverse complement strand
CGCAAGAAGAAAGACTCATGGGCCTACCGCTGCCTGCTATCGATTAGCCGCCAGTATGGTTTCGAACTCGATGCACCGTGGGAAACAATGCCCGCCCGTGCCCGCGAGGTGGTGATTTATGGCAGTGGCAAGGAAAAAGTGCGCTTCAGCTGGAACGACACGAACGGCTCGCATGGCGAGTTTTTGCGGCCCTGGGAAGGGTTAGCCAGCGAAATCACCCGGCGCTACCACCAGACCGACAGCGACTGGACGCGCGAAATGTACGCGTCGTATATGAGCGAGCAGCCCTGCCCGGCTTGCCAGGGCGCGCGGCTGCGGCCCGAAAGCCTGGCGGTTACAGTTGGCGACCTTAGTATTCGCACTGTCTGTGAGCTAAACATCAAAGAATCGTTTGACTGGGCGTTGGCGCTTACCGGGCAAGCACCTGAGCAAGCCGCTACGAATAGTGCCAATCAGCCAGCAAGCAACAACGGCCTTCGGACAGAAACAAATGGGCACGCGCCACAGTTGTCGGTCGCCAGTCGTCCGTCTTCAGTGACGCTCACGCCGTACCAGCTTGAGATCGCCGGAGAAATCTTGAAGGAGATCCGCGAGCGGCTCGGCTTCTTACTAAACGTTGGCCTGCACTACCTCACGCTGCAGCGCCCGGCACCAACTCTCTCCGGCGGCGAGGCTCAGCGCATTCGGCTCGCCTCGCAAATTGGCTCGGGGCTAGTGGGCGTTATGTACATCCTCGACGAGCCAAGTATTGGCCTGCACCAGCGTGATAACCGCAAGCTGCTCAACACCCTGATCAAGCTGCGCGACCTAGGCAATACCGTCATTGTCGTGGAGCACGACCTGGAAACGATGCAAGAGGCCGATTGGCTGATTGACTTTGGGCCAGGCGCAGGCGTGAAAGGCGGTAGCGTGGTGGCCGCAGGCACGCCGCACCATGTCGCTCAGGTACGTGAATCGCAGACAGGGGCCTACCTGGCGGGCAACCTTGAGATCACCATCCCAGCGCAGCGACGTACCGCCCGCATTGATGGCACCGAAGAAGCGAACCCGGCGCGGATACCGCTGAGTAAAAAAGCGCAGAAAGCGGTTGCCAAAGGCAGCAAAACCGCCAGGCTACCCGCCGAACCCCAGTGGCTTGCGCTTGAAGGCGCAACCATGAACAACTTGCGCGATGTGAGTGTGCGCTTCCCGCTTGGCGCGTTTGTGTGCATCACCGGCGTTTCTGGCTCGGGCAAATCATCACTCATCACCGAAACACTCTACCCATCATTGGCGAACCGCCTGAACAAGGCCCAGCTGAAGCACGGCCCCTACCGCGCATTGCACGGGCTTGAGCATCTTGACAAGGTGATTGATATCGACCAGCAGCCGATTGGGCGCAC
>JAFEAS010000130.1 GCA_018266315.1 Chloroflexi bacterium SZAS-1 | reverse complement strand
AATTGACGCTGTGGCGATGGTTAGTTGGTTGACGAGCGTGCCGATATTATCGGCTTCATTCCGGGTTGGAACAATGATTGAAATGAGAGGTAGGGTCTGTGCGTCTGTGGTGAGCACAGCTGCGTAATCTCGATGTCGAACTGTGTCGAAATCGGTACACACTAACCCGGGGACTACACTGGTGGTCATGAATACCTCCGTATGCCATGTTATTTTGATGTTCGGATGCTCGCAGCCTTCAATACAATGATTACGAGCTGGTAGTGAGGCAGACAACATGGCCTGCTGTACTATCTAGCTCGCTATCACGCCACACCAATTATTTGGTGATGTCAGGTTGGTTCCCACGCCAATCTGCATTGCACCAAATAGTTTAGGTGTGACGCATTGCCTGAGTTATGCCATGTCCTTCCTCCTTAGCTTAAACCTTCCCGGTTTTGTTGTGCCTCGGTTGCTTCTATTTAAGGCTTTCGCTTGCCAGTGTATGTGCCTGCGGCAGCATGGTACTTTTTTCTTCATTTCCCCTGGTAAAGGGAAATAGCGAAGTTGCCTGGGTAAGTGAAAGTTTTACTATTACGACATTTTTGATCCAGATCATGATGTGCGGTTAGTGAATTTTCCAAGCCGCAGCGCGTGTGGGCGTGAGCTATACGTAGGTAGGTGATAAATTCTAAAAAAATGCAATGGAATTGTTGTCAAAAAAACATTTTATTTGTGGGTTAGAACGCATATAATAACAGTGGCCGTATGCATGTCCTGTGATTTCGGATGCTCGCAGCCTTCGAAAACAGCAAGCGCATGCTGGTCGTGCGGCGAGAAGTGGTCCCACACACTTCTCGCCTTTTTTTGTGTAATCTGCGGTGCCCGAAATGCTATCAGTACAGGGTCTTCTACAAAAGCTACCCACCGATACGGTATTTTTTGCACACAACGCTTATCCCGATTAGGGCGCGCTGAGAAGCAGGCCGCAATATTGCGTATTGCATGGCAAAAACTGGGCTAGTTCACCGCACTAGGGCAATTTTAAGGCGCTTACTGTGCGTGAGCTGTACGGTTTTTACAGATGAAGGTATTCCGCGAAGAGTGTAGAATAATGAGTGATTGTGAGCAGTAACGTGCTCGAGTATTTCGCGGAAGAGGTTACTTAAGAAATACACACCGTGAAAAAAGACTGACAGCACCTGCCAGTCTGCAACGGCTACTTAGTACGAATTACTTTATTTACTACCTATATTACAACGAGATGACTATATCATGATATTTAGATGAAATTCAAGTTAAGATCGAGTTAATGTAGCTGAATATATTGTCATATTTCTACAGAAAGTCGATTCAATCCAAAATCTATTGCGTAAGCATATGGTAATACACATTGTAGTACTGCTGTGCCAGAGCGGTCTGAGTATAGTGTTTGAGCACGCGCTCGCGGCCACGCCCGCCCAAGGTGGCACAGAGCGCCGGGTTCGCAGCGAGCTGGCTCATAGCGCCCGCCAGTGCAGCGCGATCACCTTCGGGGAATACTAGGCCCGCATCGCCAATCACCCGCGGAATTTCACCCGATGATGAGCCGACCACCGGCACGCCGCAGCTCATCGCCTCAATCAATACGCGCCCGAACTGCTCCTTCCAGCTGCGCGTGGTGTGCGAGGGTAATACCAGCGCATCGAATGCGCGTAGCTCGCCTGGCACATCATCGGTCCAGGGTTTTAGCTCGACGCGCTCGCGCACGCCAAGCGCGGTAGCGCGGGCAAGCAACTCGGCGCGCTGTATGCCATCGCCAACCAGCCGGACATGAATGTGTTTTGGTAGCAGCGGCAGCGCCGCAATCAGGTCAGCAACGCCCTTTTGTGGCACGAGCCGGCCCAGGTAGCCCACCACGAATGGTGTTTCGGCGGCGTTGTGCGCGGACGGATGGTTGGTGTGTCCCGGGGCGAAGATCGTCGGGTCGACGCCAACCTGTGGCAGAATAGTGATTGGCCCGCCGTAGCCGTGGTTGCGGATGATTGCGGAGGCTTCGGCATTGCCCGCAATCGCGTGGGCGGCGTGCCGGAAGTTATAACGCTCGAACCAACCAAACGGCGGCGGGTAGCGGCGTGCGATATTTGCCCAATTGTAGAAGCAGCAGCGCGCACCGTAGCGCACGCCTGCGCGCATCGCGTGATACGTGGCGAAGTTAAACGCCTCTTCGTCGATATGAAACACGTCGGGGCGCACTGCCGCCACTAGCCGTTCTATCCCGGGGTAGAAATGTTCGTGATGCCGCCCATTGAACCAGATCGGTAGCTCGACTAGGCGGTAGCCGCGTGTGAAGCGCCGTTCGAGTCGCTGCTCGATTGTGCCTGGCTCGCGCCAGCTCGGCGGCACAGCGACGGTCAGCTCTACGCCGGGGAGGGCTGCCAGCTCCTCGGCCTTCTTCTGGTAGGCACCAACCACGAGCGCTTTAGAAAGTAACAGTATCTTCATGACCACCTATATGGTATGCGTGGGTACTGGCGCTAACCCTTGCGGTTGCGTTGCGCCCGGCGCAAGCGCGCCTGCAAATCGCGCCGGGTATGGGTAAGCCGGGTGATTTCGGCGCGCAGTTCGTCGTGTGCGAGCTGCATATGCAGCGGTACATCGAACGGCCCGTGCTGGGCGATCTGGAGTTCGAGTGCCCGCAGGTTGCGGCGCTGAATGCGCAACAATGCCTCGTTGTGGCTGATCTCTTCGATCAACTCATCTTCATTCATCGCTTTTACTATTTCCTCTGGCCGCGCGGGCATTGCAGGCGTTTGCCTGGTGGGTGCCCGAACGAACCATGTACAAGGGGTAAAAGCGAGTGTACTACAGTCTTCTGTATACGAACAAGTGTTCGTAGATTACAAGATAATGACGGCAGCTCGCCGCAGGCGCAATGCACCCTGCTTATAAGATAGTACTTTCGCTTACTCAAGCAAATTCTTCTCTCCTGGTGATGTTTTGCGCTCCGCGCAAAGAAATCACCAGGAGAGAAGAAAAAGTACCGTGCTGCCGCAGGCAAATAAACAGGGAAGCGAAAGTCCTAATAAGGTATGCAGCTCAGCGCCCGCGTGCGCGCTCATACACTGCGAGCGTATCGCTGGCAACCTGCGTATAGCTGAACTGGGCGGCCCGCGCCAGCCCGCGCTCGCGCAGGGTAGCGCGCAGTTCCGCATCGGCCAGCAGCCGCCACAGCGCCGCCGTCCAGGCGGGTATATCGTCGGGTGCAGCGAGCAGTGCGGCATCGCCAACCACCTCGGGCAGGCTGCTCGCGCTCGACACAACGGCGGGTGTGCCGCATGCCAAAGCTTCGAGCGGCGGCAGGCCAAAGCCTTCGTAGCGCGATGGGAAGGCGAATGCTGTGGCCGCATTATACAGTACCGGGTTATCGGCGTGCGGGACATCGATGCGCATGACCGAATCGCCAATGCCGAGCTCACGAATGAGCGCATCCAGGTTGGGGAAGAGCGTGGGGTTGCTGCCCAGCGCCCGCCCGGCTAGCGCGAGCGTTGCCGCTGGCCCGCCCGCCCGGCGCAGCCCGGCCCAGGCGTGCAGCAGCATTGGCACATTTTTGCGCGCATCCAGGCCGCCAACGTAGTAGACGAACGGGCCGCGCAGGCCGTAGCGTGTGGCTACCTCGGCGGCAGCCTCGGCGCGGTTGCGCGGGCTATACTGCGCGCCCGCCGCTAGCGGAATGGCAGTGACATGCGCTGGCGCACAGCCAAGGTGGGCCAGAATGTCGTTGCGCGAATCGTGTGAGATGGCGATGACCTCGCGGGCGCGTTGCGCGGCGCGCGCGGCCAGCCGGGTGTAGGCGCGCACCGCTGCGCCGCCGCGATACTCGGGCAAAAGCAGCGGGATAAGATCGAGCACGGTTGCGACCACGGGTATGGCTGAAACGAGCGGCGGCGCAAAATATGGCACATGCAGCAGATCGGCCTGTAGGCGCGCGGCCGCGCGTGGCACGCCCACCTGCTCGAACCAGAGCTTCGCCAGGTTGGCATTGCGCTTGTCGAATGGTGTGGGCACGCGCACAAAGCGCAACGGCGCGCCATACCCGGTTGCTGGCTCGGTCGCGGCGGGCAGTAAAAGAATATATTCGTGTGTCGGTGCATTGCGCGTCAGCCCAGCGAGCAGGCCGCGCAGGTACTGGCCGCTGCCAACGTTTGCTTGCTGCCAGAACATAGCGTTGATTGCAATTCGCATACTGCCTCCTGCGGCGCGGATTATACGGGCAGGCTGGCGCGCTGGCAAGGCGTAAGGCGTGGGTGCCTATGCTATACTGGCGGCGGCGTGGCCTGGCAGAAAGGCGGATTGTGGAGCTTCCCGCGCAATTTTCTCAAACAATCACCGCACTCTATGGCGATGCCGGGCGGGATTGGCTGGCGGCGCTGCCCGCGCTGCTCGGTGCATGTGCGCAGCGCTGGGGGCTGACCATTGGCGCGCCATTTGCGCTTTCGTACAACTATGCCGCGCCCGCGCTGCGGGCCGATGGCTTGCCGGTGGTGCTGAAATTGGGCGTGCCTAACCCCGAGCTAACCAATGAGGCGGCGGCGCTACGCCAGTATGCCGGGCGCGGCATTGTGCGCCTGCTCGACAGCGATGCTGCGTGCGGTGTGCTATTGCTCGAACGACTGCTGCCTGGCACAATGCTCGCGGCGGTGGAAGACGACGACGCGGCCACGCAGCGGGCGGCGGAAGTGATGCGTGCGCTGTGGTGCCCGCCGCCGCCGGATCATACCTTCCCAACGGTAGCGCGCTGGGCGCAGGGCTTCACGCGGTTGCGGGCGCGGTTTGGCGGCGGCACCGGCCCGCTACCCGCTGCGCTGGTCGAGCGCGCCGAGGCATTATTTGCCGAGCTGCTGGCCTCGGCCGGGCCGCCCATGCTGCTGCACGGCGATCTGCATCACTTCAATATCCTTGCCGCCGAGCGCGCGCCCTGGCTGGCGATCGACCCGAAGGGCGTGCTCGGCGAACCGGCCTACGAGGTGGCGGCTTTTCTGCGTAACCCGCCGGGCCGCGTGCTGGCTGCGCCGCAACCGGCGCGGCTGTTAGCGCGCCGCGTGGCGATTTTCGCCGAAATGTTGGGGTTCGAGCGCGCGCGGCTGCTGGCCTGGGGGCTGGCGCACACCGTGCTTTCGGCCTGGTGGTCGCTGGAAGACGTGGGGCAGGGCTGGGAACCTGACATTGCCCTGGCGCAGCAGCTGGTTGCTCTGGGCGCGTAGCTTCCCGGCATACGTTGAACATGAAGGCCAACGCTTATAGAGGCACTATCTATGAACGCGCACGCGCACGAAAAGACCTTACCGTTTACGCGCGCCCAGCTTGAAGCGATTGCTGCAACCTACCCCACGCCGTTTTACCTCTACGACGAGGCAGCGATGCGGGCGAATGTGCGCGCGCTGCTGCAGGCGTTTCGCTGGAACCCGGGCTTCCGCGAGTATTTTGCGGTGAAGGCGACCCCTAACCCATTCATGCTCAAGCTGCTGGCCGCCGAGGGCCTGGGCGCCGACTGTAGCTCGCTGCCCGAGCTGGTGCTGGCGGCGCGCGCCGGGTTACGCGGCGACGACATCATGTTCACCTCAAACGACACTCCGCCTGATGAATTTCGGGCGGCGCGCGAGCTGGGCGCAATCATCAATCTCGATGATATTGGGCATATTGCCTACCTGGAAGCCGCTGCTGGCCTGCCCGAGCTGCTGAGCTTTCGGTATAACCCTGGCGCGGCGCGGCCCGGTAATACGATTATCGGGCACCCTGAGGAGGCGAAATTTGGTCTTACGCGCGCGCAGCTATTTGAGGCATATGCCCAGGCGCAGGCGCGCGGCGTGCGGCGCTTTGGCCTGCACGCGATGGTTGCCTCGAACGAGCTTGATGCGCGCTACTTCAGCGACACCGCCGCGATGCTGTTTGCGCTGGTGGGCGAGCTGCACGCGCGGCTGGGCATCCGCTGCGAGTTTGTGAATATTGGTGGCGGCATTGGCATCCCCTATCGCCCCGAGCAGCGCCCGGTTGATCTGGCGCAGGTGTCAGCGGGCATCCGCGCCGCGTATAACGAGCTGATTGCGGCGCGCGGGCTGGGGCCGCTGGCATTACTGATGGAGTGCGGGCGCGTGATTACCGGGCCGTATGGCTACCTGGTCGCGCGCGTGCGGCACCTGAAGCGCGGCTACAAGCAGTTTGCCGGGCTGGATGCGTGTATGGCGAACCTGATGCGCCCGGCGATGTACGGCGCCTACCACCATATCACTGTGCTGGGAAAAGAACACCTACCGGCGACTGAGCGCTACGACGTGACCGGCTCGCTGTGTGAGAATAACGACAAGTTCGCGATCGACCGGCAGCTGCCCGCGCTGGCGGCTGGCGACTTGCTGGTGTTGCACGATGCCGGGGCGCACGGCCACGCCATGGGCTTTAACTACAACGGCAAGCTGCGCTCGGCTGAGCTGCTGCTGCGGGCCGATGGCAGTGTGCGCTGTATTCGCCGCGCCGAGACGATTGCGGATTATGTTGCGACACTGCCTCTGGATGATCTCGATGGGTTTATGGTGTGATACCACTAATTGTCATGAATATGGCGCGCTACGCACGCAGCGTTGGGCTTTGTCGTGCGTCATGCGTGGTTCAACCTATACCCGTATTCAACCGGGTTTGGTGTAGTAACCCTATCGGGGGCGTAAACCTGTCAGCTGCCGCTTTTGCTGCATCAGGAAGCGGCCATTGTATTGCAGGCCGCAGCTGACAGGTTTAGGTTCGCTCTCCGAACAATCTGTTTTATGTGCTTCAATACATCTAGGACTTTCGCTTACGTGTTTATGTGCCTGTGGCAGCACGGTACTTTTTTCGTTGNNGGTGATGTTTTGCGCGGAGCGCAAAACATCACCAAGAGAGCGAAGAATTTGCCTGAGTAAGCGAAAGTCCTGACATCAATGCTCTGGCTCAGCCCGCCTGCGCCAGCTGTGCCAGCAGGGCATCGCGCCGCTGCTGTAGCGCGGCGGGCGCATCAGCTTCGCGCGCGTAGCTGGCTAGCTCAATCTCGGCCTGCACCAGTGCTTCGAGCGTGGTTGCGAGGTCGGCAGCGAGCGTGCCACCCTGCCAATTCGGGCGCAGCGCAATTGCGATGTTTGTGTCGAGCTGGTGGGCGTAGAGCAGCGGCTCCTGGGCTAGCGGCGCACCGTTGTAGTGGATCTGGCGCGCATCGGCGGGGACATACGTGCTGAGGTAGCCGAATAGCTCGAAGACGCCAATGCCGGGCGCGTCGCCGGGGGCCTGGCCACGCAGCGCTGCCAGCAGGCGCGCGCCAAACAGGGTGTGCGCGGGCGCGCTCCAGGCATCGGCCCCGGCTTTTTGCCCGGGCCGCGCCGCCGAGATTACCACCTGCCCGCTGCCTGCGACGAGCGGCTGGTAGAACGCCGCCGGTGGCGTAGCGCCCGCCGTGCCGTCGGCTGCGCCGCCCGCCGCGCCTGTGCCAAGCACGGCAGCGCCGATGCCGCCGGAATGGCAGCAGTTGAGCACCACCAGCAGCTTCTGGGCGTGCGGGCGCAGCGCGGCGATGCAGGCGTGAAATTCAGCGGCGCTGATTGCGCTGGCATCCACAGCGTCGGGGTTGTAGTCGTGCGGCAGCAAGAAGAAATCGTCGCCGCGCTGCTGGCCGTGGCCCGCGAAAAACACGATCGCCGTCGCGCGCGGTGCCTGCGCAAGCTGCTGCGCGAAGGTAGCGAAGGCGGCCAGCATGCCCGCGCGCGTGGCCTGGGCATCGCTCAGCACGCGCACCTGCGCCGGGGGATACCCGCCGCACTGCGGGTCGCAGAGCAGCGCGCCCAGCTGTACGGCATCGGCGGCGGTGGTTTCGACCGAGAGGGCGGCGCGCTGGTAGCTGCCAACGCCAATTAGCAGCGCGTGGCCGTAGCTGAAGTGCGTGCCGTCGGCGCTGAGCGTGGCGGGCAGCGCCGGGCGCGCAGGGGCAGGCGCAGCGGCTGAGGTTGGCGCGCCGGGCCGTGGTGTGCCGATCGGTGTGCTGGCGCCAATGATGGTGATCGGGCTGTCGATGATGCGGCCGCGCTTGCCAGCGTGGGTTTCCAGATCGAGGGGGCCGGGCGGGCCTACGACTTTGTGGCCACTGCCCTGGATCAGGGCGTCTTCGTCGGCGTTGATGCGCGAACGCACCTGTGGCCCGGCGGCAGTGCCGCGCAGCGCAACCAGCAGTTTGTGCAGCTCTTCGGCGGAAAAATACGTGCCGAGCAGCCCGGCCAGGCGGCGCTGCATATCGGCGCTGGCGGCATCGTGCTCGCACAGCGTGATGACTGCGGCAGCCAGGGCATCGCCCTGCGCGCGGCGGCGCAGCTCGGCCCAGGCGCGCGCCGCTAATGGTGCCGCCGTGGCCCCGGCCGGCTGCCTGGCGGCTAATCGCTGCGCAATTTCCTGGGCGGTCGCATCTCCATCCATTAGCACCTCCCCCGGCTTGATTAAAAACCATTGACACCCCGATTCCGCGCTACGCGCGGTTGGGGGCGTAGCCCCCAAACCCCCAGGATTCAGGATACCAGCAGCCAGGATTCAGGATTCAGCATCCAGAAGCCTTAGCCGAGCGCTCGGGACTGCACCACCCGAAATGACCAGTTGCTGAGCCTGAAGTCCGGGTAGTACCTGCCACGGGCGCCGCAGCACAATTGTTCGATATCATTGCCAAAGAACGTAGACGAAAACCTAACATCGCTATCGAGTGTAAAATCTTTCTGTGGGACTGGATCTGTGCCAGCTTCATATGACGTCGCCAGCCACTCAAGCGTATTCCCGATCAAGTCCTCGGCACCGCACGCGGCGCGGCCAGTGCGGAAGCAGCCCACCGGCGTGGGCGCGCCAACCCCGGCATCCTGGTAGTTGGCGTGCTGCGGTGTTGGCGCGGCCGTGCCCCACGGGAAGGGGCGCGTATCGGTGTGGCGCGCGGCGCGCTCCCACTCGAGCGCGGTTGGCAGCCGGATGCGGGCGTGTATGGCTAGCCAGCCTTCCTGGCGGCCCAGCTGCGTCAGCCAGCGGCAGTAGGCCGCCGCCTCGTACCAGCTCACCCCCACCACCGGCTGCGCAGGGCTATTGAACCTGGAATCTTCCCAGTAGCGCGGGTAACGCACGAATGCATCCTGGTTGTCGAAGCGATGGCCCCCCGGATGCAAGAATTTCCGCCCTTCGGGCGTCCACCAGGGCTGCGCCGGGTCGTAACCCTGCGGGCCGTTGGCCGCCAGGAAGCGCGCGAACTCGGCATTGGTCACTGGGTAGCGCGCAATCGCATACTCGTGCGGCATGGTCATCTGAGTCAGCCGGCCTGGGTCGAAGCGCGGCCCGCCGCGCTTCACTTTATCCGTAGCACGGTCATCGCCAAACCAGAACGGCCCCTGCGCGATCGGGCACCAGTATGGCTCCACGCGATCGTACTGCCCCATGCCCAGCGCCTCACCGGTGGCCGGGTCGAGCAGGCGCGGGTCGCCCAGGCGGCCAAGCGTTTGCCCGGCCTCTACCCGGGTTGCAATCGGCACCGCCGCATCGGCAATGGCGGCGAGCAAGGCATTGATAACGGCACGGCGCGCCTGTTCGGTAATGTCGGTAGGTGCCAGATCGAGCAAACACTCGCCCGCGCGCACCGCTGGAATACCCAGGGTAGCTGGTGTCGTTGGCGTCTTTAGCAGCTCGTTCAGGGCTTGCTGCATCCCCCGCGGGCTTTCGATCGAAGCGACATACAGCCGCACTACCTCGCGCCAGCCCGGCTGGGTGGTATAGGCGTGCAACATGTCCGGTTCATCAAAGCGCCGCGCGTGGAGTGCCTGCGCCGCCAGGTATTCTTCAAGCGTCAGGTGCAGAAAACCGTACAGGTGCTTACCGCGCGCCTGCAGCAGGCCAGTTTTCTGTTCCACGAGCGCCAGGAAATCGCGCGCCAGGTCGTTGGCCTCGCCCTTCGATTTGCCGTAGGTGTCGCGAAAAACGTGTTCCAGCTGGTGTTCTAGCTCGCGCTGCTCAGCCAGGCCGCCGGGACGCTCGGCATGCAGCCACAGCGCGATCGGGCTGAGCAGATTCACGACAAAGCGCGCGTCGAGTTTCTGGTGATTCTGCGCGAGGTAGACATCGAGCGGCTGGCCCGAAAGCGAACGCACCCGATTCCAGGTTTCGGCCAGCGTTTCGATACACAGCTTATACAATTCAACCCGGCGGCTGGGTAAGGTGGTGCCTTGCACGCGAATGAGCGCCAGCATGGTGAGCAACAGTGGGTTGCGGGCCAGCTCGGCAGCCTGCTCGTTTGCGCGAATAGCTTGCAGCAGCGCCGCAGTATGCTCGGCACTGTTGCGCTTCAGCTCGCCAGCGTCGGCATCGCCCACCCACCCCACTTGCTCGTAGGCCGCGCCCCACTTGGCGGCAAACTGCTCAATATCCGCCGCGTCAAACAATTGTACTTCGGTCTGGGCGAACAGGGTCGCATCCAGGGGCGCGGCATCGTAGCCAGCAATACGGCTGGTTGCCAGAAAGCGGTTGCCGTGCACATCCCAGCGGCGCACAAACGTTTCGATACGGCTTACAATGCCCTTGCGATCATTGGTATCGCGCACTTCATCCAGGCCATCGAACAGCACCATCGCCCGCCCGCTGAGCAGCGCGCGCTCGAACAGCTGGTGTACCCCTGGTAGCGAGACGCTGGTATAAAACGCGCGCAGATATTCGAGCGGGGCCAGGCTGTGGGTGTGCTCGCAGGCTTTGGCGAATTCGGCAATCGGGAACAGAATCGGTAGCCAGGCATTGGCCATACCCAGGCGTTCGCCGCCCTGATTCCGCAGCAAGCTAAGCATTACATACTTCATCATGGTGCTTTTGCCCGTACCAGGGTCGCCGAGAATCACCAGGCGCGGCTGTGTCTGGATCAGTTGGTGCAATGCTATACCGCTCGCTGTGCTCGTTGGTGCCGCGTCCAGCAGCTCTTCCGGTAGGCGCAGGTGCGGGCGTGGCGTGGTATGCGCGTCGCCGCGCGCGGGCCTAAGCTGCGGGCGCGGGGCGGGGGCGCTGCCGCGCAGGGGCACATAAATCGCTTCGAGGGGCAGCCTGAGCATATTCTGCACATGCAAAATGCCGCGAAAATCGAGCCGCTCGTGCTGGGCGCGGATGTACTCGCGATACTGGCTGAACAGTACTTCGAGTTCAGCGGAGGTGATTGGCGGCAGGTTAGTATAATCGCGCAGCAGAATATTGACGGGCGCGTTGCTGATGGTGCTGCCTGGCGCGGCCGTGATTGTGGCCTGGATGAATGGATGGCTCTGCATGTCGGCCCGCAGTGCCGCGAACCGCGCGAGCACAGCCGTCTGCTCCCGTATTGCGGCGTAGGTGGCGCGCGCTACATCAAGCGCCTGTAGCTGGGCTTGCTCAAGTAGCAGAGGCCGCAAGGCGCGCTGCGCCCGCAGCGCCGTGGGCAATGCCATGCCCAGGAAAGCGGTGAGCACTGGCTCGACCAGCCCCCAATCGGGCAGATCCTCGGCGCGCAGTGCGGCGCTAAAACGGAGCTGGCGGCGATACAGATCAAGCAGGTAGCCCTGGTCGGGGGTTGCGCTGAGCAGTAGCTGTTCGACGGCGGCACGCGCAAATGCTGCCGCTTCGGGGCCGTGCCCGGTAAGTACCGCCAGCGCGTCATCAACCTGCGATGAATCGGGCCATTCGCGGCGCATGCGGGCTACTGCCGCGCCGATTGCCCGCGCGAAGGCGGCTTGTTGCGCGCGATCGGTAAGCTGCGCCCACCCCGCCAGCTTCGCTTTGGTTGCCGCCCAGGCGTCGCTGGCGGCGGCGTCGGCTGCGCCCCCGGCAAGCGCACCAGCAGCGGCAGAAAGCGCGCCAAGTAATGCCGTGGTGAGTGGTTCCATAATGCCTCGTTCTGTAATGTCCACCAGTGCGCCCCCAAACCCCCAGGATTCAGGATTCAGCATCCAGAAGCCTTAGCCGAGCGCTCGGGACTGTACAACCCGAAATGAGCTGAAGTTGAACCTGTCATCCGGGATGTACCTGTACCGGGCGCCGCAGCTTAGCTCATTTGTGTCACTGCCAAACCAGCTCCAACTCACCGCAATCGGGTTGCTATCTGTAAAATCTTTTTCCCAGCGCTGCCAATGCTCCCAGGGGCTGGCCGTCCACTCAAACACATTCCCAACCAGATCCTGCGCGCCACACGCTGCCGCGCCCGCCGGGAAACACCCGATCGGCGCTCCGGCTTCTAGTCTGGTAGCGCGGTAATTGGCCCGCTCGGGGTCGGGCGGGGCCGCGCCCCAGGGGTAGCGGCGCGTATCGGTGTGGCGCGCGGCGCGCTCCCACTCATACCAGGTTGGCAGCCGGATGCGGTCGTGTATGGCTAGCCAGCCTTCCTGGTGGCCCAGCTGCGTCAGCCAGCGGCAGTAGGCCGCCGCCTCGTACCAGCTCACCCCCACCACCGGCTGCAGCGCGCCATTGAAGCGCGCCACTGCCCAGAAGCGCGGCTGCGTAATCTGTGCTGGCTCATCTTCAAACCGAAAGCCGCCGGGCAGCAGATATTCGCGGCCCGCGTCGGTCCACCAGGGTTGGGCCGGATCGTAGCCGCGCGGGCCATTGGCCGCCAGGAAGCGCGCATACTCGGCGTTCGTCACCGGGTGGCGCGCAATCTGGTAGGGCTGGCGAATCGCGGCGCGGCCAAGCTGGCCCTGGCGCTCGTCGCGCGCCTGCTGCACCGCTTTGCCAACCGCCGCCGCCCGCGGTACCGGGTTGTCGGGTTCGTCGGCCCCTTCGCGCTCGTTGCCCGACCAGAACGGGCCAGGGGTGATCGGGCACCAGTAGTAGGCCAGCGCCTGCTGCCAGGCATCGCTACGGACACTGGCGGCCACGGCCAGCGGCAGGCGCGGGTCGGGCATGGGTGGGCGTGCGCCGGGCAGCGCCAGATCCTTCAGCTCGCCATAGCACAGCCGCCCCAGCGCCAGGCCCGCGCGGGCGCGCAGGCTCGCCGGTACCTGCGGTGCCTGCCCACGGCTCTGTACGGCGCGCAATGTGCGTGCGGCGTGCGGCCACAAGCCATCTTTTGCAATCAGGGCAGGGTCAACCTGCTGGGCGCGCTCGCGGCCCACCAGCGCCAGAATATCGCCAGCGAGCGTCTGTTCCAGCGGGCCACCCGCCAGCAGCTTCTCGGCCAGGTTAATCGGCTGAACTTTCTCATTCTCGCCCAGCACCTGGTAGCCCACCATAAGCAGCAGCGCCTCGTGCCAGTGCAGCTGTTTGGCGTAGCTGCGGCATTGCGTTTCGGCATTGCGCAGTCCTTTCAGGTGGTAGCCCGCCAGAAATTCCTGGAAGGTGCGGTGGGCAAAGGTATACAGCTGGGGGCCGCGCTGTAGCAGCAGGCCGTTGCCCCGCGCCAGCGCCCGCAGCACCTTCCCGGCCAGCTCGTGCTTGCGCGCCCGGTCGTAGGTTTCGAAAATATCGGCCAGAATGGCGATCAGCGTGGCTTCATCGAGATCGGAAGAACCGCGGCTGGCCTGATCACGCTCGGCGCGCAGGTGGGTTTCGTAGCCCAGGCGCGCCATCAGCGCCAGCAGATCCGAGCTGCGGAAGCGCGCCAGGCCCAGCTGCTCAATCAAATCTGGCTCGTCGCGTGGCTGGCGCCAGCGCAGCAGTAGCAAGTCGATGCAGCCATAGTACAGCAGCGCGCGTGCATCGGGCAGCGTGCCACGGAACGCATGCACCTGGGCCATCAGCGTCAACAGCAGCGGCGTGCCCGCCAGGGCGCGCAGCTCATCGCGGCTCTGCACCGCACCCTGCATCTCGCGCGTGTCAGCGCCCGCCTGGGCCGGGCTGCGGCGGCCACTATCGGCCAGCTCGGCATACCAGGCGGCAATAAACGCATCGATCTGGGGCGCATCCAGCTCGGCCAGCGTATACGGCGCGAACCCAGGCAGCTGGCGAAGCCGCTCTTCCTGGTAATCAAGCACACGGCAGGTCACCAGCATAGGCCCAGGAAAATTCTTCTCGGCGTCGATAATCGCCTCGACCACGCGTAGCAGCACGCTGTCGCCCACCACCTCATCCAGCCCATCGAGCACCAGCAGCGCACGGGCGTCGCGCAGCGCAGCGCGCAACTCGGCCGCCGCGTGTGGGCAGCCCAGCTCGGCCAGCCGCGCCTGCAAGAAATCGGTGATCAGGCGCACACTGCCGTGCGCTGCCGCCGCCACCGCCGGGAAGGCGGCCAGGTCGCGCAGCACAATTGGCACCGGCACCAGCGCGCCATAGCCCCAACCGGGGAGGCGTTGTTGCCAATCGGTATCCGCGCTACCGCGCACGCGCGCCAGCTCAGCCTCGGCCAGGCAGTAAGTCAGGTGGCTGGCGAAAGTACTCTTGCCGCTGCCCGGCACGCCCAGCAGCATCATGCGGCCACGTTTGGCCTGCGCCAGCGCCGCTACCGCGCTCAGCGGGCGCGGCTGGTCGGGGCGGCGGGCCTCGCGCGTAGCGCGCTCGTCTTCCTCTTTCTCGCTAGCGGTGGTATTCAGCGCAATATACACTCGTGCCAGCTCCATCGGGCGGGTATGCGCCGCATCGGTCTGGTCGATCTTGCCGAGCGGCAGCGCATTACAATCGTGCAGCGTGCGCCGCAGGTACGCCTGCAAATCGCTGCCCCGCTCGTGCGCATCAGGGTCGGCCATCTGTAGGGTCACCTGCTCGGCGTGGCCAACCACATGAACTGGTGCATTTGCAATACTGCCGCTCTCGGTCGCGATATTCACGGCAATACCGGGCGGCTGGCGGAGATCGTGAGGTAGACTACTGCCTAACGCCGCAACCGCGTCGGCGCCATATTCGCGGCGCAAGCGCTCCAGGCCGCGCTCGTACACGGCCATGTCAATGTCGCCCGAAGCCAGTGCGGCGCGCAACGTGCGCCAGCGGCGTGCAAGATCGTCGGTCATATGCGTCTCGTCACTCTGTCAGCTTCGCCACAACAGCGCGGAGTAGTTGCTGTTGCATATAGTATAGCAGAGCCATGCCGGGCTGTGGGTAGCGCTTGGCGGCAGAAACACGGCGTCACAAGTATGTTGGGCAAAACCCGCGCATCAGCCTGTGCGCAGGCGCTAGCGCTTGGGGCGTGGCAACGCGCGTGGCAGCCTGGCCCGGCAGCGCCACCCAGTGAAGCAAACAACAAAAAAGCCCCGAACGCTGACTGCGTTCCAGGGCTTCTTGATGCTGTGGAGCCGGTGGTCGGGGTTGAACCGACGACCTGCTGTTTACGAAACAGCTGCTCTGCCACTGAGCTACACCGGCGGATTGCTTATGCGCCAAAATTATAGCATAGCTCGATCGAAGCTGCAACCGAATTCATGGCCCGCCACAGCTCACGCGGCGCGGTTGCTCAAGCGTGCAGAAACTTGTATACTGGCCCAGGCGCAACCTAACTATTCCCGAGTGCAGCGGCCACGGCGCGAGCACATTCGCCATACACAACAAACGGCAGAAACTGAGCAACTCCAGTAACGCAGTATTGCAAGCACACGGTTTATGGCTACCCTGGCGGCCAACGTCGCAGCGCGCGTTCTACTGGCCTTG
The DNA here is from genome assembly GCA_018266315.1 of Chloroflexi bacterium SZAS-1. Lineage (GTDB taxonomy): Bacteria > Chloroflexota > Chloroflexia > Chloroflexales > Roseiflexaceae > Kouleothrix. The sequence continues at coordinate 1,214 of JAFEAS010000130.1, read as the reverse complement.
AACGCCCGGGCCGCGATGCAGCAGGCGCTTATGCCGGGTTACGATGTTGTAGGAGTTGTTCGGCGATCTCTTAACTGAGTGACACGCCGCTGGCGTGTATACTAAACAGCCAGCAAGCCAATTACGAACTGAATCGAAGTCATCCCGGCCCTGGATGGGCGTGGAATAGAGGCGAGTGGAATGAAGCCCACTCTCAACACATGAGGAGGTAGTAGTCTATGGGAACTGTCGCCATTCACGGCTTTGGACGCATTGGCCGCACGCTGATGCGGATTGGCCTCAGCCGCAATCTGTTCACCCCGGTCTCCGTCTCCGATATTCGCGATATTCCGACCCTCGCCGCGCTCTTCGAGGTCGATACCAACTATGGTCGCTGGGCCGAACCCGTCGCCGCCACCGCTACCGGCTTCGCCGTCGGCGGGCGCAGCATTCGCTACTTCGACGCCATGAAAGAGCTCCCCGACTGGGCCGCGCTCGGCGTCGATCTGGTGATTGACTGCACTGGCCGCGCCACCACCCGCGCCGGTGCCCAGGCGCACCTCGACCGCGGTGCCAAGCGCGTGCTCGTCAGCGCCCCCAGCAAATCGCGCGACGACGCCGATGTCTTCCTGCTCCCCGGCATCAACATGGAGCAGTACGACGCCGCCAAACACAAGATTGTGAGTATGGCTTCCTGCACCACCAATGCGCTTGCCCCGGTGGTCAAGGTCATCATCGAGCAGTTTGGCATCAAGTCGGGCTTGTTCTCGACCGTGCACGCCTACACCAACACCCAGTCGCTGACCGACCAGCCGATGAAAGACCGGCGCGACTCGTGGGCGGCGGCCGAGAACCTGATCCCCTCGTCGTCGGGCGCGGCCAAGGCGCTGGCGTTCATCTGGCCGGGGCTGAAAATTACCGGCAAGGCGTACCGCATCCCGGTGCGCACCGGCAGCATCGCCGAGCTGAATGTGCTGACCGAGAAGCCGGTGACGGTGGCGGCGATGAACGACGCGTTCCGCGCGGCGGCGAGCACGGCCCCGCTGCAAGGGATTATGGGCGTGCTGGACGACGAGTGGGCGTCATCGCGGATCGTGGGCGACTCGCACTCGTCGATTGTGGACTTGCCGCTGACGGCGGTGCAGGGCGAGCTGCTCTCGGTGGCGGCGTGGTACGACAACGAGTGGGGCTACACCTCGCGCCTCGCCGAAACCGCCGCTATGCTCGCTGAGTAA
>JAFEAS010000012.1:16378-28989 GCA_018266315.1 Chloroflexi bacterium SZAS-1 | reverse complement strand
GCGACGGGTGCCATGAGCAGTGAAAGCCCGCCGCGCAGCAGCAACGTAATACTAAATAAGCGCCGTGCCCGTGCGTGGTCGGCGGCCACCTCACGCACCGTCAGGTCGTTCAGGCCCCAGTTGGTGATGGTAACCAGGTACAAGCTTACGATTGTTGTAACCACGCTATACGCGCCATTGCCCGAAAGTCCCAGCGCGCGCAATGTCACTGCTGCAAAGCCGAGATCGACGATTTTATTGATCAGAGTGGCAACAATTGGCAGCGCACTATTCTTCAGCACGCGCCGGGCAGTGTTGCTCTCGTCGTCGCGGTAGAAGCGCTGCCAGAGCCACGCGGCTAGCCCGAGCAGTGGCAGCAGCATGGCCGTACCGATGAGAAACAGGATCGTTTTATTGGTGAGTTGCATAGTGGCCGATTATAGCAAATTTTTCGATTTGGCATTCGTGCAGCATAATAAGTGCGTATGCTGCAATTGTGATCTGAGGAGCATGGAGCGATGGATATACAGGATCGAGTGGTGATTATCACCGGGGCGTCGATGGGAATTGGTGCGGCAACCGCGCGTGCGTTTGTGGCCGCTGGGGCAAAAGTGGTGCTCGCGGCACGTTCGGCTGAGCCGCTGGCAACCCTAGAAGCCGAGCTGGGCCACGAGCGTGCCCTGGCTGTTCCAACCGATATAACCAACCGCACGCAGGTTGAGGCCCTAGTGAGCCGCGCGCTCGAACGCTTTGGTGCGATTGATATTCTTGTGAATAATGCCGGGGTAGGGATGTCGGGGCCGGTGGCAACGCTGCGCCCTGAGGTATTTCAAGAGATTTTCGCGATCAACGTAGTAGGGCCACTATACGCCATGCAGGCGGCTATTCCACACTTACGTAAGCCTGGCGGCGGCCTGATCATCAATGTGTCGTCGATGGTCAGTAAGCTGCCCATTCCAACAATTGGGGGCTATCGCGCAACCAAAACTGCGCTCGACGCTCTCTCTGCCAATGCGCGGATCGAGCTGGCCGGCGACAATATTCGCGTGATAACTGTGCTGCCGGGCCAGACCGACACCGATTTCTTCAGGAATTCGCGCGGCAGCACCCGCCGTGCAGGATACCAGCCGCGCCGCGCTGACCCGCCTGAACTGGTGGCGCAGCGGATTGTCGCAGGTGCCCGGCACGAGCCGCGCGAGGTGTTTATGAACGGGCGGCTGCGCTTTGCAACGCTGCTCACTGCGCTGGCTCCGGGCCTGATGGAGCGCATCTTCGCGCGGGTTGTGCGCCGCGCCTCCGATAGCGAATAATTCCCAGCTCAACCTTTGCATAGCGCGGCTGCCTGGTGTCAGCACAACATTAGCGGGTAGCCGCCAGATTCTTCCACAAACGATCGCCCCTTGTCACCCTCAAGGCTGGGCAGCCAGCGTGCGCGTGATCTGGTCGAGATGCCCAAGGCCATGCGCGGCATATAGTCGCAACTGATCATCGAGTGACACCTCGCCATTTTCGGGGTGCAGGCCGCTGCGCGCCCAGGCCTCGCCGGGCAGCCGCTCCCAGAACAGCACCCAGCGCTGGTGTAGCGCCCGCAGCAGTGCCAACGATACACGCACATCGGCGTGCTGCGCATCGGGTAATGCCGCCCAGCGATCCTGATCGTAGGGCTTGAGCGTCGGATGCCCCTCCGTTGCAATCAGCTTACAGCGAATATAGGCATTCATATGCGAATCGGCCAAGTGGTGAATATTCTGGGCCACACTCCATTCGCCAGCCAAGTAGGGCGTAGTAAGCTGCGCTGCGCTCAGCCCAGCGGTTAGCGACTCAAGCTGCGCGGGCAGGGCGCGCAACGCCTCAATAAGCTGTTGACGTTCACTCGATGTTGGCATGCTGCTTCCTTTCATGAGGAATCAAACGGATATGAGGATGAGCTCGGCGCAGACACCGCTAATAATACTACCTTCATTTATAGCCCACAGAAGCTTTCTTCAAGCAGCTCAAAACTCGCTGAAAATTCATAGCCCAAATTTGCCCTCAGCTCCGTTCAACATGGGAGCAGAAAATAACTCAGCGGCGTTGCTTACCGCCTAACCTGGAAATATACATGTCGGTACCTGTGCCAAACTACCGCGCTGCACTTGCTGCGCTCCTATACGCCCTTCCCGCGCTAGCGAGCGAGCTAGCAACGCTGCCTGCGGGCGCGGCGCAGCTGCGTGCCCTGCCGCTATTAAATGAGCCAGCTGAGCAGGCGCTCGTGCGCCAGGCGGTACGTGATGCAGCTGGTGATGTTGCCGTGCCGCTCGTGCAAGGGCCACTACGCTCAAGCTTTACGCGGTTGGGGTTGAATGGCGACGAACCGCCAGCAGCATGGCACGCACTTGCGCCGCTACCAACCTGGCGCGCGCCCACGCAGGTGCCACCCAAAGCAGAGCGCATGGCATACCTGGCCGGAATGTTTGCCGCGCTCGATGCGCTAGCGGAGGCGGTGGACACGAGCAGTCTTGCCCAACTTTATGATCAGCTGCTCACCTGGATCGAGCAGTTTGGGCACTGCCTCCCGGCGCACCGCGACGATGTTTCACTGGCAGCACAGGCCCGTCTGACGAGCGCCCTCGCGGCCTGCCTGGCGCAAAGTGCATCGGATGCAACCGACAATGCTGCGTCATACTGTCTTGTGGGCGCAAGCCTGCTGGGTGGGCGCGGCTACTGCCTGGGCGCAGCAACCGATCTTGGGCGGCTGCGGGCGCGTGGGGCGTATCTGGCTGCCCTCGCCGAGGCGTTGGGCCGCGAGCTGGCCGAACGCATCGGCGTGCCGCATGGCAATATCGTGTTCCGCGATGACGAGCGCTGGTACCTGCTGGCTGCAAATACGCCTGCTACCCACACAGCGGTTGAGCAGCTGGGGAACGAGCTTAGCAGCTGGTTCCATAGCACCTTTGCTGGCGAATTGACATTGGCGCTAGCGCACGTGCCAGTTCACAGCGTGCAGCTGCAATCTGGGCACTATGGGCAGCCAGGTTTCGGCGCAGCTGTGGCCGCACTAGCCCAGGCGCTCGATACTGCTGGCTATCAAGCCGGGCAGCGCGCGCTGGTAGCAGCTACCGGTTGGAACGAAGATGCTTTTGTGTTCCGCCAGCATAGCTTTGCACTACACCCGCCCTGTACGGGCTGTGGCCGTTTCCCTGGTACACAGCCAAATGGGCTATGCTCACATTGTTCCCGCGACGAACGCCTGCACCAGCTACTGGCACCTGCCCAGGCATTAGCATTCCACCGCAAGCCAGTCGCCGGTTCGTTCGAGCTGTTACCCGGCTGGGCATTGCTGCCCGTAACGCACGTGACTTCACAGCCGTTGGGCACGTCATATATCCTATTACAGCATGAAACAACTGAGCACAACAGGGCCGTTAATGGAATGGCCCAACCCTATTTCGCCGGGCATCTCCCGCATAGCGAAGCCGGGGCACCATTATCCATTACTGAACTGGGCGCACAATCAGGTGGGCGGGCACACCTTGGCTACCTACAGGTAGCGCTCGATCAGTCAAACACCATGCTACTACAGCGGTTGAGCCGCACCGCTGATGGCTACGATAGCGCCGCCCAGGTTATGACACTGGGCTATGAGCTGGAACGGCTACGCCAGGCAGGTTTGCAACAGCTACTAGAGCAACCGCGTTACCAGCACTTTGCGGCCCTGCATATGGGCGGCGCTACCTTGCTCATTGGGCCATGGGATCAGGCTACGCCGCTAGCCCTGGACTGGCACGCATTGCTGGGGCAGGCAACCGGGAAGAATACAGGTATTACATGTTCGGCTGGGTTATTTTTTGCCCGGCCGCACTACTCGCTAGGGCGTGCTGCCGCTGCCACCGACGAGCTGCTGGCCCAGGCCCAGCTACGGCCCTGGCACGACGCAACCGGCCAGCGGCGTGTGGGCGACCAGCTATCGCTGCTGGGTGATACCTTTCACTGGGCCGATGCGCCGCAACTCTTCAACGAAGTAGCGCTGCTTGAGCAACACGGCCAGTTTATTAGCTCGGCGCTGCTACGCAATCTGGTGGAATATGGGCGCTTACAGCGGCTCTGGCGCGACGAAGGCCGCACCGAAGGACTACGCTACAAAGCACTGTTTGTCTACAGCCTTGCGCGGGCGTTGCGGCGCGGCGATGCCGAGCTATATCGCTGGGCCGATGAAATCATCCGCTCCCTGCACGGCACAGCTGAAAGCATGTCGTTACAACATATTGGCGTAATTGCATCATACCTGCTGCTTACGCGGCGCGAGGAATGATGACAGATATTCAGGGGGAATACAATGACAAATGAACGTGAACTGGGCACGATCAAAATGTATAACGTCGAGCGCGGGTTTGGCTTTATCGAGCGCCGCGTTGGCGAAGATGTATTCCTTTCGCGCACAACGATCGAGCGATCGGGGCTGAGTACGGTGATGCCAGGCGAGCAAGTAAGCTTTACGATCCGTCGCACCGATCGCGGGTTGCAGGCCGAAAGCATACAGCGTATCGATGCGCAATCGGCGCTAACCGACCGGGTTGTTGGTCAACCGCTGGCTCAAACACCCGCCGCGGCGGGCGCGGCCCAGATTGGCCCCACTTACCTGCAAGATGGGTACTTCGAGGTTCGCGACAGCCAGCCCGTCATTCGGCCCGAGCTACTCGATGGCCTGGCGATTAGTATAGCGCACACCCTGGGCCAGGCCGGTATGAAATCGGTGCAGCTGCGTCGCTTCCTCAGTCGGGCGCGTGGCATCGAGTCGCGCTTCGCCTACGAAGGCAGCTACCACACGCTGCTCAACGATGTGTACGCATTTAAGCGTGACATTGCCTACCAGGTCGGGCGAAAATTACTGCCCGAGCCATTTCAGCAATTTATTAACCGGAATATCGAGGTTGCATCAACCGACCCCGAGTCATTTCGGCGCGGGTTTATTCCCCATTTCGAAAGCGTCGTTGCATATTTTGCCTACTACTTTCGTGAGCAATAGCTGCTGCCAAGGAGCATCCAAATATGGCCAGTACCCTCATAGACTATCGCACGATCAGTGGCACCATTCGCTGCGAAACCGGGCTACGTATCGGTGGTTCAAACGAGCATGTTGAAATCGGCGAGCTTGAGAATACGATCGTTCGCCACCCGATTAGCGATGAACCCTATATTCCCGGCTCGTCGCTTAAGGGCAAGGTGCGATCGCTGCTGGAATATCGCTACGACCGGCGTGACAGCCGCAACCTTCCCAAAGGCCAGGGCGGGCGCGACGACGGCGAACCGTGCCAGTGTGGGCGCTGCCCGATCTGCCGAGTGTTTGGGCCGCATAAAAACCCGCGCCACGAGCAAGGCCCCACCCGCGCACTCTTCCGCGATGCCCAACTCACCGAAGAATCGCGCCAGCTGCTGCTCGATGCGCGAGCATCGAAGGGGTTGTTTTTCACCGAGGTGAAAACCGAGAACATGATTATGCGCACCACCGGGGTAGCCACCAGCCCACGCACCCAGGAGCGTGTACCCGCCGGAACAACCTTTCACTTCGCCATCTCGGTACGCATCTTCAGCGATGACGATGAATCAGCCATCCTGGGGCTGCTCGAAGAAGGGCTGAAGCTGCTGGAACAAGATTATTTGGGTGCCTCGGGTAGCCGTGGCTATGGCCAGGTACACCTAGAATATACAATTGCATGAAAACCTTCCGCGCGCTGATTCGCCCGCGCTCGGCGGCACTTTCGCCCTGGCAGGCCGACATGGTGTTTGGGCAGCTGTGCTGGGTGGTGCGCTACGAGCGCGGCGCGGCGGCGCTTGAAGCGCTGCTCGCACACTACCGCGCTGGTGAGCCGCCACTCCTCTTTTCTAATGGCTACCCTGGCGATTGGCTGCCGCGCCCGCTGCTACCCCACCAGCCACCAGAAGCGCGGCGCAGCGAATGGGTGCGTACCACAACTTTTGAGGCGTTGCGCTGTGGCTTGCCAGCTACCGATGATGAGGTTCCCAACTTCATTCCGGGGCGCGCCGAACCAAAGAACCGGGTGAGCCGCACCACCGGCCGCGCCTTGCCCAATGAGCGCGGAACCACCGGCTACCAGGCCGATGCCTTAATGCATGCTGCGCCACAGATCGATGGCAGCACCGTGCTTGATATAAGCGTGTTTGTGCGCGCCGCCGATGATACCTGGGCGGCACAGGCCCGCGATTGGATTGAGCTACTGGCGCGCGGCGGCTATGGTGCGCGCAAATCGGCAGGGTATGGCCAGTTCAGCCTGGAAGCGTGGGAACCATGGTCGCAATTCGATGCGCCGGTGCCTGCCGCCAACGGATTTATCAGCCTGTCGCACTGGGTGCCTGCCCAGCCCGACCCAACCCAGGGCCAATATACGACTCTGGTGAAGCGCGGCAAGCTTGGCGAAGAGCTGGCTGGCAGTGCCAACCCATTTAAGTATCCGCTCCTGATGCTCGCCGCTGGGTCGTGCTTCTACACAAACGGGCCGCCGCGCCCATGGTATGGTCGGCTGGTTGAACATATTGCCGAGCTGCCAACCACGTCGGTTGTTCATTATGGGTATGCGTTTGCTGTGCCAGCACGGCTAGAAAGTGAGCCATAAGCTACCCCAAGCCTACTTGCCCCGCGCAGGGGATTACCACACAGTAGCTACATACTTGGCGAGAATGTAACCGTTTTGGGACGGATCACCCCGCACAAAGGGGGTTACGCCTGCCCTGGTGGGTCAGAGGAACCGTATGCTGGCAGCCTTTCACACGGCACGTTACCATTTCGATCTGGAGGCGATCGATGTATTACATATGCCGGCCTATCAGGGCAGCACCTTTCGCGGTGGCTTTGGGCATAGTTTCAAGCAGTTAGTATGCTTTCAAGCCGATTGGAAGGCTTGCACGCCCTGTGTGCGGCGCAATGACTGCCCTTATGGCTATATCTTTGAAACGACTGCGCCGCCGGATGGGCCAGATTTGCATCATTTGCACGAAATCCCCTCGCCGTTTGTCATCGAGGCACCTTCAGACGAGCAGCGCGTCTACCAGCCGGGCGAGCGTTTGGGCTTCGAGCTGGTGCTAATCGGGCGGGCAATTAGCTACCTGCCCTACATGTTGATGGCATTCCAAAATCTGGGGCGCGCCGGAGTAGGCCAGCCGCGCGGTAGGTACGCACTCCAACGCATTAGCATGATGCATCCCTGGCGCGACGAGCAGGCGCTCGTGTTCGACGGGGTTGACATTGCCCTGGGTGGACACGATGTAAGTGTCCACTGGGATGATGTTGCGGCATATGCCACCACCCTACCAACAGATAGCATCACCCTACGATTTCTTACCCCAACGCGCGTGAAATATCAGCAAGCATATGTTGTGCAGCCCGCCTTCCACGTGCTTATGCGCGCACTCTTACGGCGACTTTCGGCCCTGCTATTGTTCCACTGTGGCACGGCATTCACCGGCGACCCGCGCGCGCTGATCGCCGCCGCCGAGCAGGTTGTGACCACCCGTTCGAATGTGCGCTGGGTCGATTGGGAGCGCTTCTCGGGGCGGCAGCGCCAGCGCATGATTCTGGGTGGCTTCGTGGGCGATATTACCTACCAGGGCGACCTTACCCCGTTTCGTGAGCTATTGGCGGCTGGCATGCTGGTGCATGTGGGCAAGGCCGCCGTATTCGGCCATGGCCGCTATCAGGTTGTGGAAGAATAAAGTTTCCTCGATAGCTTCACGTCTCGCCCTCGGGCGAGTGCCAGGCATTTCCTCTACATCGTGCCCAATTTGCTACAAAATTGTGGTAGAAGTACGTTTTATACTATATGGGCGCTATGCAGCGCATGGTTCAACGTGCCGCAATCTATTTGTGAGAACCTGCTATGTCGAACGACGCCTTTTCTACCGTGTTCTCGTGCCCGCGCTGTAGCGCCGCTATCGCTATGCAAGGCGAGCGTGGCATTTGTAGCTACTGCGGTACGCCGATTGAGCGGCCAGGAAGCCTCCCCACCAATCCATTTTCCTCAACTGTAAACGTCTCTCCGAATGTCTACCCGCGAGCGCGCGTGGCCCGACGCGGCTGGCACCCACTGCTGCTGTTCTTGCTCGCGCTGCTTATGGTCGGCGGTGGCTTTTTAGCCGGGCGTGCGTCGGTACGCGCCCCGCTTGGGCCGATCGTTGTATTGCCTACGCGTGGGCCTGGGCCGGGTACGATTGCGGCTACGGCCATTGCGAGCATTGGCGTCAGCGACAATGGCTCGCTGAGCGAGCTGGTAGCAACCCTGCCGCGCGATGGTGCAGGTGCCGATATACTGGCTTATATGTATCACCCGGATAGCAGCCGCTACAGCCTGGCGCTGATCGATGGTGGCAGCCACGCCGCGCGCTGGCACAGCCCGCTGCTCAGTAAAGATGCTTACCAGGGCGAATTTGCCCTCGGCGACGATCTGGTATTCCTGACCGATAAAACCCAGCTGCTGGCACTACGCCGCCGCGACGGCACGCTCGCCTGGCAGGCATCGCTTGCGGTTGAGCCGAATAGCGGCTGTGCAACCTGTCTGCGCATGTTGGGCAAGCAGGTGGCGGTGCTTGAGAAAGATAGCACGGTTGAGGTATTCGATGGGCAAAGCGGGCAGCCAGCGTGGCACCAGCGCATGCCGGGTGGCGCATACCATCTCACGGCGGCTGGCGACCGCATTATCATGTTTGTTGAAGAAGCAAAGCAGCCCACGCAGCTCCAATTCCTCGATCCGGCCACTGGCAAGCCCAGCTTACAGCTGCAACCCGAATGCCCTAGCGCCCACCCGGGTTTTGATAAAGAGCGCCCCAACGAAAATACTACGACGATGTTGTTTAACGCCGACAGCACGCGCATGTACATGATGTTTGGCTTCTTTGCGCGCTGTGTGCAGGGCTGGGATCTTACGAATGGCAAGCTGCTGTGGCAAACTGCCCTGACCGATCAACAGCTCACCGGCAGCTGGGATCCTAACCAGCCGGTGTTCGATGATACGACGATATATACGAGCAACTACGGGCAGGTGTGGGCACTGAATACCAGCGATGGCACGGTGCGCGAGCTAATCAACGACAAGGAATACAGTCTCAAGCCAATTGTGCAGCGCGATGGTACACTGATTGTATTGGCCGCGCCCACCTGGGATTCGCAACGGCAGGAGCTATGGGGCCTCGATGTTCAGAGCGGTGCGCGGCGCTGGCAGCAGAAGCTCCAGGCGCACCAGCTGCGCAGCGGCGGGTCTTCGGGCGATTGGGAAGCGCGCCTGACACCGCAGGGCCTGCTGGTGGCCCAGGTACTGCGCGACGAATCGCAGCTGATTGTAGCAACGCTGGACGTGAGTACGGGGGAGAGCATAAGCCGCCAGCAACATGATCTCACCGATCTGCATATGCCCAGCCTGCGCGCAAGCCTATGGGCCGACGATATTGGTTGGCTGATGCTCGATAATCAGGTCGTGGCGATTGATCTCAAAACCAGCGCAATCAGCTATCGCTTGAAATAGTGCCGCTGGAGCAGTTTGCAGCCAGCAGAAGCCAGTCATCATACTAGCTTCACTTGATGCCGCTCCTAGTGTGGGGCGCGGCTTTGCCGCGCCGCTATTCTGCAAACCACCATAAGTTGCAGCACCACACTGCCAGGCGCAGGTTGGGCGCAGTGCCAGCTACCCGCCACGCAACGCGGCCTCGGCTTCGTCAAGGTGCTCACTGCGGTGCCGTGCGCGCTCGACCCAGCGTGGGTTTGTGGCATACAGCTCTTCGAGTAGTGCGGGTGAATAGGCGGACAGCCGCTGATCAAGTCGCTCGGCCTCTTCAATCGCAATGCGCGCCGCCTCACGCGGTGGGATGGCTAGCCACAGCGGCAGCGACAGGTCGTTGACGAAAATATCGATTTCGGGAATGAAGACCTTGCCGTCGCGCTCGGTCATGTCGAGCACATACATCACCCGCCGATCCCAGAAGGCGATATGCGCAAATACCACCCCCACGGTCCAATGCTCGCCAACTGGATGCGCCATTTCGGCATCATTTAGGCGTGCGGCGAGCGTGCGCATCCGCTCAAGCGCAGCGCGATTACGTTCTACGAAGCTCATATCCATCGCCATAATCTACCTCCAGGTGATAATTTGGGGCTGCGCTCAAACCAGGCTTACTCCGCTGGCTTTTCGGGTGTGAGCGGCGTAAGCGTTTTGCCCCCAACCGCCCAGTTCTCGGCGGGAAGCTCGTTAATCAGCACGCGCACTTGCTCAGGGCGCACATCGAGCGCAGTGACTACAGCCTCGGTTATGTGCTGAATCAGCGCCAGCTTGCGCTCGGGCGTGCGCCCTGCCAGCAGATCGATGCGGATAATTGGCATAGTAGCTCCTTTGCAAGATCAGCCCCGCACTCGCTCTTTTAGAGCGCTGCAATACCCTCGATATATTCGAGGCTCTGGTGACGGAAGTAGGTATTGTACAGCTCGGCATAATGCCCGCCGCGCGCCAGCAGCAACTCGTGGTCGCCTTCTTCGATAATTGCGCCCTTGCGCAGCACAATAATGCGGTCGGCGTGGCGCACGGTTGAGAGCCGGTGCGCAATAACAATCGCGGTGCGGTGCTCAAGCACCAGGTCAAGCCCTTCCTGAATCAAGGTTTCGGTCAGCGGATCGATGCTGGCCGTGGCCTCGTCGAGAATGACAATTGCTGGGTCTTGCAGCAGCACGCGGGCGAGCGCAACAATCTGGCGTTGGCCCATCGAGAGGTTAGCGCCGCGTTCGCCCACCTGGGTCGCCAGGCCCTGGGGCAGGCTATCGAGCCAGTCGCCACCACCCACCGCCGCAGCCACGGCAATCACCTCGGCGTCGGTTGCATCGGGCCGGCCATAGCGAATATTCTCCATCACGGTTCCATCGAGCAAAAAGGGCGACTGCGTAACAATACCCAGCCGCGCACGGTAGGCCGGTAGATCAAGCGTGCGGATGTCGCGGCCATCGATCAATATGCGCCCGGCCTGAAATTCGTAGAACCGCGCGATCAATTTGCCGATGCTTGATTTTCCACTACCGGTGTGCCCCACCAGCGCCAGCGTTTCGCCCGCGCGAATATGTAGCGCAAAATCTTGCAGCACCCAGTTAGCGGTGGGCGGCTCGGCATAGCTGAACGACACCGCATCAAATTCAATCTCGCCGCGCATGGTCGGCAATTGCTCATGGTCGGATTGCACAACCTTAGGCTCGGCGTCGATCAGCGCAAACACGCGTTCGCCCGCGGCCAGCCCGATCTGGAACTGGCTCCAGAACGAGGCGATGCTGGTGAGCGGGAACCAGAACAGCGCTAGTCCCTGAATGAACAGGAACCAGCTGCCCGCGCTGAGCGTGCCACTGCGCACCGCCAGACCACCGAAGTACACCAGCGCAGCGGTGCCAATACCGGCGATAACATTCAGCACCGGGAAGATGCTGCTGAACACAAAGCGCGTGCGCCGCGTAACCAGGAACGACTGCTGGTTGACATCCAAAAACTCGTCGTAGATCGACTGCTCGCGGCGGAATGTTTTCGCCACTCCAATGCCGCTAATCGTCTCTTGAATGTGCGCGCTGACCGAGGCATTCACCCGGCGCGACTCGGTGATGGTGGTGCGCGCAATCGCGCGGAAGGCCAGCGCTGCGACAATAATGAAGGGCGCAAGCCCCAGCAAAATCAGCGTAAGGCGCGCGCTGACCGTGAAAAGGTAGGCGATGAGCAGCACAATCAGCAGCACCCGGCTCATCAAGTCCATCGTCAGGGTGATGACTTGCGAGAATGCTTGGGTGTCGGAATTAACGCGGCTGACGATCTTGCCCGAAGGGAAGGCATCGTAAAACGAGAGGTCGCGCTGCATCACTGCATCGAACGCGTCTTCACGCATGTTCAGCACGACATCGCCCACGGCCTCGGCCGAGAAGCGTTGGCGTGCCGCATTCAGCAGCCACGATACGGTACCAAGCAGCATGATCAGGCCGCCGATTGCGAGCAATGCCGCGGGTGCCGGGTTGGCTTGCAGCTGGTCGAGGCTACGCGAAATGACGATCGGCACGGTCATATCAACGAGTGAAGTGAGCACAATTGCCACCGCCACCACCGCCATTTTGGGTGCTTGCGGGCGGAAATAGCCCAAAATCCGGGCAACCAGCTGCCCGTCGGTGTAGGTGCGATCATACTCCTCGGGGTCAAGCCCATCCATCAAAAAACCCATGGATACGTCTCCAATTCGCAGGCGGCAGCAGGCCCGATGCGCTATGCTTAATTCGCGGCGGGCGATAGTTATAGTGAAGCCAGAAGTTGTGCTTCCTGAGCGTCGGCTTCCAGCGGTGGCAATTCCACATCGTAGCGGGCGAAGATGCGCCGGTAGAGCGCGGAACGACGCAGTAATTCGTCGTGTGTGCCACTTGCCACCAGCTTGCCGCGATCGAGCAGCAGAATGTGATCGGCCCAGCGGATTTGCGCCAGCCGGTGCGTGATCAGCAGCGTTGTGCGGCCCTGCTGGGCACGCTTGATCGCGCGCTGAATCTGGTCTTCGGTCGCACTGTCAATTGCGCTGGTGCTGTCGTCGAGGATCAGGATGCGCGGGTTGTTGAGGAACGCGCGCGCCAGGGCGATGCGTTGGCGCTG
>JAFEAS010000012.1:0-16310 GCA_018266315.1 Chloroflexi bacterium SZAS-1 | reverse complement strand
CGCGCCGAAAGCGATGTTTTCGGCAATGGTGCGCGAGAATAAGAAGACATCCTGCTCGATCTTGGCGATCTGCGAGCGCAGCGCGTGCAGGCTCCAGTCGCGCACATCCACGCCATCAATCAGCACGCGCCCGGCACTCGCGTCGTAGGTGCGGTTCACCAGCTGAGTTAGCGCGCTTTTGCCACTCCCGGTCTGTCCAACAATCGCTACCGTCTGGCCAGGCTGTACTGTGAAGGAGATATTGTCAAGGACAACTGACGACTGGACACCGGCAGTGGCGCTGTCGATGTGGTTTGGCGATATGCTGTTGGTTGCCGCTGGTCGGGTATCGTAGGCAAAGCTCACACCTTCAAAGGTCATCGCGCCAACCAGCGGCGCGCGGTAGCCCTGGGCATTTTCGTCCAGCCCGGTTTCGGCGCGAATGACCTCAAGGATGCGTGCGGCGCTCGCCAGGCCCGATTGCACATTCGAGAACGAGAATACTGAAATAAAGGTGGGGAAGCGCAGCAGGTTCATTAGCCCTACCGCGCCAATAACCTCGGCCAGGCCAATGCGACCTAGATGATACAGCCAGAGCGCGTGGAGCAGCAGGAAGCCTAGTGCAAAGCCATATACCAGCAGCGGCAGGTAGCGTGACTCAATCCGGCCTTGCTGCACAAAGTAGTCGCGCAGCTGGCGGGCCGCGCTGCGATATTTCTGGCGCTCAAACTGTTCCTGGGCACTGGCCTTCACCACTTCAATGCCCGAAACCGTTTCTTCCAAACCCGCGTTGAGCCGCCCGAACTGGTCGCGCTGGCTGCGCGATACCGGGGTGAGGCGACGCATATAGCGCCGCACGAGGATGAAATAGCTGGTGATAAATGCCAAAGGCACCACCAGCAGCTCCACGCGTAGCATGCCAATATAGACCAGCGGCACAATCAGGCCCATCAGCATCTCGAAGCTCAGGCTGGCCCCAGGCACAATTAGGCTGCCGAGCTGGGTAACATCATCGGTGGCGCGCGCCATAATATCGCCCACGCGCTGCCGATCGTGGAAGGCCTGGCTTTTGCCCAGCAGGCTGGTATACAGCTCTTCACGCGCATCGGTGGTGATGCGGCTCGACACCTGCTCGCCCGACATCGTGCCCACGAGCATGCACAGGCCGTCGGTCATCAGCAGCGCCAGGATCGTGAGTGCGATCCATAGCAGCCCGCTGGGGCTGGTTGGCCGCACAATTTCCTCAGCGGCGCGCCCAATCATTACGGGCGCGCGCGCATACACCAGCCAGGCCGTAATATAGCAACCGAGCATCAGCAGTGCAAAGCCTTTGTAGCGCAGCACATGTGAAACTACCCAGCGCAGAGGCCCACGCCGATCATATGTATAGGCATTTGCAACCCGAAACTCGCTCTGTTCCAGCACATGAACCTCCCTATCGCTACCTCTCCCGGTGGGCCTGCGTATTGTACTCTTCGTAAAGATGTTCTAACACCATCGTAAGACTGAGGTGTCGGCCTGATTCTGAAGCCGCGTGGCAGTAGGCTTAATAAATATTTACCTTCTAATTCCACGAACATAATGCTGCCAGCGAGTATTTACTACTCTCTGTAATAATAACGAATTACACGATTTCGGGCGGTAAAAAGCAAAAAAGCCATCGTTTAATAAACAAACGCACCAGATCATGCTCTATACGCCTCACGCCCTGGTGATTTGCCAGTTGCCATTGTTTTTATGCTCGACATGGCAAATGACGAGATCGTTACTTGATTTCGGCTTAACGCATGGTACCATGACCATCCCTCATCGTAGGATGACATAGAGAGGCGTTGGTACGCTATGGTAACGCAACCGCTTCGGATTTTACTGGTTGAAGATGACGGCAGCATTGCCCGTGTCATTGCAATTGCGATGCGCGATCTTGGCGTGCCCTATCATCTCGACCAGGCGTATTCAGCTGAAGAAGGGTTGGAACTATGGGCCCAGGAACCATATGATCTTGTGCTGAGCGATTACAACCTGCGTGGCATGAACGGCATTGCTATGATCGCTGAGATCAAGACCCAGGCTCCTGATTTGCCAACGGTGCTGTTCACAGCCTATGATGAGCGCCCGGTGCGCCAGGCGGCGCGGCAGGTGGGGGTAACACACTTCATCGCAAAGCCTTTTATGATCGATGACATGATCGATGTTGCACGTGCGCTGCTGCCCTTGCATTCGAGCGAATTAGGCTCTTAGTATGCGTGCAGCTCGGGTTGAATGGTGGAGTTCGGGGGATGGCTATGCCGCCCCCGAATTTTGTTTTCTGGTGTGGTGCCTTGTATGCAGCGCGAAACCTTAGGCCGGGAAGTGATCGAGCGGAAAACCGCACACAACGAACATGAAGCGTACCGCGCTGCCGTAGGCGCAATCCGCCAACTGCGTAAATCCTATAAATGCTACTCGCTTCGCCTGATGAGGTACCCTTTGGCGCAGGAGCAGCGGCAACACTCGCGACGATCCTGGATTAGACTGCCATCGTGCGACAGCTAGCTGGCCCTGGTAGCAAGCCCTGTCATACGATTGTGCTAGGAAAGTTGCGCGGCTGGTACGCGTACTAATAACACCGGAGTATGTGCGTTGCGTAATACCTGTTCAGCGACACTACCATAGACCATGCGTTGCACGCCGCTACGGCCGTGGGTTGCCATAGCGATAACGTCAATGCGTTCGCTTTCGGCGGCATGCACAATCGCCTCCGCTACAGCACCTTCGCGCAAAGCGATCTCAATCGCCACGTTATTACTCGCTAGCTGGCGGGTCATATAGTCGAGGTAGCGCTCTGATGCTTCAATGCCGCTGCCACGTTCGCGCACATGCAGGAGTATCAGCGTCGCCCCGAGCGCCTTGCACAGAGCCATAGCATGCGACAGAGCAGTTTGGGCGAGTTCAGAGCCATCAAGCGGAACCATAATACGCTGATACATCCCTGCTCCTTCTGTGGTAGCTGCCAGTGCAGCGTATTACTTCAGTTCGCGATATCCACGGCGGTAGTAGAGCAACGGCGCACCTTCGTTCAGGCTACTGTCGATCACCATACCAGTAAAAATTGTATGATCTCCGCCATCGAATGTTGCATGGGTTTGGCATTCAATAACAGCAAGGACGTTATCGAGTACTGGCAGGCCCAAGGTGCCAGTGTGCCAGGCTACCCCTTTAAATTTATCGGCGTTGGTGGTGGCGAAACGGCGCGAAAGATGTTCCTGGCGCTTATCGAGCACATTAATCACGAATTGCCCAGCACGCAGTAATATTTCGTGCGTAATGGCGCTTTTGTCGATACAGATGAGTATAAGCGGTGGGTTGAGCGAAAGCGAAGAGAACGAGCTAACCGTTATTCCATACAACTCACCCTGGTGTGCGGTGGTAATGACTGTAACACCGCTGGCAAAATACCCCAATGTCTGGCGAAAGCGGTCTGCATCGATTGGCATATGATACCCTACTCTTCTCACGTCATCGGCTATAGTGCAATCTACGGTACGCTATTATACGGCGCGACGATAGCTCGCGCGCAGTAGGGCCGCTGATCATTCGTACAGGAGCGTGGGCCTGTCTACTATTTCATATGCCCATTCAGCCAGGCGATGGTGGTAGCAAATACCTCAGCCTGCTCAGGCTCGTTATGAATTTCGTGGCGCAGGCCCTCCCATTGCTTAAATGTGCAGTTTGGCGCGCGCCCGGCAAATTCACGGCTGGCCGGAGCGGAGGTTATTGAATCATCACCGCCGTGCATGAGCAGCAACGGCAGCGTGAACTCGCTAGCATGTGCTAGCGCCCAGCTGCCAGCTGTATCGATGCTGGTATACAGCCGTGCCGACATATTGCTATGCACCAGTGGGTCGGCCCGATACGCAGTACCAACTGCTGGGTCGCGCGAGAGTCCTTCGGTATTCAGGCCAGTGTCTTGAATCAAGGCCGGGTACAGCCGATCCATCACGCGGCCCACCACTACCTGCCAGCGCGGCGGCGCGAAGGCCAGCCGCAACCACGGCCCGGTAACTACCACGCCGGCAAGCTGGGGACGGCGGCGTAGCACATAGTTGAGGGTAAAATTGCCGCCCATACTATGGCCATAGATAAATTGCGGCATGCCAGGGAAACGTTGTGCCGCTGCCACTACCATGCCATCAACATCGTCCATAATATGCTCGTAGCTGGGCGTATGTCCGCGCAGCCCGCCCGATTTGCCATGCCCACGGTGGTCGCCGGTGAGCAAGGCAAAGCCCGCGCCAGTGAATGCCTCGGCCATATGCCGGTAGCGCCCACAATGCTCGCCAAAGCCATGCACCAGTGTAATCGCTGCGCGCGGCGTGCTCGTAGGCTCCCAAGTCTGCGTATGCAGGCGTACACCATCGGCGCTGTGGCGCGCCCATTCAAATTGCTTCATTGCGTCGTCTTTCTATTGCATGGTCCCAGCTAATAGCTCGCGTAGCGCTTCGCTCAATCGGCGCTGCTCATCTGCATCGTCACTTTGCTCGATCAGATCGGCCAAGGTGCTATGCCATGCGCGGCGCACCGCACTAGGTTCGGCCCCACCCAAACGAGCAGCCCAGGTAACATCTCGCTGCAGCAAGGCCAGCTGATGTTCGGCCTCGGTATAGCGGCACACCGTTGCGGGCAATCGGTCGGCTTTGGCAGCGGGGTAGCTCGTGCCAGCCACAAGTTCGTGCGGCGATAGCTTGAACAGCCCTGCCAGTAAAAGCACGGTGCGTTCACTCGGCAGCGCTAGCCCCAACTCGAAGTGCGACACCGCCACGCGCGAGGCTGCCAACCGCACGGCGAGCTGTTCCTGCGTCCACCCGCAGACCGCACGCAAGCGGGCAATACGCGCACCCAGCGACTCAAGGATTGCAGAAGGCTGTGGTATCATAGGCCGATTATACCGGTATATTGGCCGAGCTGCGGCTAACTAGCTTAGCAGACAAATAAGAATCTGGCCGATATACTGCGATGACATAGACGATAACATCGAGCAGTGCCAGGCATAGCGCTGCTTAACAGGAGCATTGAACCCATATGACACCAACCAAACGTGCGCTGATCACAGGTATTACCGGGCAAGATGGCAGCTATCTGGCTGAATTTCTGCTTGCCCAGGGCTATGAAGTGATTGGCATGATCCGCCGCTCAAGCACGGTGAACTTCGAGCGCATTCAGCATATTCAGGATAAGATTACGCTCACCACCGGCGATTTGCTCGACGAAGTATCGATGATTAACCTGCTGCGCGAAAGCCGCCCTTCCGAAGTATACAACCTGGCCGCACAATCGTTTGTGCAAACCTCGTGGGGGCAGCCAGTATTTACCGGCGAAACCACGGCCCTGGGCGTTACGCGCATGCTCGACGCGGTGCGCATTGTCGACCCCGATATTCGCTTTTACCAGGCAAGCTCATCTGAGATGTTTGGCAAGGTGGTGGAAGTACCCCAGCGCGAAACGACGCCATTCTACCCACGCAGCCCTTACGGGGTTGCGAAAGTGTATGGGCACTGGATTACGGTGAATTACCGTGAGAGCTACGACATGCACACCAGTAGCGGCATTCTATTTAACCACGAAAGCCCACGCCGCGGACTGGAGTTCGTGACCCGCAAAATCACGAACGGCGTCGCACGCATTAAGCTTGGGCTCGACCGCGAGCTGCGGCTAGGCAACCTCGAAGCGCAGCGCGATTGGGGCTTTGCTGGCGATTATGTGAAAGCAATGTGGATGATGCTACAGCAAGACCGCCCCGACGATTATGTGGTTGCTACCGGCAAAACCCAGTCGGTGCGGCATTTCTGCGAGCTAGCCTTCGGCCATGTTGGGCTTGATTACAGCAAATATGTTGTTCTCGATGAGCGCTTTATGCGCCCGGCTGAAGTTGACTTGCTGGTGGGCGACCCGACCAAGGCGCGCGCCATGCTCGGTTGGTATCCCGAAACGCCGTTCGAGCAGCTTGTGACTATGATGGTCGATGCCGACCTGGCATTGCTAAAAAAACAGCTATAGCTGCGAGCAATATCCGGGAAAGAGTGCCGGTAGATTGCTGAAGCCTTTTCATCTACCGGCGCTCGCTCGGCTCTCGTCTCAACCCAATCGGCGCGCCAATCTGCCCTTTCCACCCGCCCATTACGCCCAAGCTACGCATTACGCCCTATGAAGCTACCAACACAGGGCGTAATGCGTAGTTTAGCATTGCCAGATTCACCTGAAGGTGGATGTCATACCACACTTTGGTACGATACTACGCATTACGAACTACGTCCTTAGCTTTGTAGTGCATCATGCGTCGCGCCTAATATGCAAGCGTTCAACCAGATTTGGTATCACATATCATAAATACGATCGAGCCGATCTTGCTCGCGCACACATACTGTTTCGACAAAGCGATGAATATCGCGCACCGGCTGGATGGCGTTGTACCCGGTGCGCAAGAAACGGTGGATGTCGGCCATACCAACAGTTTGCGCCAGGCCCTGTATACGGTTAAGCACCGTGCCGATTAAGGGGCGCTTAGCCATACGGTAGACGTTATACAGCGAATGCTGCACCAGCTCAATCTGATGCACGCGCTCGGCATAGTTATCGGCGCGGCGATAGGCTAGCTCATACAGTGGCTCATCGAAATCGGGCGGGGCATCCATCTGGATGAGCGTGTGGACTACTGCGTCATCAAGCTTGTTGGTCAGATCCAGCAATTCAAGCACATTCTGGACATCGCCCACATTTAGACCCGGTACAAGATGGACAAACTGATGCAGCCGCTTGGCTTGCTCGTCGCGGGCACTGAAATCGCGCGGGCCGTACATTTCTTCAAAGAAAAACTCGCCAATGTCGTGGTACTGCTTTTCCGCTGCCAAATCGGCGTGATCACGGCGGAGACGCTTCGATTGTAGGGCTTGAAGCGCAACCTTAATTTCTTGCAACGTTGCCATATGTATACGTGGAAGGCATGACCCAAACGCAGGCGAATCGCCCAGGATACACGCATCGGTGGCAGCTCAGCCGCCTTATCACATAATCGTGCCAGGCGTACCGGGCAGTTCGAGAGTCGGTTGGATCAGGCTCCCAGTGCCTCCTCGAAGATCCGCACCGCACGGCGTATTTGTTCGTCGTTAACAACCAGCGGTGGGATGAAACGAACTACATTGTCGTATGGGCCACAGTTCAGCAGCAACAGCCCACGCTCGCGGCACGTTGCCAGCACGCGTTTGCACAGTGCTGCATCGGGGCTGCCGTCACCACGTACTAGCTCAACGCCCACCATCAGGCCCAGGCCGCGCACATCGCCAAGGGCAGTGTTACGCTGCTGAACACCGTTGAGCTCGGTGCGTAGCAGCGCGCCCATGCGGGCAGCATTATCAACTAACCGCTCTTCCTGAATGGCTTGAACGGTGGCAACACCGGCTGCGCAGGCTAATGCGTTACCGCCATATGTGCCACCATGCGATCCAGGATGCCACTTAGCCATCACATCGTGCCGCGCGGCAATGCCCGAGAGTGGCAACCCCGAGGCAATGCCCTTAGCCATGATCAGGATATCGGGAATAACACCAAATTGCTCAACGGCGAAAAAGCTGCCAGTACGCCCAAAACCTGTTTGTACTTCATCGGCAACCAGCAGAATGCCGTGTTCATCGCAGATCTGGCGCAGACCTTGCAGGAACGAGGCTGGCGGCACGATATAGCCACCTTCGCCTTGCACTGGCTCAACCAGAATTGCCGCAACCTCCTCGGGCACGGTTTCAGTTTGCAGCATATGGCGCACCTGGCGCAGCGGGTCGTTGCAGCAGGCGCTGGTGTGGGGTGCCGCCGCCGAGATGGCGGCAGTGTTCTTGCCAGCGGCACGCGCAATTTCGCACCGATAGCAGTAGGCAAATGGCGCAATATGCACCCCTGAAGGCAGCGGAGCATAGCCACCCCGATATTTGCCTTTGCTGGTCGTGAGGGCCATAGCGCCTGCTGTGCGGCCATGGAAGCCACCGCCGAAGACGATAACATCGGTGCGACCAGTAGCCTGCCGAGCGAGCTTCAACGACGCTTCAACTGCCTCGGCGCCGCTATTACTGAAGAAGAAGATATCGAGGGGCGCAGGAACCACATTGCGTAGCGCAGCCACCAGTTCAAGCATAGGCCGATGGTACACAATATTAGCCTGCCCATGCAGTAGTAAGCCTGCCTGCTCGCGAATGGCAGCGACGACGCGGGGATGGCAATGGCCGGTATTTGTTACCCCAATGCCACAGGTAAAATCGAGGTAGCTGCGCCCGTCGGCTGCGTACAGGCACGCGCCCTCGCCGCGCTCAACCAGAATATCGGTGTAGCGCGCCCACACTGGTGAAAGGTGCTGCTGGTTTTCGAGAAGCGTCATAGCTTACTCCATTCAACCTGCGAACAACACTGTTCTCATTATACACCGTGCTACGATTGGCGCAGGCGGGCAAGCGCACTACGGGCTTCGCCGGCCCATTCACCACTGGCATTTTGCTCAAGCGCCGTTTCATATGATTGGATTGCCTCAGTACGCTGACCTAATTGCTCTTCTGCCAACCCCTGGTAGAACCGCGCATCGGCAAAATTGCCATCGCGGCTTTTAACCGCAGCTGCAAACTGATCGCGGGCGGGCTTGAGCTTACCCTGTGCCAGGTATACGCGCCCAAGCCAATACGCCGCTTCAGAGAAGTTAGCTTGCAGTTTAATCGCCGACTCCAGGTCACTCGCGGCCTTGTCGAGCTCATTGGCGCGTACATAGATCATGCCCCGGCGATAGTATGGCTCGGCGAGCTTGGTTTTTGTACCGATCGCCTGCCCATACGAACCCAGTGCAGCATTGGTGTCGCCAAGTTGTTCGTACAGCTTGCCCTGTAGAATCAGGGCCTCGGGATAATTGGCTTTGAGCTGAAGCGCATAGCCAATATTCGCTTTGGCTAGATCCGGTCGGCCACTAGCGATCTGGGCTTGCGCTAACCCGAAGTATGCTTCAGGGTAGCGGTTTTCGCGCAGCTTTAGCGCCGCAACATATTCGGTAATAGCGGCTGGGATATTCGGCGGGGTCTGGCGCACCAGCGCTTCGCCTAACCACAGGTGCGCTGCGGGCGAGCCATTATCGAGGCCAAGGGCAGTGCTGAAGTATGCCTGTGCTACCGACCATTCTTGTTGCGCACCGGCGGCGCGCCCCAACCCAATATTAGCCGCTACACGCTCGGGCACAGCTAAGTTGGGAAGTTGTAGCACAGCGTTGTAGCGCCCGCTTGCGTCGTCGGGCTTACCATTCTCAAGTGCAATATCGCCCAGGCCCACCAGCGCCGCCCCATAATTGGGGTTAAGCTCAAGTGCGCGCTGCTCGGCAGCCTGCGCTGCATCGAGCTGGCTGCGCTTCAGGTTGGCTTGCCCCAGCCCATGATATACGATCGCCAGGGCAGTGTTTGGGTCGGTTGTATCGTTTGCCGGTATGCTGCTATTCACACGTGCGTCAATTGCGCGCTGGTAGGCTGTGGCAGCGGTATCGTATTCACCATTGATTAGGAGCACATCGCCGATTTGCTGCAAGGCCAGCGGGTCTTTTGCGCCTGCCTGTAATGCAGCGGCATATTGCGTACCAGCCTCGTCGTTTTGTTTACGCTGGGCATACAGCGCCCCAAGCGCCAGGCGCGCCGGGATATTCGCAGCATCGAGCTCGATAGCATGCGTGTAGGCTACCAGGGCAGCATCGAGGTTCTGCTGTTTCTCAAGTAGTTGCCCATATTCATAGGCAATATTCGCATCGCGTGGCGCAACTTGTTGGGCGCGTTCTAGCGCGTGCCGCGCGCCTTCAGCGTCGCCATTTTGCTGGTAGAGATTGCCAAGCGCAATCATAGCTGTGGTGTTATTGTTATTTGCAAGCTTCAGAAGTAATTCTTCGCTTTGGGTTGTGCCTGCTGGCCCGGTATGGCGTAATGCGTCGGCTAACGCCAGCGTGTTCGCATCACTTGAGCGATTGTCATCCAGCCAGCGCCGCTGCGCTACAACGGTCTCCCAATCCGCATCTTCTTCGGCCAGGCGCGCTAGCCGCTGGCGGGCCGGGAAAAACGCCTGATTGTTAGCAATCGCCTGGTTGAATAGCTGCTTTGCTGTATCGCGCTCGTTTTTCGCCAACCAGGCGAGCGCCTGGCCATAAACCGGTTCTGGGCGGGTGGGGGCCAGGGCGGCTGCTTTGGCGAACTGGGTAAGTGCTTCGTCAGGCTGGTTGTTCAGCAGCTGGCTGTTGCCTAACAGAATCAGGGTTTCGACATCGCTCGGCTGACTCTTAAGCAGATCATCGATAATGGCGCGCCCCTGCCCAGCCGGTGAGCGATCGCCTACGAGTGATGTCCAAATTGAAGCAAGGCCGCCAGTACGGCGGGTGCCCTGTAAGCTGCCGCGCTCAAGCTCGACCCAGGCAAGCCAACGCTGGCGTGCGCGCAATTGGTTCTGGGCTTGCTGCGCCTGAAACGTTGCAACTTGGCCGGCCATCAGGTCGCCTGCCGCATCCTTGGTAGTAGCCAGGCGTGTCCAGAGTTGCGATACGACACTGGTATCATCTACGGTTTGGGCAAGCGCCTTGCGCACACTATCGAGCTGGCTCATCGATAAAGCATCATTGCCCAGTAATTCCCACAGTAGTGGCCCGCGCGCATTAGCCTCCTGGGCCAATTCAAGAATCGAGCGCTGTATTTCAATATCGGCCTGTAAGCGTGCCCGCACGCTATTACGCGTTTCTGCTGTTACCAGCGCTGCATCGGTGCTTACCTGCCGTTCGGCGGTAGCAAGGAAGGCATTAGCCTGGTTGAAATCGCCATTTTGCAGGTACGCCTCGCTCAACGAAAGCAGCAAAGGTATGGGTGGGGGCGTATCACCAATTAAGTTGGGGGAACGCGCTACTTCAAGGCCGGTAATTGCATCAGAGGCTTTACCATCGCGCAAATTTTGCAGGGCCAGGTTATAGCGCAGGGCGCTCAGGTCGTTTCCTTGCAACGCCTGTATCGCCTGATTAAAGCTTGCGCTGGCACCGGCATCACCTGCGTCTTGCTGAATTGCCCCAAGATTATTTGCTAGCAAGGCAACCTGCTCAGCAGTCGGCATTTGCGCCGCACTTACGAGCGCGGCCTGATATTCGTTTATCGCCTGCTGGTATTCACCGCGCGCCCAGAGAATATTGCCACGTAAGGCGCGGGGCAGGGTTGGCACAAGCGCAGGGTAATTCGTCGTTAGCTGGGTAAGCGTCGTATATGCGGCGTCGAGGCGGCCGGCGTTATAATCGGCCAGCGCGCCAAGCAGCGAGGGTAAAACCACAGCGCCATTGAGCGGGTTGCTCGCCAATTTGTATTCGGTGGGCATCGCAAAACGCCCGGCATAGCCCGCCCACGAACGTGGTGCAGCAGGCCCATCAGGCTGGTACACCAAGGTCGGCTGCAGCGTCTCACGCTCAATCATGCCACCAGCGGTAATATCACCAACGATCAGCGCATCGGCACCCTCACGGCGCAGTAAAGCCAATGCCGTATTCGTGTCTGCTGGTACATCTGCTATGGCGCGCGCAACGACACGCTGACCACTTGAGCCCGGTAGGTTAGCCACCAGGGTTGTCGCAGCTTCGCGGCCCGCCTGCCCAACAACGCCACCTGGTTCGCGAAATGGTGCAACCAGCACAATAAATTGCTCGGGCGTGGGTGTGGTTGTCAGCCGATAGATCTGCCACCCCGCAACCAACGCAATCAGCACCACCACTGCAACCAGAGGGAGCTGTCGGCGATTTCCTATGGCAGCGATGCGTTCGCTCAGGCGAGTAGTTCGGTTGGGCGTATCAGGGAGGGGGTATTCTTCACCATTCGATTCAATAATGGTGGCGCCGGTGTGAGCTGAGGGAGTGGGTGAAGGAAAGAAGCGCTGCCGAAGGCGGCCTAGCTGGCTCGATGGTGATGCCCGAACCGCGAGTAGGGCGATGGCTGCTAGCAGAACAAGGAGCAGCCCTATAATCAACATGGGCAATGGCATAGCTTAATCCCGATCTTCGTCAGTGGGCTTCACTCCTGGTGATGGAAAAACGGTTCGACAGCGGCTTGAAATACAGCCTCATCAATCGGTTGTTGCAATACATAGGTGATACCATGAGCACGCGCAGCTTCCGCGGCAGCATCATCTGCGGCAATTGCTAACAGCGGCACTTTCTGCATCATCTGCTGGATGATCTCAAAGAACTCCCATAATTGCGCGTCGAGATGTATATCAGCCACGATCAAATCAGGCTCGGGTATTTGCTGAAGTAATGTATTCGCCTCAAGCAGCCCGGCAGCCTCTAGTATGCGCACGCCTTGTTTGTGTAAGTAGCCGCGCAAAGTTTTACGCACTTCAAGATTAGGCACGATCAGCAGCATTACCGGCAATTTTGTACCGCGCCGCTCTTCATTTACACTTGTGTCAGCAGTACTACGTACATCGACGGCATATGAGCTACCAGCCTCTTGCTTCGCAAATTGCTTCATTTCTGCCGCAACCCGGCTCAGTTCTTCATAATCGGCAAATGTGCGATGACGATTTGTTGCCACCCCAATTGAAAGCGAGGTAAGCGGAAAACGCCGCAAAACGCCTTGCCGATCGATACCTTGAAGGTAGCCACGCTCGAGATCGGCATCATCGTACAATAAGCGCACGCGTTGATCAAATGCGCTAATAAGCGCCTGGCAGATGGTATCGAGCACGATCGGGGTGGTAATAATGGCAAAATCATCGCCGCCAATATGGCCAATGAAATCAGTGCCTGTGCCGTGTTTATAAACTGTCTCTATAAGTATTTCAGCCAGCAATTTAATCACCCGGTCGCCGCGCGCCGGGCCGTATGTATCGTTAAATGCCTTGAAGTTATCGAGATCGACGTATAAGAATGCAAATTGCTCGGGGCGGTTGAGGCGATATTTTAGCTCTTCTGTCAGTAGCACATTCCCTGGTAAGCCAGAAAGTGGGTTACGTACTGGCTGTTGCGATGCGCGCCGCAGATGGCCTTTAATACGCGCCACAAGCTCGGGAATATTGAATGGCTTGGTAATATAATCGTCTGCGCCCGTTTCAAAGCCCGTTACCACATCGTCGAGCGTCGATTTTGCGGTGAGGATAAGCATAGGAAGGTGCGCAGTGCGGGTATCGTTGCGCAGTTGGCGAATCGCCTCGTAGCCATCGAGCTGAGGCATCATCAAGTCGACTAACACAAGATCGGGTACACGCTCTTGCGCCATACGCACAAGCTGTGCACCATTTGCGGCAAGCGCCACATCGTATCCCTGGCCAACTAACACCAATTCGAGCAACTGCCGCACGGCGAGTTCATCGTCTGCTATGAGGATGCGTGCTGTCATATAAATTAACGCCACACAAGAAGCACCGCATGTGATGCTGGAGGTGGCACCAGATCACAGTTGAACGCTTTATACATACAGAAGCATACACCTAAATAACAAGCTGTGCATACAAGCTTTCAAGGCTTAAATCCTGCCGCACCGTATCGATGGCATCGAGCGTCAGTGTAGCAGCACTAACGCCCAAGCGTACTGCCTCATCAACTGGGATATCATTCAAGAGCGCATATACAACCGCTGCGGTAAGTGCATCGCCCGCGCCAGTCGGGTCGGTAATTTCTACCTCTATAGCAGGAACATAGCCATTCGCGTTGGCGGTTGCATAGACTAACCCCGCTTCACCAAGCGTGATAATAGCAATCTGAACGCCCATACCTACAAGCTGCTTGGCGGCAATTGCGCCCTGCGCCGGGCTTGAAATTGGGAGGTTGGTCAACGCCTGGGCTTCAACAGCATTAGGGGTGATCAGGTAGAACTGCCCAATAAGTTCGCGGTAGCGTAACGCTGGCCCATAGGCCACCGGGTCGAGTGCTACTGGTACGTTTGCTGCCTGGCAAATATCTAACAACAATTGGGCGCTTTCCAGTGGAACGTTCGCATCGATGACAACCATTCGCGCTTGGGTTAGAAGCTCGGCGTGATCCTGGATATAATCCGGCGTTAAGGCAATCGTTGCCGCCGTATCATCCACCCCCACCAGCAGGGCGCGCTGAGGACTTAGGAGCGCCATGTAGGCAGCCGAATGCTGTTCGCAGCTGATTAACATGTGTTCAGTGGACACGCCCGCACGTTCGGTCTGGCGCACAATGGTACGCCCAAAGTCATCCTGGCAGACGATGCTAAGCAGGGCGGTGGATAAACCCAGCCTCGCTAGATTTTCGGCTACATTACGCGCACATCCGCCCACCGTAATACGCACATCGCCAGCGTTCGATGTCCCAGCTACAATGTCGCCGCGAATACAGCCTTTAATATCGAGGCACGCTGCCCCGACCACCACAACGTCAAGCGGACTGCTAATTGTGTCGTTTTCGGCCATGCATGCTCGGTTCTACAGCAATGTGCAATCGGCGATATATCGCTGGCAACAGAGGTTGTACATCCTCATGCCCGCTTTGTTTCTGTAGGCAGGCTCAGTGGTGCTGAAAAACACCATCATTCCGCCATGCATTACAAGCGGTTAGGATTGAGCTCCATGCTGGCCTCAGAGGCCGCATGAATCGCATCGACAACGATCTCGCGTAGCGTATCGGGCGAAAGATCGACACCGCTTTCTTTCAGGGTTCGCACCATTTCGGCCACGCGCATTGCTTCCGCTTCGGCCTGGGCGGCGCCAGTGAGCCGAATACGGGTAGCTTCGCGTTCAGCTTTAATCTTTTCTAGCAGCGTTTCGTCTTCACGCACGCCAGCTTTGTTAATGCCTTTAGCAATATCAGGGTTAAAATCGACCTTTTCAACTTCAAGCGCATCAACCTCAACACCCCAACGACGTACTGCTTCAGCTAAACGCTCGAGCATCAGCTCGGCCAGTGCTTCACGATTATTGTAAATCTCAACTGCATTCTGGGCCGTAACATTATTGAAGATCACCATACGCGTTGTATCAATGATTTCGTCTTCCATTTGACGTTGGAGGAGCTTTTCCCAGTAGACAACTTCGAGCCGGGCCTCACCCGGCTGCTTCCCGATCGATTTGGCAATTTCATCCTCTACTCGGCTGCGATTCGGGATGCCGCGCAAAATAATCTGCGGATCTTTGACATGATATTCGGCATGAATTTCTATCAAATCCACATTATGCCGCGCCCGCGTGTTAATCTTTTCAACCTTCACATCGCTATGCAGCTGGTACATTGGCACTTCGGCCAGCTTATACTCAACGCCCGGCGTGAGCGGCGGCGAGATCGGGCCTTCGGCCATACGAATACCGCCACTATAGTAGTTGCCAACCAATACGCGACGATCGGCTGGAACACGCAACATGTTGCGTTGCGCCCACGAAAACATGCCGAGGAGTACGACAGCCCATACCACTGGTATAACGACTCTACCAACCGAACCGAAGAGCGTAGTACCAAGCAAGGTTGCAGCAACCATCGAAACCAGTGCTGCAAATACGGCCATAACCCCAATATCGCGCCAACGGCGACTCTGGCCCACGACCAGGCTTACCAGCATGATCAGCACGGCAAGGAATAGTACAAGATTATTTGTTGGGATGAGAAGGTAGATAACGACGAGTGAGACAAACAGAAGTCCCAGAACGGCGGAGGAGGCGACAGTTCTGATAGCCATTGAGACCCCCAGATTCTTCAGCACTACGCAGCTACTTGGCGTGGTAGTAAATTAAGTTGTTGAATAGACGAGTGACGATACCGGCCCGGCTGATGTCGTACCACCCTTGCCTACTTTAGCAAACGCACAATGCCGAATGCTGCGTATGGCGGTCGGTCAGCTACCGAGCGTGGGTGGTTTGTTGCTTAGGCCCACGCCGAAGGGCATGATGGCATGGGTGGCAACGTACTGATGCGATGAAATCGTTGTATGATCCGCACTAAAGCGGCGCCTGAGCTTGCCTATGCTGCGCCGCGTTGTTGCATTATACTACAGCCCCGTCGGCTGATGCAATAGGCCATTCGCTTATGCGGCACTGTTTCGCTTGTGGTAGCGTTATGATGGCTAAATTCCATCATCGGCGCGTAGATGTTCGCATATTGCGCTACTATCAGCAAATCATATGCATCTGGGATTTTCGCTAACTCAAGCAAATTCTTCATGTTCTTGGTAATTTTTTTGCGCGGAGCGCAAAAAAATTACCAAGAACATGAAGTACTGTGCTGCCGCAGGCATATAAACAAAGAAGCGAAAGTCCTAACATTATAAGTACCGCACCGCCTTTGGCAGCGATGCTACCTCAATAACACAAGTTACGCGGTC
>JAFEAS010000129.1:48286-48704 GCA_018266315.1 Chloroflexi bacterium SZAS-1 | reverse complement strand
CAGCGGCTTCGGCCCCTATATCATCGCATCGATGCCAGGCTTCTCGCAGTTCAGCGATCAGCAGATTGCCGATTTGCTGGCCTTCTTGAGTACGCACGACCGCGATGGTAATACCACACTTCCGGCGCTGGGTACCGATGGGCAGCCTTTACCCGCCGACGCATCAGCGTCGCCAGCTGCTACGCCAGCGAAGTAAGTTCTTGTGGCTGGGCTAAGATATCTCTACTTGGCCCAGCTGCTAGCCGTTGTGGAAGCAAGAATTAGTGTGACGGCCACCAGCATGGTAGTGCGCTAGCATTCGGTGGCATGTCCTGTATTAGGGCAAGTGTATGCGTGAATTCTTTCGCTTTGAGCGCCGCGACCTGCTGTGGTTTGTCGTGTGTGCGGTTGTGTACGCAGCGATATTCTTTGTATGGAC
>JAFEAS010000129.1:39530-48181 GCA_018266315.1 Chloroflexi bacterium SZAS-1 | reverse complement strand
GCAGCAACCTCGCCCGAAGAGCGCCGCGCCCTGCCGTTGCTGCTGGGCATTAGCGTTCTGACGTTTTTGGGTTGGATGATGCTGAATTTCTGGATCGTGTCCGGCTTCTTGAACTCGCCAGCGACGCTCGTGTATGGCGGTGCATCGATTGTGCTACTGGTTGCCTGGGGTGTCGCGCTTAGTTTTGGCGTCGGGCAGATCCACGACCAGCTCGCGCGTTTTCTAGTACGCTTTGGCCTGGCTTTGTCGCTGTTCATTACTATTGTACAGATTGTAGCGCTGCTCACCCCCGATTGGCGCAGCCCAACCCAGGGCATTCCGGTATTGTATACAATGACGCTCAATGCGCTGGTTGGCATCTTCCTGGCGGGTATTGGTGGGAATATGCTCTGGCGTGAGCGCCGTGTTCAGGTGCTTGCTGCTGGTGCAAAGAAACGCTAATGCTCTAGCACACATGGCGTTATGTACATAGCGATACAAAGGCGCGGCGGTGTTGAGTAGCTCAACACCGCCGCGCTGTATTGCCGGGGGAATGTTATAGGCTTATACCATCACCTTCGGCAGCAAACAGCTCATCGGCAGCGGCGAGTAGCGCGGCGATACGCTCTTCAGAGGTTTTTTTATCGCGTAGGTACAGCTCAAGTGCCTTGCGCGGTGTCAGGCCATCGAGAATGCCCTCGCTTGCGGCTAGCCGCCCACGGGCCGTCCGTTCGATATCAATCGTCACCGCCGCTATCTGAAATGCGCCCGCTGCTTCGAGCTGTTGCTGCAATTCTTCTACGCGCAGCAGCCCGGCCTGTTCTGTCAATGCCGCGATCTGTAGCCGCACAACGGCCTCTTGAAGAGTGTGTTTTTCAAGCGCGGTAAGCGCGCGCGCCTGCGGATCGGGGCTGTTTCGGACATCGACATCGAGCGTAACAAACGGGCGCGCCGCCAGCTTGTGGAAGTGCCAGGCGGTTGCCCCCCGCTCAAGCTCGACGAAGACACAGCCTTTATCTTCATGCTCTTCCCCAAAGTCGATGCGCTCAATGCTTCCTGCATACACAATTGGTGGGTGTTCGCCCAGCACCTGATGCTTGTGAATGTGACCGAGTGCGACATAATCGATGCCGGGTAAGGCCACAAAACTCTTGGGAAGCACCAGGTCGCGGCCCAGCATGATCTGGCGTTCGGCCCCAACAGTTGCGCCGTCAATCGTTCCGTGAACCGTGAGCACAGCAGGTATTGTCGGGTCAAGCTCTTCGGCTGTCGTTCGCAGAAATGCTTCGACGCGCTGCAGCAGCATGGTTTCGACTTCCAGCAACGACGCCAGGCGTAGTTCATCTTTCGTTAGCAGGCTGTGCCGTGTGACCCACGGCAGCGTAATAAGCTGTAACGGGCCTGCGCGCGTCTCAATAACATGCAGCTTCGGGCGATCGGCAATGGTCACGCCTTCAATCGCCAGTGTATCGAAGATTTCGATCGAGTGCGCCCGCCCGGCGGCTGGTGATACATCGTGGTTGCCGATCAGGATTACAACGGGCAGACCTGCCTGACGCAGCCGGTGAATACGGCGGGCAAACTCGCGCTGGTGGGTTGGGTTCGGCGTGCGGTTTTTATATACGTCGCCGGCGATCAATACCAGATCAACACCGGCATTGAGCCCGGCTTCAATTGCTTCGTCGAGCCGGGCCAGGTAATCCAGCAGGCGGGTGTGCATACCGGTGGCCGGGTCAATCCGCCCATAATTTTCCATGCCGATATGCAGATCGGCAAGGTGCAGCATTTTGATCATGTGTATAGTACCTGAAAGCGCAGTGGGGCGCTGAATGGGCAAAGTGAAACAATTGTACGGGCGAATATGCCGCGCGTCAAATAGCTGCACGGCGAGTATGGCATGCCTTACCATGCTTCTGCCTAATATAGCACGATCGCTGCGCGAAAAATTCTTATCACTGCGCCGCGAAAAAGCTTGACAGCTGATTGATAAGAACACATGTTCTTTTTGGCATCCCATGGGGAAATATTGTGGGATAAGTTGGGATAAGTTGGGATAAATTTGGGATAGTAGGTGTAAATTTCGCTCATTTTGCAGAGGGTCTAGGCAAGCGCGGGGAGTAATGATAGAATACAGGCATCTCCGTACCTGAACATGCGGTTCCAACTGCGCACACACCGCCGCCGATGGAGTAGATTGTATATGCAGGAATAGCATGCACCTCCCGTCGCGCGGCGGTTCGTTGTGTATGCGCTGGCTACACCCTTGGCCAGCCGCTCCTGCCCTAGAACAGATGAGGTGGGCCTATGAATCGATACCTGATCGCAGGCGCAGCAGGCTATGTTGGCTCGCGGCTGGCTGAGGCGTTATTGGCACAGGGCCATAGCGTGCGCGGAGTAGTGCGTCATCCTGAGGATGAGGTAGTGCAGCGCCTGGCTGGTCTTGGTATGGCGGTGTGGCAGGGCGACCTGACGCAGCCCGATAGCCTGGTGGGGGTGGCCACTGGCGCCGAAGTCGTATATAACCTGACATCATGTTCGGTATTAGAGCCGGATGCAGCCCACCGCTTATTCGTTGATGGCAACCGTAACCTGATAGCTGCCTGCTCGCGCGCCCGCACAGTACGCGCATATCTGTTCACCGGCAGCGCCGCAGTGTACGGCGATCAGGGCGAGCGCTGGTTGAGCGAAGATACACCACCTGCGCCGTGTTTCCCTTTAGGTCAGGTGCTTACCCAGGCCGAGCAGGCGATTGTTGCGATGGTGCGCACGTATCGATTTCCGGCGATACTCTTGCGAGTTGGCACCGTGTATGGGCCGGGGCGCGACCTGGTTGATACGGTGCAAAGCGGCACTGCCCCGCTGCTGGGCGATGGTCGCAATTTCCTTTCATATATGCATATTTCTGATCTGCTGGCGGCATTGCAGCGCCTGGCGCACGCTGGCCAGCCTGGTGCGATCTATAATGTGTGTGACGATGAGCCAGTGCGCGCGGCAGAGCTGTATACCGAAATCTGCCAGCGCCTTGGTATATTGCCGCCCCAGCCGTTTGCCAAAGCCAGTGCACTGGCGGCCGGGCTTGATGCCTCGGTAGTGGGTATAGCTTCGGCCTCGGCGCGTATGAGCAACCAGCGGCTTAAACACGACCTGGCAATGCCTCTGCATTACCCAAGTGTGTACGATTGGCTCGATGAGCGCCTGCCAGTGGACGAGCCGGTGCCCGTGCTGGTACGCCGCCGGGGCTGAGCGCACGATTTGAAAGAGCATATGGATTTGCACAACGCAATGGCGTGAAAGCGTCATTGCGTTGTGTTTTCTGCTACGGCAAAGCAGCGCTGCGCTTTAGCGGGCATTGCCGGTTTGGGCAAATGGCAGAAACACATTTCCGTGCTGAGTCACAATAATTGTGCCTTGCATACCGTTGTGGATGGTACAAATATAGTTGAACGAGCCTGCGCTGGTGAAGGTGAATGAAAAGCTATCGCCAGTGCTCAGTGGCGACGACGCCCAACCGCCGGTGATGCTATTGGTTGTGTGCGCTACGCCGTCTTGGTTCGTCCATGTCACGGTATCGCCAACGGCAATAACCAGTGGTGTGGGCGAAAACGCAAATTGGCGAATCGTGACGGCATGCGCGGCGGCGTGGCTGGTACTGGGCAGCGTAAGCATAAGCAACGCGAAGGCGATTACCGCAAGGCCAATCAAGCGCCAGGGCTGTTTCATAAACATATCCTCCTGACTCTACCATCCAGTGCTATAACTACATACGCACGTGATCTGTCAGTTTTATCTTTTCTTTTCGATCGTGAGTACTACGGCAGAGGTAGCTGGTTCGTGCTACAATGCTGTGCCCTTGTAGAAGGCGGGAGCATCGCTATGACATATCGCGTGCGCCTGGCGCATCTCTACCCCGACCAGATGAATATCTATGGCGACCGCGGCAATATTCTGTCGCTCACCCAGCGCTGCGCTTGGCGCGGCATTGCGCTTGAGCTGCTGCCGGTAGGCGCTGGTGCGGATGTCGATTGGGCCAGCGTCGATCTGGCGTTTTTCGGCGGCGGGCAAGATAGTGGGCAGGCCCTGATTGCCGATGATTTTGTGCAGCGCCAGGGGCCGCTGCTGCGCACTGCGATTGATGCTGGCCTGGTGTTGCTGGCGATCTGTGGCGGCTACCAGCTTTTGGGGCATTATTTCTTAACCCATACCGGCGAGCGTTTGCCCGGCATTGGCGCGCTCGATGTCCATACGGTGGGCGGCGGCACGCGGCTGATTGGGAACATCGCGATCGAAATCGATGCGAGCGCTCAGCTGGCGTTACCCACCGGCACGCGCTTGGTTGGGTTCGAAAATCATAGCGGGCGTACCTATTTGGGTGCGGGCGTGCGGCCGCTTGGCCGCGTGCTGGCTGGCCATGGCAATAATGGTGAGGATGGCACTGAGGGGGCGGTATATCGCAATACCTTCGGCTGCTATATGCATGGCTCGCTACTGCCCAAAAACCCGCAGTTCGCCGATTATCTGATTGGCCTGGCCTTGGCCCGGCGCTATGGCGTCGCAGCTACGCTCGCTCCACTTGACGATCAGCTAGAGATGGCGGCCCAGCGCGGCATGCTCGAGCGCCTGGTGCGCGTGTAATAGTGGCAATGATGCTATGCAGGTGCTATTGATTGGCGGTACTGGCTTACTTGGCGGCGCAATCGCGACCGAGCTGGTAGCGCGCGGCCATAGTGTGCGTGCTCTGGTGCGCACTGGTAAGCATATTGGGCATTTGCGCACGCTTGGAGTTGCGCTTGAGGCAGGTGATATGCGCGACGCGCGCGCGTTGCGGCGTGCCTTGCGTAGCGCGCCTGCTGTCATTACCACGGCCCAGGGTAATCCGCTCAGTCGGGCTACTCCTATGCGTCAGATCGATGGGGCAGCGACCCAACAATTGGTAGATCTGGCGCGCCAGGCCGGGGTGCCGCGCTTTGTGCTGGTTTCGGCGCTGAAGGCCGATGTAGGCGCGGCTTTTGTGCCCCAGCTGGCCTATAAGTTTGCCGCCGAGCAGGTGTTGCAAGCCAGCGGCGTGCCATATACTCTGCTCCGGCCATCGTCGTTTCAGGAAACGTTCGACGATGGCTTTGCGCCGTTCAAGCGGATAATCGAGCGGTTTGGCATTGGGATGACGATGGGCAGCGGGCGCGGCCAACACTCGTTTGTGGCAATCCACGATGTGGCGCGCGCGGCGGTCCTGGCGCTCGATCACCCGGCGGCGCTTAACCAGATTGTGCCGATTGGCGGGCCAGATGACTTGAGCTATCGCGATGCCTACCGGCGCATTGCGGCGATTACTGGTCGGCGGATTACGATCGTGCCGGTGCCACGCCCGGCGCTGACGCTTGGCGGCGTGCTTGGGAAGCCGGTACTGCCCGAGCTGGGTGATTTCTTCGCGTTTTTTCGCTTCTTCGATCGGTTTGGCTATACCTGCACCACACCC
Organism: Chloroflexi bacterium SZAS-1; assembly: GCA_018266315.1. Classification (GTDB taxonomy): domain Bacteria; phylum Chloroflexota; class Chloroflexia; order Chloroflexales; family Roseiflexaceae; genus Kouleothrix. The sequence continues at coordinate 42,729 of JAFEAS010000129.1, read as the reverse complement.
GGCTGGCTCGTCACGGCGCTCGGTTCGCGCCGCAACTTCGATACGGCAGTGCGCGAATTCTATACCTCTACGCCATAAGCCCCGCAATAGTGTCCACGCATTGTCGCGCTTCATCCTGGCTGCCCAACGTTCCTATGTAAGGAGGCATAGCATGGATGCTCGTGGGGTCATTAGCTCACAATATCTGGCTGCGCTCGAAATGCTGAAGCGCGCAGTGGTGGCCTGCCCTGAAGCACTCTGGGATCGTGTGGGCGATAGCATTCCCTTCTGGCAGGTCGCTTATCACGCGCTCTTTTTTACGCATCTTTACCTGCAAGAATCAACCGAAACGTTCACCTATTGGCCGGAGCATCACGAAGAATATCGGTTTGAACATGCCGGGGGGACTGCACCACCTGAGCCACCGGCCAAATCTGTGCTGCTGAATTATCTGGCGTTCTGCCAGAGGCAGGTGCATGAGTACGTGCCAACCCTGGTGTTCGAGGCCGCGTCGGGCTTTGATTGGCTGCCGTTCACCAAATTTGAGCTGCAACTGTATTCAATTCGGCATATTCAGCAGCATGTTGGGGAATTGATGGAGCGCTTAGGGCCGCACGCCAGTGCGATTGATTGGGTTGGTACCTACCCTGATGGGGCGGCGGTGGGCTAGGCGGGTTACCTACGAAAGCTGTAGCGCGCGCCGAGGAGGCACCCGCCGATTGGCAGGCCGATGAGATAGGTGACCATAGTGCTTTCTGGAGCGAAATCTCGCATAAGCGATGTGATGCCTACCATAATTGTTCCCATAATCAATCCTCCACCAACGATCATCCCGATGCGGTAGCGCCAGGAATGGACAATGGACGGGATGTAGCGAACATAAGGTGGTTCTGAAGGGTTAAGCCAATGGCCAAGGAGAATCAGCACCGCAACTAGCCCTGGGATGAAAGGATATGGTGTCGGCTCGAGCCACCAACCCATCAGCGATACGATCAGTAGAAGCAGCGCACTATCGCGCACAAATGGCTCTTGAAGCCACATACGGAGTTCTTTTTTGACGGTGAGGTGAGAAAGAAATTCTTCGAGCATGAGCAAGGGCTTTCTGGCTACTATGTGACCTTTGTACCCATGGTACGTTGCCGCGCCAGCGTATGTTTCAGGGGCATCCCTGACGTAATGACGATTGGGAAGCCCACCCTGCTTTTACACGCCCCTTTCCATAAACCGTAACTCATACACCCGCATCGGGTCTTCGGCGGGGCCAAAGCCTGCGGTCTGCATCGCACCAAGCGTTGGGGCCGCGGGTGGCAGCAGGGTGAGCAGGGTGGCCTGCGAGCTGATTGCCCCCGGCAGGCCGCGCAAATCGTAGCATAGCCGCTCAACTGCGTCGGGTGCCCCTTCGATATGCGCTAGCTCCCAGCCCGTGCGTTCGCGCGCCGTGACAATGGCCCAGGCCGGTTCGCCCGGTAATGCTCGCACATCGCCATGTACCAGGTGGGCTTGCAGGCGTGCGCTGTTCAGCTCAAGATTATGCCATTCGTAGGCGTACAGCCCGCGGGTAAGCGCAAGTAAAGGCGAGTGTTCAAGCTCGGCGAGGAGCCGACCGAGCTGGCTGGCTGGTAGTGCCTGTGCCTGTGATGCACCAGAGCGGGCAGCCGCAGTGTGCCAGGCCGGGGTATACAGTAGCTCGAAGCCAAGCGCATCGGCCAGGTGGTGCATAGGCTTATTTTGCTCATCGGTGAGGTAGCGCAGGGTGCGCGTGCCGCGCTGCTGGGCGAGCGCGACGCAGTGTGCGAGCATCACCCGAGCATAGCCGTGGCCGCGCTGCGCCGGGTCAACCCGTAGCCCATGAAACCAGTCTTCGCCAGCACCGAGCGCTGAGATTTTCGCCAGCGCTACCGGTCGCTCATCGATGGTTCCAACCAGCAGCGGCCCGCTGGTATCGGCTAGCCAGCGCCCCCACACCCTGGGCACATAATCGCGCCCGCCCCAGATGTTCTGCACCATTGTAAAGATAGCGTCGCTGTCGCTGGCCTGGGCCAGCCGCACCCGGAGCGGTGCCGGGCTAGAGTTTGGCATAGTTTGCATATATGCTACGAAATCTTGCTGCTTCTGGGGCTTGCACAGCGCAAGCGCGCTACGTTACGGTTGGCGCGTGGCCGGTATATTGCGCATACAAGCGCTCATCGACAATTGTGCGCATGCGTACAACCGCCGTGTGAATATCTTCAAAGCTTGTGTATAGCGGCGCAATGCCCAGCCGGATATTGTCGGGCGCGCGGAAATCGGGCAGCACGTGCATGGCATTGATCAGCGCCATGTCGATGCCCAGTCCCTCGGCGTGGCCTAGCGAAATATGCGACCCGCGCTGGGTGTAGTCGCGCGGGGAGTTGAGCGTAAACCCGACGGGTGCCAGCAGTGCATCGTACAGGCCAACCAGGTACTCAGTTTGCTGGATTGACTTGGTGCGCAGGGCAGTGAGCCCGGCTTCAAGCAATAGATCAACGCCCGGCTCAATTAATGCCATAGAAATCAGCGGCGGTGTGCCGGTGAGGAAGTGGCGCAGCCCCGGCGCGGGCTGATATTCCAGGCCGAAATTGAACAGGTTCTGCTGGCCCATCCAGCCAGAAATCGGGTTTTGCAGTTGCGCTTGCAGCTCGTGGCGGATGTATAAAAACGCTGGCGCGCCCGGGCCGCCGTTCAGATATTTGTAGCAGCAGCCAATCGCCAGGTCGGCACCATCACGATTCAGCTCAACTGGCACGCTGCCAACCGAATGGCTCAGATCCCATAGCGTGAGCGCACCTGCCGCGTGGGCTGCCGCGTTCAGCGCTGCCATATCGTACACATAGCCGCTCTTAAACACGGTATGCGAGAGGGTGAGTAGCGCGGTTTGCTCGCTCAGCTGGGCCGTCATCTGCTCGGCGGGGCCGTGGATGTGGTCGGGGGAGGAAATACAATTGAGCGTATGCTGCTTACCTAGTACATCGATCGCGCCCTGGAGAATGTATAGGTCGGAAGGAAAGTTGAGCGTATCGGTGATAATGCCGCTGCGGCCCGGGCGCGCGCGCAGCGCTGCCACGACCAGCTTAAACAGATTCACCGAGGTTGAGTCGGCAATAATTACTTCATCGGGCTGCGCGCCGATTAATCTGGCAATTTTTGCGCCGATACGCTCGGGGGTATCGAACCAGCCCTCATTCCAGCCGCGAATGAGCCG
>JAFEAS010000129.1:38951-39427 GCA_018266315.1 Chloroflexi bacterium SZAS-1 | reverse complement strand
ACGAATGCGTTGCGGAAATGTGCCAGTGGGTCGCGCGCATCTTGTTCGCGCGCATAGTCCGCGTCGGTGCGGATGGGCATGCGCATTCCTTTCTGCGCTAGACGATTTATCTAGCGCTGCGGCATTGCCAGGTTGGCCTCAGGGCACCAGCCTTCGTAGCCGCCTGCCTCAACCAGTTGCCAGCGGATATTGTTGGCATCGACCTGTTGCTGTTCGCGCAGGGTTACTTGCATGCCATCGGCGAGCTGAATTGCGCGGGTTGGGCTATCGAATGAAGCGGTGACGTGCAGCCAGCCAGGGCCGCCGTTCAACCCGGTAATAGTGGCACGGCGTACCGGCGGCGTGGGTGTCGGGTCGGCGTCGAAGGCTATGGGTGCCGCTGTTGGCGCGGGCAGCGCGCCAAGCGAGCGCAGTAGGCGCGGCCCATCGATCTGCTGGTAGATTACCCACAGCACGCTCGCGAAGACCGCCAGGAA
>JAFEAS010000129.1:26915-38909 GCA_018266315.1 Chloroflexi bacterium SZAS-1 | reverse complement strand
CGCTCGGCGCGCTGGTCGATCTGGCGTAATAGCTCGCGCCGCCCGCAGATATTCGCCACCAAGCGCCCGAATGTTTGCACATCGGCGGCGCTCCAATCGCAGGCATCACCGCGCGCCAGTGCTACACGAGTGTGTGCGGCGGCCAGGGCTTGTGTGCGCGCTTCGCCAGCCAGCATGCCATACTGTTCGGCAAGTGCGGCGCGGCGCAGCCAGCTCAGCTTATGCTGCTCCAGCGCGGCGCGGTCGGGCGCGGGCAGCTCGGATTGTTCGGCCAGCGCGGTATCGAGCCAGCGTTCGAATGCGCCCTGAAATGCCAGCAGCGCTGCGCCGAGCAGCGCGCTATCGTCGCCCGCGCGCCGGAAAATGGCTGCCCCGCGATCGAGCCGCTCGTCGATCTCGCCCATGCGCGCCTCCGCCCGGTTGTAGCGGCAAAGGAACAGGCAATAACCATGTTCCTTTGCCACGTGCCGGATTGCTTCTACCCAATGCGCTCGATACCGCCCATATATGGCTTGAGTACGTCGGGGATGGTGATGCTGCCATCGGCCTGCTGGTAATTTTCCATAATCGCGATCATGGTGCGCGGCATGCCCAGCCCCGAGCCATTCAGCGTGTGCACGAATTCGGGGCGCGCGCCTGCCTCGGGTCGGAAGCGGATATTCGCGCGGCGGGCCTGGAATGCCTCGACATTCGAGCACGAGCTAACTTCGAGCCATTCGCTCTGGCCAGGTGCCCACAGCTCGACATCGTAGGTTTTGGTGGCGGCAAAGCCCAGGTCGCCAGTACACAGCATTTTGGTGCGGAACGGAATGTTCAGTAGGCGGCAGGTTTCCTCGGCATCGGCGCGCAGTTTTTCCAGCTCATCGTAGCTGGTGTCGGGCGCGACGAATTTGTACATCTCAACCTTATCGAACTGGTGGCCGCGCTTGATGCCGCGCACATCGCGCCCGGCGCTCATTTTCTCACGGCGGAAGCAGGGCGTGTAGGCACAATAGTGCAATGGCAGCTGCGCGGCTTCGAGAATCTCGTCGCGGTGCAGGCTCGTCACCGGCACTTCGGCAGTTGGTACCAGCCACAGGTCGTCTTCCACATCGCGGTACAGGTTATCGCGGAACTTCGGCAGCTGGCCCGAAGCCCACACGGTTTCTTCCTTCACCACGAACGGCGTGTACACCTCGGTGTAGCCCTGGCGGCTGTGCAGATCGAGCAGCCATTGAATCAAGGCGCGCTGGAGCTTCGCGCCCATGCCCTTCAGCACATAAAAACGCGATCCCGAGAGCTTCACGCCGCGCTCAAAGTCGATAATATTCAGCGCTTCGCCCAATTCCCAGTGTGGTTTGGGCATAAAATCGAACTGGCGGGGCTGGCCTTCGGTTGCAATAACGACATTATGCTCTTCGTCGGGGCCATCGGGCACATCGGCCTGGGGGATGTTGCGCAGCTCTTGCAGCGCAAGCCGCTGCTGCTCTTCCGTCTGCGCCACCTGCCGATCCAGCTCGGCGATGCGGTCGCCGACGCCGCGCATCTCGGCGATCTTCGTGTCGCGCTCGGCGGCATCCTTCATCTTGCCAATCTCTTTCGAGACGGCATTGCGCGTGGCTTTAAGGGTTTCGACTTCTTTTAATAGGGTGCGGCGCTGCTCATCGTAGGCCAGCACCGCGTCGATTGCGCCTGGCTCGATGCCGGTGCGGCCAAGCTGCGCCTTGACCATATCGGTCTGCTCGCGCAAGAGCTTAATATCCAGCATGCACTTCCTCCTCAAGATCGCTATCAGTATAGCCGAACATCGCTAGGTTCCGAATAGCTCGCGGATCAGGGTCATGGTCGCCCGCAGATCAATATTGCCCCCGCTGTTGAAGCGCTGCATCAGCTCATAGGCCTGCTGGCGCTTGGCCGGGTCGGCGATCTGGCTAAAATCGAAGAACAGATCATTCCCCTGCTGCACAATATAGCGGGCAGGTGGGCCACCGCGCGCCAGCGCGCGCTCAGCCGAGCGCCGCACCAGCGGGTGCTGAATTGGCACCAGCCCGCTGTCAGGCTCAGCCACCATGGGCGGCACTGGCAGAGCCGGGCTACTCGCGCCAGGGGCGGCCGTACCGCTTGGCGGTTGGTAGCGCGCGTCGCGGGGGAAATTGCCCCAGCTTCGATTCAAGATATACAGCGCTGCGAGTAGCGCAATGACGGCCAGCCCGCCAATAATTGCCCAGATCAGCGGATCCATACCTACCTCGGTGGCTGCGGCCGCCTGCGGCACTGCGCGCTGCCAATTCCATCAGCTACATCAGCACATAATTCCAGGAAACCAGCTCGCCATTTTTATACGGCGCAATGCCATAAAAAACCTTTGTTTCGTGCTCGAACACCATATCGAGCCACATGCGGTCGCTATCCCACATATTCAGGGTGTGTAGCTGGCGTACCGGCACCCACTCAAGCGTGCCCTCGTGGTTGCGCGCAAGCGGCGTACCGCTCCAACGGTCGATGCGAAAAATAAATGCGAACCAGTCTTCTTCATTCTTGCCGAAACCCGGCCAGCTGATTGTGCCGCGCAACACCAGCTCTTCGGCCTCAATCCCAGCCTCTTCGCGAATCTCGCGGCGCATGCCCGATACCACATCTTCATCACTGTCGAGCTTGCCGCCCAGGCCATTGTACTTACCGTAGTGTAAATCGTCGGGCCGGGTGTTGCGGTGAATCATCAATACTTGTGTGCCATCGCTCGACATAACATAGCCAAGCGTTGCCAGAATTGGAGTATACGCCGCCATGAATGCTGTTCTCCATCACTCAGCTGCTACCTACCATGCGCGATACAGCCCGCGCTCGCCGCGCACATATTCGGCGATGCGTCGGCGGCTGCCTTCATCGGTATGCGCTGGTATTCGCTCGAAAGGGAAGAAGCGCGCCTCGGCGATTTCGAGCGAGCGCGGCGGCTGCGGTTCGCTTAATGGCGACGCGACAAACACGCCGATATAATTGCTGACGCCACTACCAAAGCGCTCGTACAACCCTAAAAATGCCTCGATCTGTACCTGCACGCCACTTTCCTCAGCGGCCTCGCGCTTGGCGGCCTCGGCCATTCGCTCGAAGCGCTCAACGCCGCCGCCTGGTAGGGCCCAGGGCGTGCGCCCAGCGCGGTGGCGAATAAGCAGCACCGTGCCATCGCGCACCACCAGCGTGCGGATGCCTACCAGCATTGGGCGCTGCACCCGCCAGACCAGACCGCGTAGCCGCATCAGCAGCCCATAGATCGGCCCGAGCGCTGCTTGTTCAATGTGTTGCCAGAAAGCCATCAGCGCCGCGTCCTTTACGCATTCTACGAATCAAAAAGCCCTCACCCGTCTCCACAGCTTTCGCTTACCATCTGGCGTATGCAAGCGCAACACTCAGATCTAAAGCCCAAAACCAGGAGAAGGACGAGAGCCGTAAACCCCCGTGGTACCACCTTCATTCACCGCACTGTGCGCGGCCTCGTGCGCAATGTGTGCGCAAACGCGATAACGGGCGTACCCGGGCCGGGTTGGGCGCGGCCTGGCCGTGCATCCCCGGCGACTCAGGAGTGGATCGGCGTGTGCCTCGCTACCGCCTCGCACCAACCGGCGGCTCTCTGGAGTGGGCTACAGCCTATGCTCCGTCGGCGTCATTTTAGCGATTATACCATGTGCTGATCGGCCACGCAATCGGCTGTTTGGCAGCGTTGTTAACACTTTGCTCACTGTATGATCAAATTGGCCCCTTCGCGCTGGGCCATCCTATGCTATAATTCGTATGCTCTTCGCCATTTACCGCATAAGGGGGCTTTACTGTGGCACCGAGCGAAACCCAGCAAAAACTCGAAGAAATCCACCATACCGTCAGTGCCGATCTCGACAAAACCCGGCGCGAGCTGAGCGAAATGGAAACACTGCTGCGCCAGACCAATGCTGAAGTCGAGAAGCTAGCGCAGCGCGAGCTGACGGTCGCCAATCGCTTGCGCGATCTCGAAGTCAATCTCGAAAAGTATAACAAGGCCGATATCAAGAATTTCTACACATCCGCGCAGGAAGTGCAGATGCGCCTGCTGATGATGCGCGGCCAGCTAGAGCAGCTGCAATTCCGCCAGCAGCTGTTGAAGACGCGCCAGTCGCAACTTTTCGAGATAGTGACCGCACTAGAGCCGCTACTCGGGGCCGACATTGGTGGTGCCGCGCGCCCGGCCGATGACGGCGTCGATCGTATTTCGTCGATTATTCAGGCCCAGGAGAATGAGCGGCTGCGTATTTCGCTCCAGATGCACGATGGCCCGGCGCAATCGATGAGCAATCTGGTGCTGCGTGCCGAAATTTGCCAGCGCCTGCTCGACCGCGATATTGAACAGACGCGCGGCGAGCTGAGCGCGCTCAAGAGTGCAATCAACACAACATTGCAAGACACCCGTCGCTTCATCTTCGATCTGCGGCCGATGATTCTGGATGATCTTGGTCTGGTACCAACGCTGCGCCGCTATGTCCAGCAGTTCAGCGAAAAGAATAAGCTCGAAGTTAACCTGATGGTGCAGAATATGGACACCCGCCTCCCGAATCATTATGAAGTCGCGCTATTCCGCTTCATTCAGGAGGCGCTCAATAACGTCGCGCGGCATGCCAATGCCAGCCAGGCGCGCGTGCTGCTCGACCAGAATGGCAATAGCATCCATGTGTCGGTTGAAGATGATGGCACGGGTTTCCACCTGAACGAGGTGCTCGGCGAAAACAGTGGGCGGCGCAATTTGGGCATCGAAACCCTTCGGCAGCAGGCTGAGTCACTTCTGCGCGGCGAGTTCGGTATCGAAAGCGCGGTGGGGCGCGGCACGCGAGTTGCGGCAGTTGTGCCATTGCCATAGGTGTGCACAGCGTAAAGCTACTTTAACGAGCGATAGGTCGTGTAAACGCCTATCGCTCGCAGTATGTATCGGGCTTTTTGCTGCTACTGCGCCAATAGCGCTGTGTATAGCAGTTTACCGTCGGCTATTTTGCAAATCGCATATGATGATGCGGGTGTAAATTTATCTTACTCATTGTAATAGATGTAACTATATTTATTTGTTAGGGGTACTTTGGTGATTTTCGTGTTACGTGCAAAAATTGCCGAAAAAGTGAAGAATTAGTATGATTTTGTAGGCAAATCACCTGAAAGCGCGAGCTATAGACCATCTAATCACCTACCGTACTAATGAATTTTTATTCAAAAGGGTACCAAAGCTGATAGGACTATTAGACTATTGAGTGTAAGCGGCGGCTACTTTATACTGGCGAAACACAATACATATCGTATCGTAGAGGGGGTGATTGCAGTGATTCGTAGTTTCTTCGCGAAAGAAGAAGGCCAGGGCCTCGTCGAGTATGCGCTTATTCTGGTTCTTATTGCTATTGTTGTTATTGGTATCCTGACGCTGCTCGGTGGCAAGGTCAGCCAGGTCTTCAGCTCGATTAGCAGTAGTATGGGGTAATCCCCACCATTTCGATGGTACAAACACACCGGCCACGCACGCAGCGTGGCCGGTGTGTTTGTTGGGTTGTATGCTAGAGCAGCGCGTTGGTCAGGTGGCGGCAGCTGTGCCCAGGGTACGGGCGCGCTGATCCTGAGCGCGCAGGTAGAGATATACTACTACCGCAGCAACCAGCAGTGCCAGCTGGGGCAGCAATGTTTGCCAGGTGAGGTAGATGCCGAAGAATTCCAATACCGGGTTGGGCGCGCCGCTGCCAATTGGCGAAGTTGGCAGCGCATCGGCGACCTGGAGCGCATGCAGGCCAGTGCCTACGAACTTGAAGCCCAGGTAGTACACCAGCAGCCCGGCAACGCGGAAAAATGGCCGTAACGGTATCTTCACGCCCGCGACGAGCATCAGCACCGCCAGCACCACGAGAATTGCGCTGCCGCTGCCAATGCCAATCAGCAGGTCGCGCATGCTGATCGAGGGCGCCATCCCCAGGTAGAACACCGCCGTCTCGGCCCCTTCACGGAAGACTGCCAGGAAGGCGAGCAACGCTAACCCGATCATACTGCCGCGTGCCAGCGCCTGGGTGGTTTGCTGGCTAATATACTTCTGCCAGCTGTGCAGCCTGGCCTTACTGTGCAGCCAGTACGAAACATAGAAGAGCAGCGCCGCCGCTACCAGGCCGGTAATGCCTTCGAGCAGCTCGCGGCTACGCCCAGCGCTGATCTGGTTGAAAATTGCCTGTAGGAGCAAGGCGGCACCAATGCTGGCGAGCACGCCCATCCCGGCGCCTGCCCAGATCCAGCCGCGCTTGTGGCTATTGCCCGATTTGCGCAGAAATGCGAGCAGTGCGACTACCACCAATAGCGCCTCAAGCCCTTCGCGCAAAATAATAAGCCCAGCGTCGATTGCGGTGTAGGAGCTGCTAGTGGTATAGGGCGTGAGGGTGCTGCGCAGCGTGCCGAGCGCAGCAGTGGCGGCGGCTGTGTCGGCAGGCTCGGCACGTAGCGCTGCCGAGGCCTGGCCTAGGCTTGCTTCGATCGCCTTGTAATCGGTATCCGAGCGGGTGGCGATCGCATCTTCAACCGCTGGCCAGGCGCGAATGAAGCTCGTAAGCTGGGTGCGGGCTGCAGTGGTGTCGCCTCGCGCCAGCGCGCCCTCAACTTCGCCAAGTGTATCGAGTAGGGTGGTTGGCGTGACATCGGTAGCATCTATTAGTGCCGCACTCGGTGCCGCTGCGGGCGTGGCCCCGAGCCGGTCGGCGACCTGATTCGCTGCGTTGTTGAACTGGGTATAGGCCACCTTCACTGCGGCCAGGTCAAGCGGTTGGGCCGCCACTGTGTCCTTGATCTGGTCGAGCGCGGCCTCAAGGTCGAGATAGCCCGGGGGGTCGGCGGCGCGCACCTGATCTTCAAAGCCACCCCAGATCGCGTGCAGCTCCTCATACTCGGCGCGCGCCAGCTCGGGCCGGTTGGCATCGGCGGCCGCAATACCTTCGTTTGCATGGTAGGTCAGGTTACGTACCTGCGCGCCAAGCCCAGTAGCCGGCGCTGTGGGTGTAGAACCGAGCCGGTCGGCGACCTGATTCGCTGCGTTGTTGAACTGGGCATAGGCCACCTTCACTGCGGCCAGGTCGAGCGGTTGGGCCGCCACCGTGCCCTTGATCTGGTCGAGCGCGGCCTCAAGGTCGAGATAGCCCTGGGGGTCGGCGGCGCGCACCTGATCTTCAAAGCCACCCCAGATTGCGTGCAGCTCCTCATACTCGGCGCGCACCAGCTCGGGCTTGTTGGCATCGGCGGCGGCAATCCCCTCCTGGGCGTGTTGTGCCAGGTTGCGCACTTGCTCGGGCAATGGTGGCGTCGCGGCAAAGGCAGGGACTGCGGTGAAGGCGAGGGCGAGCAGACAGGTGCAGAAGAACAGAGCCTGGCGCATCAGATCGCTCCTTCAGCATCGCACGCGCGAACCTTGCGTGCGCCGGTTGGCTGGGCTATAATAGCTCCACAACCGCTACAAATGTTCTTATTCACAAATAGATTATCTTTGTATAGACGTAACGGCCGGGTTAATATACGCTAATATCGACAGTTTGTCAACCAAATACTGTCGAAACCCGGAGCGTTACGTATGCGAGCGATGGGCATGCCTGAACATGCGAAACATACACCAGCGCGCCGCCGCCAGGGCCAGGCCGGCCCGACGGAGAAGATGCGTGAATATCTGGAAGTGATCTATTACCTTTCGGCGCGGAATGAGCGTGTGATTGGCGCGCGGCTAGCCGAGTGGATGCATGTCACTGCACCTACAGTGACAAATATTGTGCAGCGTATGGAAGACCAAGGCTATATTGTGCGCGATGGTCGGGGCGATATCCGCTTCACCGACGAGGGGTTTGCGCTCGCCGAGGCGATGGTTAAGCGCCACCGCGTGCTTGAGCGTTTTCTTGTGGATGTGATGGGTGTGCCGTGGCACAAAATTCACGAAGAGGCGGTGCGGCTTGAACATAACCTTTCGCCGCTGATGGAAGAGCGTATCGCCGGGCTCGTCGAGCAATCGACGACCTGCCCGCACGGCAACCCGATCCCTGGCACTGGCGTAGGTTATGCGGGCAATCTGCGGCTCGATCAGGCCGCACCAGGCAGCCGCTTCCAGCTACGCCGCATCGTCGAGGAGGCCGAGGAAGATACCGAGCTGATGCGCTATTTGCAGCATACTGGCTTGACACCAGGGGCGGTGTTTGAGATTACTGACCAGTCGCCTTCCTATGGCGTGACACTCCGTACCGCTGCGCAGACAATCACGCTCTCGGCGCAGATTGCCAGCGTCCTGTGGGGTGAGCCAGCCTAGCGCATTGCTGCGCTGGTATGGCGTGGGCGCGTGGGTCGGCCCCGAGCTGCGCGCTGTGCAGGCGCTTACTTAATCCGCCCAAATTGGCGTTCGAGCTGGCTGGTGCTCAGCAAGATCATCGTTGGGCGACCGTGCGGGCAGGTGCGTGGAGCCTGGCATTGTTCTAGCTGTACTAGCAGCTGGCGCATTTCATCGGGTGAGAGCGTTTGCCCGGCGCGGATCGAGCTGTGGCAGGCCAAGGTGGTGAGCATGGCCTCGCGCCAATCGTCGGGGGTGCTGCCGCCCCGACCCTGCAAATGGTCGGCCACCTCTAGCAGTGCGCCATTCAGCGTGCTTTCGCGTAGCCCGGTCGGTACGGCGCGAATTTTCACGTGCCGACCGAAATCCTCCAGCAGGAAGCCCCATTCCGCCAGCGCATCAGCGTTACTCAGCAGCAGCGCCTGGGCTGCCGCTGGCAGCTCGATCGTCTGTGGAATCAGCAGGTTCTGCTGGTCGAAGGCAGTAGCGCCGCGCTGAAGCATCAGCCGCTCGTAGGTCACCCGCTCGTGGGCGGCGTGCTGGTCGATCAGGTACATGCCATCGGGCGCCTCAGCGATGATATACGTCTGGCTCACCTGCCCAACCACGCGCAATGGCGGCAGCCGCGAAGGTTGGGCAGCGGCGGGGGGGAACGTATCATTGGCGCTAGGCGGCGGCAGCCACTGGCTCATACCGAGCAGTGCTACGTCGTCGATATCCATAGGTGCATCGGCGGGCGGTGGGCTGCGCAGTGCGCCATCCCAATGTGCTACACTCGCGCCCGGCCCGCCAACCTCGCGCTCCCAGCGGTCGCCCAGGCGGCGCAGCTCGAAGCGGCGCTGCGCCACATCGCCCGACAAGGGCGTGGCTGGTTCGGCCCAGGGATGCACCCCGCCGCCCGCAATCAGCGCCTCGCGCACGGCCCGGCCAATCACACTCATCACACGCGCGCTATCGCGAAATTTCACCTCGCTCTTGGTCGGGTGCACGTTCACATCGACAACCGACGGATGCACGCGAATATCGAGCGCGGCGACCGGGTGACGGCCCTTCATCATCAATGTGTGATAGGCTTCTTCGAGCACCAGGGCGATCTGGCCGCGCGCCTGGATGGCGCGGCGATTGACGAACAGGTGAATATAGCCGCGCGAGCTGCGCGTCAGCCCCGGTGGCGATACCAGCCCGCGCACGCTGATGGCATCGCGATCCTCACCGATTGTCGCATCGACAGCGAGCAGCTGGCGTGCAACATCGATGCCATACAGGTCGATCAGTGCCTCGCGCAGATCGCCACGCCCGGTGGTTTGCACAGCTAGGCGGCCATCTAACAGCAGCGTGAAGCGCACTTCAGGGTAGGCTAGCGCATACTGCGTAACCACCGCCGTAATCGCGCTGGCCTCGGTCGCTTCGGAGCGTAGGAACTCGCGGCGCACCGGCGCATTGTAGAACAGGTTGCGAATACTGAAAGTAGTTCCTGGTGAGCAGCCGCGTGCCGTGCGCGCTTGAAGCTCGCCGCCCGCAATGCGCAGCTCGGTGCCAAGCGCCTCATTCGCGGCGCGCGTGACGCAAATCACCTGAGCGATTGACGCAATCGAGGGTAATGCCTCGCCGCGAAACCCGAGCGTCGCAATATTCCACAGGTCGTCGGCGGTGCGCAGCTTTGAGGTGGCATGCCGCTCGAAGGCGAGTTCAACTTCATCGGCAGGGATGCCGCAGCCGTTATCTTGGATCTTCAGCTCGTGCAAGCCACCGCCGCGCACCTCAACGCCGATGCGGGTAGCACCGGCATCAAGCGCATTTTCAATCAGCTCTTTGGCGACCGAAGCTGGCCGTTCAACCACTTCACCGGCGGCGATCTGGGCGGCAACCGTGGTATCGAGCACGCGAATTGGCATGGTCGTTCCTGCTGTACGAACAGATTTGCGAGCTTGTATTGTACCACGTTCCGCAGCGCGCTAGCAGCGTAGTGCGGCAGAATTTGGCTGTCAGGGGCGGGAGCGCCTCCTACTGCATGTGGCAGAAGTGTGCGAAACCACGATCACCGCCTACCGCACGCGCTGGTGATTTTGCCTCAAATAAGCGCTAATAGCTCGATTTAGAGGTGGCGCCAGTTGGTAGTGCAGTGCCTGGCGCTGGGGCGACAGTTGGGGCTGCGCCAGGCGCAGCCGTGCTGCCAGGCGTGGTGGGTGCCGGGGTCGTAACTGCGGTAGTCGTTGTGGCGGGGGGGCTGGTTGGGCTGGTGCCAGGTGCCAGCAGAGTGGGCGCGGCGAATAGAATAATTGCGATGAGAACCACGAGCAGCCCGAGCGCCAGCGCCAGCCCACGCCAGTTCAAGCGTGGCTCGGGCGGCATAGGCGGGGCGGGTGCGGCAGGCGGCGTGGCGCTGCTGTCCGGCGCGATAGGCACCTCTGGGGCCGCATCTGCGGCAAACTGGCCGGTTACTGGCAGTTCAACCGTGGTGCGCTCGTGTAGCTCCTCAGGCTCGTCATCAGGCGCATCGCTGCCAAGTGCAGGCGTGGCCCCGTACCACTCAAGCGCATCGACCTGGGCAAGTACCACGGTGATATTATCGGTGCCGCCACGGCTATTGGCGAGCTCAATCAGCGCCTGGGTGGCCTGCTCGGGCGGCTGAGTGGTAACGATCTGCAGAATTTCGCTGTCGCTTATCAGACCGTGCAATCCATCCGACGAAAGCACAATCATATCGTTGAGCTGCAGCGGTAGCCGGAATATATCAACCGTGACTTCGGGCTGGTAGCCCAGCGCGCGAGTGATGACATTCCGATGAGGTGAGAAGCGCGCCTGCTCGGGCGTAATCAGCCCAGCCGCAACTTGGTCGCTCACGAACGAGTGATCGCGCGATACCTGGCGAATCTCGCCATCACGAATCAAATAGGCGCGGCTATCGCCAACATTCGCCACCAGCAGCGCATCGTGGTGCAGCAGCGCAGCCACGCCGGTGGTGCCCATGCTGCCTTGCCCGCGTGCGAAAATCGCACTGTTCGCCTGCTCGAAGGCCTGCACTAGTGCGATCTGCCGGTCGTCGGCTGAATCGCCATAGTACACTGCCAAAATCGTATCGGTGCCGATTTTGCTGGCAACTTCGCCCGCCGCGTGGCCGCCCATACCATCGCACACCACAAGCAGTTCGCCAAGTTGTTCGGCCAGCTCGGCGCTGCCAACCCCATAGCTATCTTCATTATGATCGCGGGTTTTACCAACGTCGGTGCGGGCGCTATGGCGCAGCTTCATGAAGACCCCCGAACTGGCTGGTGTTTGCTGAGCGGCAAGTATAGCATGGTCGGGTTCAGGTGACAAGAAGCCGCGTGGTGGTAGTATGTGGCCTGGTAGCCAATACCCATAATATAGTTAGGACTTTCGCTTCCTTGTGTATGTGCCTGCGGTAGCACGGTACTTTTTCTCTTTCTTGGTGTTTTTTTGCGCGGAGCGCAAAAAAACACCAAGAAAGAGAAGAATTTGCCTGAGTAAGCGAAAGCCCTAATAGCATAGATAGTGTGTAGTTGCCGCCCACGCCCACATCCGGTAAGATGGCACGCGCGCCAGAGCTGGCGCACCACAGCCGAAGGAGCCACTATGACTGCATCACTACGCATCCGCGATGTTGAGCGTATCGTCGTGGATGTGCCCTTTACCCCGCGCTGCCAGCAATGGAATGC
>JAFEAS010000129.1:20860-26792 GCA_018266315.1 Chloroflexi bacterium SZAS-1 | reverse complement strand
GGCTTGCAGATGGCATTGTACGATCTGGTGGGCAAGGCGCTGGGCGTGCCTGTGTACCGCTTGTTCAACTTGCCCAAAGTGCGCGATTGGTGCCCGATTTCGTGGTGGAATATCGACATGCCGCCCTCAGCGAATGCCGCCGAGGCCCAGGAAGCGCTGGCGCAGGGCTATACCTCGTATAAGATTAAGGCACGCCCCTGGTGGGATATTTATGAGCAGGTTGCGGCAATTAGCGCGGTGACGCCAGAATATTTCCGGCTCGATCTCGACTGGAATAATATGCTGCTGAATGCTGGCAATGCCGCGCCAGTGCTCGCCGAGCTCGACAAGCAGCCACGCATTGCGATCTACGAGTCGCCGATTATGCAGCGCGATGTTGAAGGCCAGCGCGAGCTGCGGCGCAAAACTACCCGCCCGCTGGCGCTGCATTTCGGCGAGCCACCCTTCCCTACGGTCGTGCGCGAGAGTGTGTGCGATGGCTTTGTGGTGAGCGGCGGCGTATCGAGTGTGTTGCGGCAGGGCGCGCTAGCCGCCGCGTTTGAGAAGCCGTTCTGGCTGCAGCTGGTAGGTACCGGCCTCACCACCGCGCTGTCGGCGCACCTGGGCGCAGTGCTGCCGTTTGCCCAGTGGCCGAGCGTAAACTGCCTAAACAACTATGCCGACGATCTGCTGGCCGCGCCGCTGCACATTCAGGGCGGCGGCGTGCGCGTGCCCGAGGCACCTGGTCTGGGAATTGAAATCGACGAGCAGGCGCTCGATCGTTTTCGCATGCAGCCGCCCTACGAGCATCCCGCCCCGCGCATGATCATGTCGGTGGTGTGGCCGGGCGGGCGCGTAATGCACTATACCCAGATGCGCCCGCAGTGCTGGGATGATTTCTGGGCCGGGAACCAACCCGCCCAGGAGCGCGGCGTGACCATGGAGGTGCATGCCGACGATGGTACCCCCGAATGGGCCGATCTCTATGCCCGCGCGTCAGTCGCCCCCGTGCGCGACCAGCGCCAGGCGTAGTGCTGCATTGAACGATGAAGTGAGGCTACGATGAACATCCTGGTTGTTGGTGGCGCGGGCCTAGTGGGTGGCCTGGTGCTGCCCATAGTTGCGCAGCAGCACAGCTTGCGCGTGTTCGATCGGCAGCCGCCCGCCGATGCGCGCTGGGGTTATATCGCTGGCGATGTTGGCGATCTCGACGCACTGATGGCGGCTGCCGCGGGCTGCGACGCGCTGCTGTATATGGCGATGGGGCATAAAATCTACGAAACGAATTTGGGTATCACCAGTAACTTCGATGTCAATGTCAAGGGCGTGTACCTGGCGCTCGATGCCGCGCAGCGCAATGGCATTCGTCACGCCGTCTACACCAGTAGTATGTCGGTATACGAGCACAACCTGGACGATCGCCGATTGCAGAGCGAAGATTTGCCGCCCGACGCGACTGGTCTGTACGGCCTAACGAAGCGCCTGGGCGAGGACGTGTGCCGTAATGCTACCCGCGCCTGGGGGATGAGTGTCAATGCACTGCGCCTGTACCTGCCCTTACCCGAAGACGAGTGGCAGGTATTTGCGCAGAAGCACCAGCCAGTATTTGCCACGCATGCCACCGATGTTGCTCGCGCCATCCTGGCCGCGCTGGAGTATCGCAACAGCTTTCAGGCGTTTACCATCACGGGCGATTATGCCGAGCAGCATATGCTGATGCGAAAGGCCCGCCGCCTGCTTGGCTGGTCGCCACTGGCCCGCCCACGCACGTAGGGATGTTTACCCCAGCGATACAGAACCACGATGAAATATGGTGCGTCGGATGAGTGATACTAATTCGGTACGATACGACGCATTACGAACTACGTTCTTGGCGTTGTAGTGCATAATGTATCGTATCCATGAGTCTTTCACCGAATTTAGTTAGGAGTTACGTAGTTGGCGAATTGAGTCTTCGGCAGAGCGGTACGCTTCATTTCCGTTGTGTGCGGTGTTTCCGTGCGGAGCGCGGAAACACCGCGCTGCCGCAGGCAAAAGCCGCCCATTGCGCTGTCGAACAACGCACCTGCGTAAGTCCTATGAGTATGACGCCTGAAAAGGCATTGCTTTGCCATTCGTCATCGCACTTGTGCGAGAACCATGAGGAACACTATGACGCTGCTGTTTGAGGAAAATACCCGCGCCGAGCTACGCGCATTTGCCCCGCAGGCGCTAGTGGTGCTGCCAGTTGGCGCGACCGAGCAGCACGGCCCGCATTTGCCGGTTGGCACCGATCGCTTCACCGCCGAATATGTGGCGCGCGCCGCCGCCGAGCTTGCCAGCGATCAGATTCCTGTGCTGGTAGCGCCGACGCTGCCGTTCGGCAGCTCGCAGCATCACCTGCCCTTCGGCGGCACGCTCTCGCTGGGCACCGAAACCTACTACCGCGTGCTCTGCGATCTGTGCGAATCGCTGATTACGTCCGGCTTCCGGCGCATATTCATTCTGAACGGCCATGGCGGTAATAACGAGCTAATTCAGCTGGCGGTGCGCGACATGGCGTTTAAGCACGATGCGCAGCTGGCGGCGGCAGCCTACTGGACGATCGCCTGGGACGCGCTGGTGGCGGAAGGGGCGCACAAGCATGCCGGGCTGCCCGGCCATGCCGGGGCCTTTGAAAGCTCGCTGGTGCTCGCGCTGCGGCCCGATCTGGTACGCGAGCCGCGCCCGCACCGCGACAACCCGCCCGACACCGACACGCGCAATTTCAACGCGCCCTACCGTGCCGAGCAGCACGGAGCCTGGCAGCGTATGAATGGCTATACCGATAGCCCCGACCAGGCCGATGCCGAGCGCGGCCAGCGCTACCTTGAGGCAATTGTGCAGGCGGTGGCTGCGGCGCTGATTGAGTTTTATGGGTGATGCCAGCTGGGAATTAGCTAGTTGACACCACAAACGAAAGCCTAAGCGCATGAAATAATGGACGGAGCTTTGCCATGTTCGGCTTACCGATGTTTGCAGCGCTGTGCTGCCTCCTATGCGTTTGCGGCCTGCTGCTGGCCGAATATCGCCACGCCACTTTTGCAAAAGTGCTGCTGAAGCTGGGTGCCAGTTCGGCCTTTGTGGCGTTTGCGCTGCTGCTGGGGGCTGCCAGCACACCGTATGGCAGGTTGATTGTGGTCGCCCTGCTGCTCAGCTGGGTCGGCGATGCCCTGCTGCTCTCACATACTCAATGGATGTTTCTTGGTGGGCTGGTCGCATTCTTGCTTGCGCATGTGGCGTATACCACCGTCTTCTGGCTGATTGGGCCGCCCTTGGGCGTCTTTCTGCTGATTGCGCTCGGCTTCAGCATCCCGCTGGTGCTGATCGTGCGCTGGCTCTGGCCGCATTTATCGGGCTTTTACCGTCTGCCAGTGTCCGCGTATATCGGCGTTATCGCAATTATGGCAAGCATGGCCTGTGCCAGCGCGTATCGTACCGGGGTGTGGGCGCTGGCAGTTGGCGCGGTGGGGTTTGCTGCGTCGGATGTGGCGGTGGCGCGCGAACAGTTTGTGACGAAGAGCATTGTTAACAAGCTATGGGGTTTGCCGCTCTATTATGCTGCGCAGCTGCTCTTGGCCTGGTCGGTCACTATCGTTCAAGCATAGCCCTCAGCAACAAGCCGGCTTGCTGCCGAACTGCTATCGCTCAGCGGTTTATTTGCCCGCGGCAGCAAGGTATTTTTTCTTTATGCTTGGTGATGTTTTTGCGCGGAGCGCAAAAACATCACCAAGGAAATAAAGAATTTGCGCGGGGAAGCGAAAGCTCTAGATAAAAAGTACCACGCTGCTGCAGGCGAAAAACGCCCACTGCGGAACTCGCACCAAATACTAATCGGCTTTGTGCTACACTATACATAAATCTGCCCGAAGGTCTATCGTGGCTCGCCCGCATGCGTTTTACTATTAGGAGCAACCCGATGCGAAAATGGTTCACGCCGCGTCGCCTGGCGATTGGCGCGGTCTGGCTGCTTGTGCTGATGCAGTTCGTTCCTACCTGGCTCTGGAATACCAACCCGCCCGCGCAATCGCAGCCCCACTGGGATAGCCCGCAAACCCAGGCGCTTGCGCAGCGCGCCTGTTTCGATTGCCACAGCAACCAGACGTTATGGCCCTGGTATTCGTACATTGCCCCTGGCTCGTGGCTGATTACCCGCGATGTAAGCTCGGGACGCCGCCACCTTAATTTCGATGATTGGCAGACGGCGCTTTCGCGGCAAGAGCGCTTCCCACTTGATCAGCAGATTCAGCGTCAGATATCGCGGGGCGAAATGCCGCCGCGGTATTTCACGGTGCTGCACCCTAATGCGGTGCTGAGCGCCGATGAACAGCAGCAGCTCATTGATGGTTTGGCGAAAACGATCCAGGCCAAATAGCCGACTTTTTCCTGGCTTCCCCAATATGCTAGAGCTTCGTTAGAACTCCGTCGGGGCGTCTAAATTCTATTGACAAAGCCCCGGCGGAGTTTCATAATACTCACAACGGAATGAACATTCCGCTTTAGCAGCCAGATTCGACGCCGCCGGTGCCGCCCAGGTCGCCGCGCCAATACTGTCGAATGGCGAAGAGGGGATTATGAGCGAACAAACTTCAACCACCACTGTAAACCATCCAACGCTACCGTTAATTGTGCTCGATGGCGCGGTAGTGTTTCCATATACCGTCGTGAGCCTGCCGCTCGATGATGATACAGCACCGGTAGCCGATGCCGCGCTGAAAGACAATCGCTTGGTGCTGCTGGCTGCCCGCCGCGCCGACGCCGATAGCGACGCGCCGCTGAATATGCAGCTGCATCGCATTGGCACGATCGCCCGCATCGAGCAGGCTGGTACGCTGCCGAATGGGGTGAGCGGTATGGCGGTGCGTGGTTTGATACGCGCTGTGCTGGCCGAAGAGGTGCAGAGCGAGCCGTATGTGCGCTTCAGCTATACCGAGTGCCCCGATCAGTTTGAGCGCACGGCGGCGCTAGCCGAGCTGATGACCGAGGTAAAGGCCACGATCGATGCGGTGCTGGTGGCGCGCGAGGTGCCTAACGAAATTCGTAATTTCGTGCGCAGCATCGACGATGCCGGGCACCTGGCCGATAATACCGGCTACTCGCCTGATTACACCTTTGCCGAGCGCCAGGAGCTGCTCGAAACTTTTGATGTAACCGAGCGGCTGCGCAAGGTGCGCGATTTCTATCAGAAGCAGTACGCTGTGCTTGAGGTACAGGCCCGCCTGCGCCAGGAAGTGCAAGATAGCTCGGCCAAGCAGCAGCGCGAGTTCTATTTGCGCCAGCAGATGCGCGCGATTCAGAAGGAGCTGGGCGAAGACGATGCCGAGTCGGCCGGACTCGACGATCTGCGCGAGAAGCTGCTGGCCGCGAATCTGCCTGAAGTAGCGCGTAAAGAGGCCGATCGCGAGCTGCGGCGGCTTGAGCAGATCAATAACTCATCGCCCGAGTACCAGATGATTCGCACCTACCTTGAGTGGGTGGCCGAGCTGCCCTGGGGCAAGATTACCGGCGAGGCGATTAATATTGCACACGCGCGTGAGGTGCTGGATGCCGATCACTATGGTCTTGAGAAGATCAAGGAGCGCATTCTCGAATACCTGGCGGTGAAGCAGCGCCGCGAAGTCCTCGGCGATACCGACACCCGCTCGCGCGAACCGATCCTGGCGTTCGTTGGGCCGCCCGGAGTGGGCAAAACCAGCCTGGGCCAGAGCATTGCCCGCGCGCTGGGCCGCAACTTTGTGCGCATGAGCCTGGGCGGTGTGCGCGACGAGGCCGAATTGCGCGGGTTCCGCCGCACCTATATTGGCTCGGCACCGGGTCGGCTCATTCAAGAGCTGCGCCGGGCTGGCACCGCCGATCCGGTTATTCTGCTCGATGAGGTGGATAAGCTCGGCAACGATTTCCGCGGCGACCCGGCATCGGCGCTGCTGGAAGTGCT
>JAFEAS010000129.1:0-20798 GCA_018266315.1 Chloroflexi bacterium SZAS-1 | reverse complement strand
CCGCCCGCGCTGCGCGACCGTATGGAAGTGATTGAGCTGAGCGGCTACATTGAGGATGAGAAGGTGCATATTGCACAGCAGCACCTGGTGCCGAAGCAGGTACGCGCCAATGGCCTTCAGCCCGAGGAAGTGCAGGTTGAGGATGCCGCACTGCGTGAGATCATTGGCAACTACACCCGTGAGGCGGGTGTGCGCAACCTTGAGCGCCAGATCGGCAATGTGCTGCGCAAAGTGACGCGGCAACTCTCTGAGGCGACCACCGCCCACCAATCACTGACGGCGGAAGCTGATCAGCAGTCGGTCGTTAGCGGCCCCTCGACGGTGGTTGTGAATCAGGAGTTTGTTCGCACGGCGCTGGGCCGCCCACGTTTCTTCAACGAAGCGAAGGAGCGGATCGACCAGCCGGGTATTGCAACTGGTATGGTGTGGACGCCGGTGGGTGGCGATATTATCTTCATCGAGGCATCGATTGTTGAGGGCGGCAAGGAGCTGAAGATCACCGGGCAGCTGGGCGAGGTAATGCGCGAGAGCGCCGAGGCGGCGCTGACCTATGTGCGCTCGCGGGCTAACTCGCTGGGTATCGACCCACGCTTCTTCGATACGCATGCCATTCATATTCACGTACCGGCGGGCGGCGTGCCGAAGGATGGCCCTTCGGCGGGCATTACCATGGCTACGGCGCTGGCCTCGGCGGCAACCGGGCGGCTGGTGCGCGACGATGTGGCGATGACTGGCGAGATTTCGCTGCGTGGGCGTGTGCTGCCGATCGGCGGCATTAAGGAGAAGGCGCTGGGCGCGCATCGCTCGGGTATTCGCACCATACTGCTGCCACGCCGCAACGAAGTGGAGCTGGAAGACCTGCCACGCGCGGTGTTCGAGGAAATGACCTTCATTCCGGTCGATACGCTTGACGAGGTGCTGGCGCATGCGCTGCGCAAGCCTGGCGAGCAGCCGGGGGCAACGCTGGGAAACGTGCTGAATCTGCCAATGGGCAGTGAGCCGTTACAGGCTTCTGAATAGGCAAGCATTAGCACTACTCGCTTACGGTGAGCAGGCGCGGTATGGCACACCATATCGCGCCTGCTCGTATGTTGGGTTTGCGCGCGGCGTTCGCTTTGGGCAGTGGGTGTGCTATGATACCAGCGCGGCGAAACTGCCTGGCACAATTGCTCGCTAATAGACTGAAGATGGGCGCAGGCAGCTGAGCAGGAGGAAGCACCATGCTACGCATGACATTACTCGGTGTTGGCACGGCTGTGCCCGATCAAGATCGCGAAAACACCCATATGGTGTGGGAAGCACCGGATGGGCTGCTATTGATTGATGCGGGCGGTAGCACCTTTCAGCGCTTGCTGCGTGCCGGTCTCGATCCACTGGCGTTGCGCGGCATATTCGTTACCCACTCGCACACCGATCATATCAATGGCCTGCCCGCGCTGATCTTTCAGCTGGCCTTGGCGGGCTATCAGCAGCGCTTGCCGATTTATGGTAATGCCCCCACGCTTGAGCTGTTGCAGGGTGTGTTTAGCGCGTTTCGCCTTGAAAAATACCAGGTTGGCGTCGATTGGGTGGTGGTTGAAGGTGGGCACGAGGTGCCGCTGGGCAGCGAAGCGTACCGCCTGCGCGTGGCCGATACGGTGCACCCCCGACCATGCCTGGCGCTGCGTTTCGAGGATCGGCTGAACGGTCGGGCGCTGGTGTATTCCGCCGATACCGAGCCGTGCCCACGGGTGCAGGCGCTAGCATCTGGCGCGAGTATTCTCATTCATGAGGCAACGACGCCCGAACCATTCGCCGGGCATACAACACCACGCCAGGCGGGTGCGGTTGCTGCCGAAGCCGGGGCCGAGCGGCTGGTGCTGGTACACTTCAGCCCGAAATATACGATGAGCGCCGCACAGGCAATTGAAGAAGTGCATGCGGGTGGCTTTAGGGGCGAAGCCGAAATTGGACGCGAGTTTGGCGCCTATAGCCTGTGACGTTTGCCCAGTGCCACTTACCATATAGAGGATGTGTATGCCGCCAAAACAATCAGCATATCGCCAGAGTAGTCTGACTTTCTTTGGCGAAGACATTATTGCCCTGCAAGAGCTCGACCCAAACGAAACCTATGTGCCAATCATTGGGCTGTGTATGCTGATGGGACTTGAGCGCACGCCACAAGAGCGCCGCGTGCGCGCCCATGCGGTGCTGGGAGCAGGTGCGAAAGTGCTACCAGTTGAGCTTGAGGATGGGCGCAGCGTGCCAGCGCTGTGTTTGCGCGCCGATCTGGTTCCGCTATGGCTGGTGGGGCTGGATGCGTCGAAAGTCAACGACGCGGCGCGCGCCAAGCTAGAGCTATTTCAGCGCGAAAGTGCCTCGGTGCTGTGGCAGGCCAACCGCCCGCAGGGCTTCGGCCCCGAAGATGAATTTGTGCCCGAGCGGCTGAACCAATCGCCCGCCGAGCATGCGTATGTGGCTGCCCTAGCTATGGCTACGCTTGCGCGCCACCAGATGCTGATCGAGCGCCAGCTGAATGCGCGTGGTCTGCACGATACGCCTGGCCCTGATCCCTACGCGCCCGCTGGTGCCACCGACGATCCGCAGGCCGAGCTGCTGGCGCGTGCGGTGCGGCGCGTGGCGCTGGCAGCGGCTGAGCGTACCCGCCGCAACGAGTATGGCGGTGTGTATCTGGGTTTGTTCCGTCAGTTTGGTATTAGCTCATACCGGCGCACGCCACCGGCACGCTTGCACGAAGCGCTCGAATGGCTCGAACGCTGGCGCGGCGACTTGATGGGCGAGCCTGAGCCGCCGCCCGATATTGAGTGATCTGGACGAAGGCAAACAAGACCTTTATCCTTCGTCCTTCGCCCTTCATCCTTCTGTCCACCTACTCGCCGGGGTAGCGCAAACCCCACTGCGCGCGTACCGCATCGAGCGTGCGCATGATCGCCAGCGTTTCGTCGAGGGGCATTGTCGAGCTTTCGGTAAGGCCCGCACGCAGGCAGCGGCCCACCTCGGCGGCCTCATAATTGTAGCCATTGCCCGGCGCAGGCACCTCAATCAGCTCATCGGGCTTGCCAACCACCGAAAGTGTCATGGTCGTTGCGCGCCACCACGAGCTATGGACGCGGATGCGCCCGCTCGTACCGAGTAGCAGCGCCTCGTGCGGCGTGCTGGTGCGGGTAGCCTGCGACAGAATCGCGAGCTGCCCATCGGCGTAGCCAAACAGCATCGCCGATTGCTCATCGACGCTGGTTTCGCCCAGGCTTGCCATACTGGCGATGCGTGTGGGCGCGCCAAACAGCATCGAAGCCAGCGATACCGGGTAAATACCAACATCCAGCAGCGCCCCACCACCTAAGGCCAGGTCGAACAGGCGGCTCTGTGGGTCGAAGCTCGCGCGAAAGCCGAAATCGGCCTGGAGCATGCGCAGTTCGCCAATTGTGCCCGCCGCGATCAGCTCGCGCAATCGCGCCATATGCGGCAAGAAGCGCGTCCACATCGCTTCCATCAGGAACAGGCCGCGTGAGCGCGCGGCTACGATCATCTCCGCTGCTTCCTGCGCATTGATTGCGAATGGCTTCTCGCACAATACAGCCTTGCCCGCTTCGAGGCAGAGCAGTGTATTTTCCTTGTGCAAGCTGTGTGGCGTGGCAATGTAGATCACATCGACATCAGGATCGTTGGCGAGGGCGGCGTAGCTGGCGTGGCTGCGCGCAACCCCAAACGTTTGCGCAAAGGCTGCCGCAGCATCGGCGGTGCGCGACCCGACGGCGACCAGGCTGGCGTCGTTCAGCTCGGCCAGGCCACGCGCAAATTGGGCGGCAATGCTGCCGGTGCCTAGAATACCCCAACGAATAGGATGCATGCAGCTTCTCCCTTATCTTATAGCTCGTGCGGTGCCCTTTATTGTACTGCATGTGTGATGCTAGGCGAACTCTTCCTATCGGGGCTTGTCAAGCGCTAGCCGGGCATCTATAATTGCTGGGCTGCTTACCGTGTGGAACTATGACTGTGCCGCCTCCTGCCCGAACGAGAAAGGTTGACTGTGCCCGCTCAAATTGCCGAGATTCAATCATTTGCGACCGCAGTGCGCGAAAATGTTGCGCGGGTGATTGTGGGGAAGGCGCAGGCGGTTGATCTGCTGCTGGTAGCGCTACTCTGTGGCGGCCATGCGTTGCTTGAAGATGTGCCGGGTGTTGGCAAAACTATGCTGGCGCGCGCGGTAGCCGTATCGCTGGGGCTGAGCTTTCGGCGGCTGCAATGCACGCCTGATCTGCTGCCGAATGATGTCCTGGGCGTGTCGATCTATCGCCAGAACGAGGGCACATTCATCTTTCAGCCGGGGCCGGTTTTTGCCAACATCTTGCTAGCCGATGAGATCAACCGCGCCACGCCGCGCACGCAGAGCGCGCTGCTTGAAGCAATGGGCGAGGGCCAGGTGACGATTGATGGTGAAACGCGCACGCTGAGCCAGCCTTTTCTCGTGCTAGCGACGCAGAACCCGGTGGAGTTTGAAGGGACGTTCCCGCTGCCCGAAGCCCAGCTCGATCGCTTCTTGCTTGAGGTGTCGCTGGGCTACCCTACGCCCGAAGAAGAAGCGCGCATGCTCGAGGCGCTGGCGGGCGCACACCCGATTGGCACGATCGGCCAGGTGGTGCCGGGCGGGCGGCTGCCCGAGCTGCAAACCAGCATCTGGGAGATTCATGTCCAGCCCTCGCTGCGCGATTACCTGATTCGGCTTGCCAATGCTACGCGTGTGCATCCCGATCTGGCGATGGGCGTGAGTCCACGGGCCACGTTCGCGCTGTTTCGGGCGGCGCAAGCCTACGCCGCACTGGCCGGGCGCGAGTTCGTGCTGCCCGACGATATTAAGGCGCTGGTGCGCCCGGTGTGGCAGCACCGCCTGATGCTGCGCCCCGAGAGTGCGCTGCGCGGGCGCACGGCTGCGAGCATTCTGGATAGCGTGCTCGCCGAAACAACGCTCGATCTGGGCGAGCAGAACGCGTAGGTACAGGAAACTGGCCTGCGTGCCTGATTGCACGCGCATAGCCCGGGGTTACCAAGCGCAATGAATGATCTATTCTGGCTGATGCTGGTGCTGTTCGTTGTAGCGGCGGCACTGCGCAACGAGCTGTTTTTTTATTTGCTGTATGTGATGGTCGGGCTGCAAGTGATGGCGCGCTTCTGGCTGCGGCGCGGCACGCGGCAGCTCCGTTGGCAGCGTACTGCGCCCACAGCGGCTTTCCCCGGCGAGCGCACCGAGGTAACGATTGCGGTGCAGAACAAGGGCCTGCTGCCACTGCCCTGGGTGACGATTACCGAGAATGTTCCGCCTACCTTGCGCACGCCCTCAACCGTGCGCGAAGTCGTCTCGCTGGGCGCAAACCAGCGGCATGTGCTTTCGTATACTATCATTGGGCAGCGGCGCGGCTACTACCGGCTCGGCCCGCTCACGCTGAATACTGGCGATGTGCTGGGCCTCGATGAGCGCACGTTGGGGCGGCCCGAACACGATTCCCTGACGATTTACCCACCGATTCTGCGCCTGGCCGATCTGGGTTTGCCTGCTGCCCTGCCCTATGGCACACTGGCAACCACCCAGCGCCTGTTCAGCGATCCGGCGCGGCCGGTGGGGGTGCGGCCCTATCAGGCGGCTGATGGCGTTCGGCGTATCGATTGGAAGACCAGCGCCCATGCGGGCGCGCCGCAGGTGCGGCGCTACCAGCCCGCGATTGCGCTCGAATGCTTGATCGGTCTGGCCTTCGCGCGCGAAGAGTACGATGGACGCTTCGCCTATGACACTATGGAGCGCGCGCTAAACGCGGCGGCGGCGATCGCTGCCTACCTGCAAGCCCGCCGCCAGCCGATTGGTCTGTGTACTACCGGACACGATCCGGCGATCGATGCGACGGCTCAAAGCGTGCCAGTAGCTCAGGGCCGTGCCCACCTGATGCAGGTGATGGGCACATTGGGGCGGCTTGAGCCAGCCACGAATGGCGCGCTGCCAGTACTCCTCAATCAGCAGGCGGCGCACCTGGGCTGGGGCAGCACCGTGATTGTGATCACCGGACAGCGCGGCCCCGAGCTGATTGCGCAGTTGCTACCCTTGCAACGGCGTGGCCTGAGTGTAGCGTTGATTCTGGCCGAACCTACCCCCGCTGACCTGGGCTTGCCACGCGAATATGGCATCGCCAGCTACGGCCTCTGGCGCGATGGCCGCCCCTCAGCGCGCTAGCGCGCCCGGCGACCAACCACACCGACCGCCGACTACGGAAGATTGACGAGTCGACAGCGGTCAGTCGTCGGTCATTTTGGTCAAAAATCCATGCACGAAAAACGCTTTGGTCTACGTTATAATACTAAGCAATTCGCAATTCCAGCTATAAGGTACCTCCATGCCAGATCAAGAGTCGATTCGCGGCCAGCTCAATCTGCTCGATACGCTGCGCAAGCGGCTGCGCATTCAGATCAATCAGCAGAAAACGCTTGGTGCCCATGCGCCCGCCTATATGCAGCTCGAAATCGATAATGCGCAGGAGCAGATCAGAAAGATTAAGGCCTACCTGCTGCGCAATGGCGTACACGTTGAGCACCTGGCTGAGGATGGCGAGGAAGAAACATCCGAGATACATACAGCGTCAGGCCAAGCTCAACCCACCAACCCCGTAGCAGCGTCGCAATTAGAGAACGATGCCTCCGATCTGGCCGATGTGTTCATTAGCTATCACCCGGCTGATAAGGCCTGGGTGCGGCAGACCTTATTACCCCTGCTCGAGCAGCAAAATGGCCTGCGCGCGATCGTCGATTGGCGTGATTTCGAGATTGGCGTGCCGAAGGTGATGAATGTAGAAAAAGCGGTGATGGGCAGCCGCAGCACCCTGATTGTGTTAACATCCGAGTGGGTGCAGAGCGAGTGGAACGCTTTTCAAGAATTATTGGCGAGCACCGCCGACCCAAGCGGTGTGCAGCGCAAGCTGCTGCCGGTGATGCTACGCGCTTGTACGCCGCCACCGCGCATCGCTATGCGCGATATCGCTGATCTGACTGACCCGGATGAGCGCGACGAGCAGCTACAACGCCTTATGCGCTCGTTGAAGCGTAGCCAGTCAAAAGGCAGCCGTCTTACTGATGCAGGAGGAGAAACCCAGCTACCTCTTCCTAGTGAGCTTGCACCTGCTTCAAAGACTGATGACCTACCAGAATACGATGTAACCAAGCAACCTTGGTATATTCAAAGCCTTCCACCTTTACAGCGTGTCACACAGGCCGAAGCTAAACCTTGGTTTGGAAATATGCCTGTATTGTTATTAACAGTGAATGAGAACGAATTTTTTGCCGTTGGTCGGCTTCTGCAACCATTACCAGAACAAAATAGAATATTGCAGGTCGCTTTCGGAAATGAAACATATTATTTGGGTCGATATGGTACCTATAATACCGTTCTTACCAAAACGCAAATGGGTTCTGTCGGACTAGGTGCCACTATGCTTGCTACACAACACGCCCAAGATATTTGGAAACCAAAGGCCACAATTGCTGTTGGTGTCGCATTCGGCATGAACCGCCAAAAGCAGCAAATCGGTGATGTTCTGATAGCCAAAGAGATTATTCCTTACAATCCAATCCGTGCGGGCGCAACGATTATCGAACGCGGTCAGAGGCTGGCTAGTGATGCTGGACTCTTTAACCGCTTCGAGCACACCTACGATTGGCGGTTTGAACGCCCTGATGGCCCACTATGCCGCCTGCACAAAGGAACTATTATTTCTGGCGAAGAACTCGTTGACAGTGCCGAGCGTAAAGCAACATTACTTCAGCGCTTTCCAGAAGCAATCGGCGGAGAAATGGAAGGTACTGGCCTATCGGCCGCCTCATTTTATGATCGAAGGCCATGGATCCTTATTAAGGCTATTTGTGATTGGGCTGATGGAGCGAAACATGGGAAACATCAGCCATTGGCTGCTGCAGCGGCTGCGTCATTAGTACATCATGTGCTTTCTGATCCTGATGCGCTCCATAACATATAAATGGGAAGAGCGCGCCAGTGCCGCTACGCTAGGCCAGTTGTCATCCTTTGCCAAATAGTATATACTTATAATATATACGAAAGGTAATGGGATGGATACGGCAAAAATCTTCCAGAATGGCAAAAGTCAGGCCGTTCGCCTGCCGAAAGAGTACCGCTTTCGTGGCACGCAGGTGTATGTTAAGCGGGTTGGCAATGCGGTCGTGCTCATCCCCGAGCACGATTCGTGGCAGACACTCCTCGATAGTCTGGCGCTGTTCTCCGATGATTTCATGGCCGAACGGCAGCAGCCCGCTGCGCAGGCGCGCGCTGAGCTATTCGAATAATGTACTTACTCGATACGAACATTTGTGTGCAAATCATTCGGCAGCGCGCGCCTCAGGCGTTAGCACAGCTTACCAGTCGCGCCATCACCGAGGTTTGGGTATCGTCGCTCACGGTCGCCGAGCTGCATTATGGGGTGGCAAAAAGCCGCCAGCCGGGGCAAAATCAACAGGCGCTTGAGCAATTCCTCCTGCCATTGTCAATCATCCCATTCGATGCCGAAGATGCGCTGGTGTATGGTCGGGTGCGCGCCTTGCTTGAAGCGCAGGGTCAGCCGATTGGTGCGATTGATACACTGCTGGCGGCACAGGCGCTCCGCCATACATTCACCCTGGTAACGAACAACGTGCGCGAATTTGCGCGTGTACCGGGGCTTTCTATCGAAGATTGGACGTAAGCCAGGCCTGCTGAGTAACCACACCATGCACATCCTCCACGTCGTTCAGCTGTATTACCCGGTCGCCTCGGGTGCAGCGCGCTACTTCGCCGAGATCGGCGAGCGGCTGGTAGGCGAAGGCCACCGCGTGACCGTGCTCGCCACCGATGCGCACGACCTCGAGTTCTTCTGGGATGCGCGCAAACGCCGGGTTGCGCTGCCCGAGGACGTGCATCATGGCGTGCACATTGTGCGTTTGCCGTTGCGCCGCGCGCCTGGCCCGCCGATTGTCTACCCCATCCTACGCCGCCTCATGGTGGAGCTGGCGCGGGTGCCGGGCAGCACGCCGCTCCTACGCCGCATGGCTACGCTTACGCCGCGCCTGCCGGGGTTACCCGCTGCACTGGCGCGCGAGCGCTTCGACCTGATTCATACGACGAATATTACGCTCGATTTTGCGATTATGCCTGCGTTTGCGTTTGCGCGCCAGCACCGCATTCCGTTTATCTGCACGCCATTTGTGCATCTCGGCGCGCCCGGCGATACCTCGCTGCTGCGCTATTACAGTATGCGCCACCAGATCGATCTGCTCAAGCGCAGCGACCGTGTGATTACAATGACCGGGCTTGAGGCCGATGCGCTGGCGGCGCGAGGTGTGCCGCGCGCAGTACTGCGGCGCGTGGGCGTGGGCGTGAACCCGGCGGAAGTGTTGGGCGGCGACGCGGCGCGCTTCCGTGCCGAGTATGACATTCGCGGGCCGCTGGTGCTCTACATCGGCGCGCTGGCGCACGACAAAGGCGCGATACCGGTGGTGCAGGCTATGCAGCGCCTATGGGCGCAGGGCAGCGATGCCACGCTGGTGTTAATTGGCGCGCCGCTTGAGCAGTTCACGCGCTTCCAGGCGCAGCTGCCTGATGCAATCAGAGCGCGCATGTGCGTGCTGCCCTACGCGCCCGATTCCACCAAGCGCGACGCACTGGCGGCGGCGCAGGTGTTCGCTATGCCCTCGCGCACCGACACCTTTGGGATTGTCTACCTGGAAGCATGGTGCTACGGTCTGCCAGTGGTTGGTGCGCGCGCGGGCGGCGTGCCCGATGTAATCAGCGATGGTGCGGATGGCTTGCTGGTGCCGTTCGGCGATGCCGATGCAACTGCGGGCGCGATTGGGCGGCTGCTGGGTGACCCGGCGTTGCGCCAGCGGTTGGGCGCAGCAGGCCATGCCAAGGTGCTGCGCGAGTATACCTGGGAGCGGGTGTATGCCCAGGTGCGTGCGATTTATGCCGAACTGGGCGTTTAGCAGGCCCCAATATTCGCTGCTAAGATTACGCACGACGCACGACAAGCTATAGCTCGTAGTGCGTCGTGCCCGTTTTGTAGCATAGTGCTGGCTTACCGCATGGCTGGTTCTCAGTTCGTGGTTCTGGCAGAATCGCTGCTACTCCTGCGGCGGCACCACGCCAATGGTCAGCAAAATATTGGCATAGATGCGCCGCTCGCCGGTGGCAATCACCAGCCCAACATCGGGCGTAGAAGCGGCGGCATAGAACTCGAAACGCCGCAGGATATATAATTCGCGCTCGGGCATCAGCTCGCGGAATTCGCGGAAAATCGCTGGCTCCTCGCCCGTGTCGGGCACCATCACATGCGCCGCCTCGATTGGGATGGCATCGACCAGCACGCGCAGCACATCAGTAGCATTGAGGATGCCCGGCGCAAGGTTGAGGTACACCCGGCGCGCCTGTGGGTGGGAGCGTGTGGCGAAGGGGTAGTTGCCATCGGCGATCAGGATTTGCGCACCATGGCCCAGGCTGCCCAGCACAGCCAGAATCTCGGGATGAAGCAGTTGGTAGCGAAGCATCGTGCCTCCTTTGGCAATCGTATACCCAATCAGGCTTTCATATCTTTTTGCCGCTCAGCTGGCGCAGCAGCCCGCGCGCAATCACCATGCGATGCACCTCGGAAGGGCCATCGTAGATGCGAAACGCGCGGGCCTCGCGGTAGAAATCGGCTAGCGGTAAATCGCCTGAAATACCTAGCGACCCGCAAATTTGCACTGCCCGGTCGATCACCCGGTTCACCGCTTCGGACACAAACACTTTGCAGATTGCCGTTTCGCGGCGCGCCTCGTTGCCTTGCGCCAGCAACCAGGCCGCCTGCTGAATCATGAGCCGCCCGGCGTGCAGCTCGATATCGGAATCGGCCAGCATCCACTGCACCGCTTCGTGGCGCGCCAGCTTCGTCCCAAAGGCGTCGCGCTCAAGCGCACGGGCGGCTGCCAGATCGAGCGCGCGCTGCGCCACCCCCAGCCAGCGCATACAGTGCGTCAGGCGCGCAGGCCCAAGCCGCAGCTGCGTCAGCTTGAAGCCCTGGCCCACCTCACCCAATACCTGGCTGGCTGGCACCACGCAATCTTCAAAGAAAAGCTCGCAGTGCCCGCCCGGCGACGCAATCGTCAGCCCCTCGACGCGCCGGGCCAGGCGCATGCCGGGTGTACCTGCATCCACCAGAAACAGCGTGCAGCCTTCGGCGGCGGGCACATCGGGGTTGGTGCGCGCCATCACAATAAAAAAAGCGGCACCATCGGCACCGGTGGCATACCATTTATGGCCGTTTATCACCCAATCGCTGCCATGTCGTTCGGCGGAGGTGCGGATCATCGTTGGGTCGGCACCCGCGCCCGGCGCAGGCTCGGTCATGGCGAAGCACGAACGAACCTGGCCCTCGGCGAGTGGCTGAAGGTAGCGGGCATGCTGCTCGGGCGTCGCCACTAGGTGCAGCACATGCATGTTGCCCTCGTCAGGTGCAGCGCAATTGAGCACCAGCGGGCCGAACAGGCTGCGCCCGGCTGCCTCGAACACCGGGCAGCATTCGAGCAAATCAAGCCCCAGCCCACCAAGCGCGGCGGGAAGTTGTGGGGCATAGATACCAGCGGCGCGGGCTTTGGCGCGCAGCGCGGCTAATTGCTCGGCTGAAATGCCATCTTCGCCCGATACCTGCCCTTCAAGCGGAATAACCTCGGTATCAATAAAGGCGCGTGTGCGCTCAGCAATGGCTGTTGCGTGGGCCGAAGGGGTAAAATCCATCGTTGGACTCCTCTATCAGCTGGCAGGCTGCTCATCTTCCGATGCCGTCGCCTGCGGGAATGCGAGGAAATACTGCTCCATTGCGGTCAGTTCCATCCCAGTTTTGAGCGGGTTAGAGGGTGTGTAGTTGCACAGCCGGATGATGCCATAGCCCGCAGGGTTGACATCGAGCACATTGATGCAGCCAGCGTCTTGCTCGAAATGCCCCAGCGCGCTGAGTTCGGCACCCAGCACATCGGCCATAATCACCCGATTGACGGCACCGTGTAATACCAGCAACATCGTGTGCCAATGCGGTTCGTCCAGTAGCGCGCGCCAGGCAGGCACGATCCGGGCACGAAATTCGCCAAATGTTTCACCCAGCAAGAAGGTATCTTCTGGTTGCAAGGGGCGCGTAATCGCATCGACGAAAGTATCGAGCAGCTCGGCCTTGCTGAGGTGCATAATCGTGCCGCCCTGAATTTCGTGCAGCTCCGGCACCGCTTCGATTGGCAGGTTGCGGCCATTGAGTACAATCTGCGCGGTTTGGATTGTGCGCGGCATCCCGCTGGTGACTGCGCGGTCGAAGGGTATGCCGGCCAGTGCCTGGGCAGCGGCGGCGGCTTGCGCGTGGCCCTGGGCATTGAGCGTGACATCGGTGGTTGGCACCGCCCGGCCCTGCTCAATATAGCTCACCTCGCCGTGGCGTAGCAGGTAGATCCGGCGACGGGGCGGGAACACATGCATGCAAGCAGCTCCTGCATTTGGCCTGAACAACGGTGCAGCGCAGTATAGCACAGCTTTAGGATGCCCAGCATTGGGAATCGGCGGGCGCGAGTATGCCCGCCTTATTCGCCGGGAGGAAGCTCTTGGAGTGCAGCGATCTGCTGCTGAAGCTCGACCATCTGGCGGCGCATATGCAAAATAACCTCGACACCCGCCAGGTTTACGCCCAGGTCGTCGATCAGCCGCTTGATAAAGCGAATCTGCTCGACATCGTCATCGCTGAAGCGCCGGATATTCCCGACGCTCCGTTGCGGCGCAATCAGCCCACGGCGCTCGTACATACGCAAGCTTTGCTCGTGCATGCCGCACAGCGCCGCCGCAATTTTAATTGAGTAAAAACGCTTTTCCATGGTTACGCACGCAGCGCACGCAGCTGCTCGAAGAGCTCTTTCTCTGCAGTCGAGAGGTGCGTCGGTAGCTGCGCCTCAAGCTTTACATACAGGTCGCCGCGCGTTTCAGGTGCGCGCACATGGGGCATGCCTTGCCCGCCAATGCGGAATTTTTTGCCGTTCTGGGTGCCTGCTGGTACATTCAAGGTAACGGTTTTGCCGCCTAGAATGGGCACACGCACAGTGCCGCCGAGCATCAGCGTGTACAAATCGGTGGGAAAGCTGGTATCGAGATTGGCACCGTGGCGGGTGTAACGCTCGTTAGATTCTACCTTCACAATCAGGAACAGGTCGCCGCGCTTGCCGCCACCAATGCCAGGCCCGCCTTCGCCCGCCACACGAACGCGCGCGCCAGTATCAACCCCCGCGGGTATTTTAACGTTTATGGTGCGCGGCGCGCCGTTGGGGCTGCTGAATTGCAACGTGCGCTGTGTGCCGCTAAATGCTTCTTCGAGCGAAATTTCAACTTCTTGCTCAACTGGCTGCCCATCCATGCGGAAGCTGGCCCCACCGGCAGTGCGACTACTGGTGCGGCCACCCGCGCCACCGCCACCAAAGAGCGTTTCAAAGAAATCGGAAAAATCGCCGCCAAATGGGCTGCCGCCACTGGCATCGCCCCAGTTGGGGGGCATGCCGCCTGCGCCGGGCTGGTAGCGCTGCCAGTCGCTGCCAAAGCGATCGTACTTTTCGCGCTTCTCTTTATCGGAAAGTACCTCGTAGGCTTCATTAATATCTTTAAATTTGGCTTCAGCAGCGGTGTTGCCGGGGTTAATATCCGGGTGATATTGGCGCGCCAGCTTGCGATACGCCTTCTTAATGTCGGCATCGCTGGCAGCGCGCTCAACGCCTAAGATCTTATAGTAATCGCGATACTCCATTGCAATTGTATCCTTCTTTGTCTCCAGGGAGCGCTAGCTTCAAGCTACAGATATTATAGGAACTTGAGTGTGCTATTGTCAAGGTTTCTAATGAAAGTCTGATACTTGTAGGCGCAAGCAGCATGTTTGCGCGAAACTCTCTTCATTTCCTCATTTTGGGCGGCGCGGGCACGCTCTACAATAGGCAGCAATTGCGGCTTGCGCACAGCTTACCAAGACGCGGTACAATACCGCATTCGTATTCGCCCTACCGCATGCTATGCGGCCAAGTTCAATAGAATTATGCTAGTAGTTCCTGAAGCGGTGCGCGCCGCTATTGCCACCGGGCTGCCGGTAGTCGCGCTTGAGAGCACAGTCATTTCGCACGGTTTGCCCTTCCCACAGAATCTTGATCTGGCGCGCGCGATGGAGACAGAAGTACGCGCGCAGGGTGCGCTGGCCGCAACCATTGGCGTGGTTGGCGGCGTGCCTACGCTTGGCATGAGCGCAGCGCAGATTGAGCATTTTGCCCAGGCTGCGGGCGTGCTCAAGCTTTCGCGCCGCGATATTGCTTATGCGGTGGCGATGGCGCGCGATGGCGCAACCACGGTGGCCGCAACCATGGCGCTCGCTGCTGCTGGCGGGGTGCAGGTGTTTGCCACCGGCGGTATTGGCGGCGTGCATCGCGGTGCCGAGACAAGCTGGGATATTTCGGGCGATTTGACCGAGCTAGCGCGCACGCCGGTGCTGGTGGTATGCGCCGGGGCCAAGTCAATCCTCGATCTATCGGCCACGCTGGAATACCTTGAGACGGTGGGCGTGCCGGTGCTGGGCTACCAGACAAACGCCTTCCCGGCGTTTTATAGCGCAGATAGCGGCTTGCCGGTGCCTGCCCGCGCCGATACACCCGAGCAGGTAGCGGCGATCTGGCGCGCGCACCGCACTTATGGCGGTGGCGGTGGGATGCTGCTGGTGGTGCCGCCGCCCGCCGAGGTG
This sequence comes from Chloroflexi bacterium SZAS-1, assembly GCA_018266315.1. Lineage (GTDB taxonomy): Bacteria > Chloroflexota > Chloroflexia > Chloroflexales > Roseiflexaceae > Kouleothrix. The sequence goes on along the minus strand of JAFEAS010000129.1, from coordinate 5,997 downwards.
GCGCTACCGCGCGGCGCAGTCGAGGATGCGATTGAGCATGCGCTGGCTCGCGCTGCCGAGGCTGGCGTGCGTGGGCAGGCGGTTACGCCTTTCTTGCTGGCGGCGGTGGCCGAAGAAACGCACGGCGAAAGCATGCGCACAAATATCGCGCTGTTGCGCCAGAATGCCCGCGTTGCTGCGCAGGTTGCGTTAGCGATTGCCCACGCTGGCAGCGCACTATAACTGTAGGGCATATGCTGCTGGAAATGTTTTCGGCAGCAAAGGGTACTTTGGCTCACTACGCTCGTCGGCAGGGCCGTATTGTCATCTACACCAAGGAGTAACGCTCGATGTCCCAATCAGCAGCGCGCCGCGCCAGTGGGCGCCAGGCCCAGCGGAACAAGGCCCCGAAGTCGAATATGCCCCTGATTATTGGCGGCGTGGCAGCACTGATTATTCTGATGATTGCGGTTGGGCTATCGCTCTCGCGCAATACCGTGAGCGTGCCAGGCGAGCAGCAGTTCGCAAACCAGGTGCCGGCACCGGCTGATCCCCATATCAACCGGGCTACCGATGCACACCCGGCCTATAATTCAAACCCACCAACTTCGGGCTGGCACACGGGGGGGAATATTGGGCCGTGGGGCGTCACGACCCAGCCGCTCGCCGATGAGATTACCATTCATAATCTGGAACATGGCGGCGTGATCATTCACTACCGCCAGGATCTCGACCAGGCCACGGTAGATAAACTAACGGCGCTCACGCGCCAGCTACAGCAGCAAAGCCCGTGTGTGCTGCTGATTCCGCGCCCTACCGAGAAGCTCGATAAGCCGATTGCGGTGACGGCCTGGACATGGCTGATCAAGCTCGATACATTCGACGCCACAACAATCACGAATTTCTTCCGCAAGCATGTGAACCAGGGCCCCGAGCAGGTTGGCTGCGCACTGCGCTCATAAGGATATAGCTACGGTCTGAAATCAACGGTGTAGTCGCGCGCGGACTTATTCTCGCTTCTCTATCATAAACCATTAATGTGATATTAATCACAATTTTAACGATTGGCGGCCTCATAAAATAGAGATAATCCCATGAATAACCTTGATGCGAATCTTGGCTATGTGTATGTCTTATTATCACCTAACACAGACTGTATAAAAATTGGAGGGACTGATTATCCGCCGTTAAAGCGTATTAGAGAAATCAATACGACTGAGCCTTATAAGAGTCTTGGCCCTTGGTCGCTCGCTGATTTTCGTCAAGTAACTCATTGGCGGGAAATTGAGTATGTGTTGCATTATACATTTAGAAGTAAGTTAGATACACGCATACCTTCACAGAAGGAGCTATTCCATGTATCTATCCAAGATGTAACGGCTAAAATGAATGAAATTGACCCATCAAATATTATTCGCAAACCTAAAGTTGATAGACTATTTCAAGATGATGCGTTTCTGTATTATATTGTTAAATTATTTTCATTCACTGGATTACTACACTGGCTTGATATTCAAGGTGCATGGACATTTGTTCTCTTTCCAAAAACCACTGGCGGAAGGTATTTTACGATTAATATAGGGCAGCATGAAGTTGCATTTAGTACATTAGAAAAACGTGGAGAGCAATCTGTACATATGATCCTTATGGATAAACTTATCCTCGATTTTAGCAACGTTTTACACTGGATAGATATCCATAACGGAACTATTTCACTTGATAGCTATGCAACGGCTTTACCTCGTTCTGCTGCTGTTCGTTTTGAAGGTAACTTTGAAGATGTGCAAACGTTTCTTACACTTGATGGCGTAAGAAGGGCCTTAATCGCGTACTGGAATGAAGCATTGATACGGCTCAAAGAAAGAAATAAGTTAAGTATTTATGCGAAGCACCATGATTGGAATGCAGTAGCAAAAATACAGTATATGATGAAAGGTATATCCTAAATGTGGTGTTTCTCATACCTACAAAATAATTGCAAATTCTTTTGCTGAGATATTCAATCCGCCGCTAATGGGCCGGGACGCACAACGCACTACCCTCGATAGAGCGTAGTGCGTTGTGCGTATTAGAATGTACCTGACTGCCAAAAAGTGCTCTGCGGCTGCTTATTTTTTGCGCGTTGCCTGTGCCAGCCACGCCCCCGCGCCAGCCGCCGCCACACTGGCCCCGGCCCAGAGCTTGCGGTTGCGCTGGCGATCGGCGAGCACCACGCGCGCGGTGTTATAGCCGCTGGCCCCAAACACACCGCCGCCGGGGTGGGTGCTGGCCCCGGTGAGGTACAGGCCGCGCACCGGCGTGCGGTACGAGGCTAGCTCGGGCAGCGGGCGGAAGAAAAACATCTGGTCGAACGACATTTCGACATGCATCACATTGCCGCGCGGCAAGCCCAGCCGTCGCTCGATATCCAGCGGCGATTGGATGAAGCGGTCGATGATTTTGCCGCGCATATTGGGTGCGTAGCGATAGAGCACTTCGAGAATACTGTCGGCCACCTGCTCGCGCACATCGTCCCACTGCTGCCCGCCCGCCAGGTCGTAGGGGAAATACTGTGCCCAGATGAATACGGTGTGCTTGCCGGGCGGCGCGACCACCGGGTCGATTGCCGAGAACGTCATGGCGATGATTGCCGGGTCGCGCGCGGGCATGCCACGGCTGTAGTCGGCAAAGGCATCGCGCAGGTAGTTTACCGAAGGGCAGAGCATTTGCAGCCCATGGTGGCTTTCGTGCGGCTGCCCGCCCGATGGCGCGCCCGGGTAATCGGGCAGCTCTTCGGCGGCGCAGCGCACCGTCATACCAAAGCCGTTGCCCACGCGGATATTGCGCACACGCTGCACAAATTCCGGGCTGAGGTGCGGCTCGCCCACCAGATCGAGCAGTGTTGTCCAGACATGCGCATTCGAAATGACCAGCGGCGCGGTGTAGCGCATACCGTCTTCAGTTTCGACGCCCTCTGTCTTGCCGCCCTGCACCAGAATGCGCCGCACCGGCGCGCCCAGCACCACCGTGCCGCCCGCAGCCTCAAGCGAGCGCGCCATTGCCTGGGTGAGCATACCGCTGCCGCCCTTGGGGTGTTTCGCGCCGCTCAGGTGCATCATCGCATACCAGCCGAAATGATCGCCCGAGGCAATCTCATCGGGTGGCGGGCCGGATTGCGCGCCGAGCCAGGCCATAAACGCGCGCATTGGCTCGCTCTCGAAGGTTTCGTTGATCAGCTGGCCGTAGGGCGCAACCAGCTTGCGCACCGATTCGAGCGTGCCGCCCAGCCCGCCCGCGCGCACCTGTGCGCCTGCCATGCGCCCAAACAGCTGCGTGACACTCGGCGGGTTCATAAAGGTTTCGAAAATTGCCTCGTTCAGTGGCCGCCAGTAATTCACGAAGCGGCGGTAGGCTTCGGCATCGCGCGGGGCCACGCTGGCAATTGAGGCACAGGTGCGGTCGAGGTCGCGGTACAGCCCGATCGCGCCCGAGCCATCGAGCAGCGGGTAGAAGGCATAGGGATCCATGTCGAGGTACTCAAGGCCGTAGCGCTCTAGCTCCAGGTCGCGCACAATCGGCGTGAGGTGAATCATAATGTGCGCCGACGAGCCAACATCGATCTTGTAGCCGGGGATGGTTTCTTCGGTACATACCGCCCCGCCAACAATTGGGCGGCGCTCGATCACCAGCACCCGTAGCCCAGCGCGCTGTAGGTAGCCCGCGCAGGCCAGGCCGTTGTGTCCGCCGCCAACAATAATTGCGTCGTAATCGTAGTTTGGCATGGCTGTCTTTCATTTCAGCACAGGGTGGTGTGTCATCACATTGATGCACACCGCTGTGGTATGATGCGCCAGCGCCATATCCCGTTGATACAGCGCCGTACTCAACGAAAGGAACAATGATGTCCGAGGCCCTGAACTACTCGACCTACCTGCGCCTGGATGGGCTGCTGCGCCAGCAATCGCCACGCAGCGCCACCGAAGGTGCGCCCGAGCACGACGAGCTGCTGTTCATTGTCATCCACCAGGTGTACGAGCTGTGGTTCAAGCAGATGCTGCACGAGTTCGATTACCTGTGTACACTGCTGCGCCAAAATCAGCGCGCCCGCGCGAACCACACCTTGCTGCGCCTGCGCACCATCCTCAAAACCATCGTCGGCCAGGTCGATATTCTTGAGACTATGACGCCGCTTGAGTTCAATGCCTTCCGCGCGTATCTCGAATCAGGTAGCGGCTTTCAGTCGGTGCAGTTCCGCGAAATTGAGTTTATGCTGGGCTATAAGCGCGCGAATATGTTCAAGCACTACCCGCCCGATACATTTGGCCTCGAACGCCTGCGCTGCCGTTTCGAGCAGCCCACGCTCTGGGATGCGTTTCTCGCCTTTCTCGCGCTGAACGGCTACCCGGTGCCTGTGGTGCAGCTTACCCGCGATGTCACCCAGCCGCTCGCCGCCTCGGCTGAGGTGCAAGCGCTATTGATTGATGTGTATCGTAACGACGCGGCGGTGCGTGGGGTGTGCGAGCACCTGGTCGATCTCGACGAGGGCTGTATGGAATGGCGCTACCGCCACGTGAAGATGGTCGAGCGCACGATCGGCGGCAAGCCGGGCACGGGCGGCTCGCCGGGTGCGGCCTACCTGGTTGCCACGCTCCGCCCATTCTTCCCCGATCTGTGGGAAATTCGGTCGCGTTTGTAGGCGATCAGGGCGTGTAGCGCCGGAAGATGAGCGCCGAATTGTGCCCACCCAGCCCGATCGAATTTGAGAGCGCGACCTGAATAGGCCCCATGCGCGCGGTGTGCGGCACATAGTCAAGGTCGCACGCCGGGTCGGGCTGGTCGAGATTAATCGTTGGCGGCAGCGCGCCCTCGCGGATTGCGAGCGCGCAGATCAGCCCTTCCACCGAGCCAGCTGCGCCCATCATATGCCCGAGCATCGATTTGGTTGAGCTCACCGCCAGGCGGTAGGCGTGCGCACCGAACACCGTCTTAATCGCCAGTGTTTCCGACGCATCGTTCAGGGGCGTGCCGGTGCCGTGCGCATTGATATACTCAACCGCCTCGGGTGTCAGGCCCGATTTGCGCAGCGCCATCTTCATTGCGCGCGCCGCGCCCGCGCCGGTTTCGTCGGCGGCCACCATATCGAGCGCATCGGCGCTGTTGCCATAGCCCACAATTTCGGCCACAATCGGCGCGCCGCGCGCCAGCGCATGGTCGAGGCTTTCGAGCACGAGCGCCGCCGCCCCTTCCGAAAGCACAAAGCCGTTGCGCCGAGTATCGAAGGGCTTGCAGGCGTGCTCGGGGTGCTCGTTATCGTCGGCCAGCCCGCGCATGGTGCTGAACGAGGCCATAATCGTTGGGTGAATTGGCGCTTCACTGCTGCCTGTGATCATCACCTCGGCATCGCCGCGCCGGATGGTTTCGAAGGCCTCGCCGATGTTGTGGCCGCCGGTTGAGCATGCCGCCGTGACAGCCATATTCGGCCCTTGCGCGCCGAGCATAATTGCAATTGCACCGCTAGCAGAATCGGCCAGCATGTTCGCGATCATGGTGGGAGCTACGCGCCGCGGGCCGCGCTCGCGCATCACGTCGTGGTTATCGAAAATCAGGTCGAGCCCAGCCGCGCCACTGCCGTAGATTACCCCCACCTGCTCGGGGTTTTCCTGGGCCATATCGAGCCGGGCTGCGCGCACTGCTTCTACCACCGCGTTAAGCGCGTAGCGAGTGTAGAGCGATTGGCGGCGTGCCTCGCGCGCATCGATCTGGGGGTCGAGTACAAAGTTCTTCACCTCGCCAGCGATGCGAATGGGTAAGGCGCTAGGATCGAAGCGCGTAATCAGACCGATGCCGCTGGTGCCACGCAGCAATGCCTGCCAGGTCGCGGGCGCGTCGTTGCCCACCGGCGTTACCGCCCCCAATCCCGTAATCACCACACGGCGCATGCATTTCTCCTCAGTACCAGAAGTTCCCCGGGCGTTAGCGCGCTTCGGCGAGTAGCTTTACCACATCGGCATCGGTAAGCGCGACAGGCCGCGCTTCGGG
>JAFEAS010000128.1:25295-37293 GCA_018266315.1 Chloroflexi bacterium SZAS-1 | reverse complement strand
TCTATAGAAACAAGGGTACTCTTGCAGTGGTTGAGCGAATGGTTATGATACTTTTTCTCTCTGGTGGTTGTTAGCGCTATGCCCAAACAACCACCAGAGAAGCGAAGAAGTTGCGAAGATACGCACAAGCCTCTATGTCAATACGACCGGCCAAAGATTACGAGTTGAGTTGCAGGCTTCCCCGTGTACACGCAGATGCCGCCAGCTTCAGGCTGCTCAAGCGGAATGCAGCGAATAGTTGCACGGGTTTCATCCTGAATGCGCTTTTCGTCTTCGGTGGTGCCAGCCCAGTAGGCGCGTGCGAACCCGCGCTCGATCTGCGCCTTCAGCTCGTCGTAATTGCTCACATCGGCGGTATGGTCGTTGCGGAACTGAAGCGCGCGGTCGTAGAGGTTCTGCTGGATGGTCGCAAGTAGCTCTTCAAGATATTCGGTGAGGCCAGCCTGGGGCACAAACGATTTCCCCGCTTTGCCGGGCATGTCGCGCCGTGCAACCGCAACGCTGCCTTTCTCAACATCTTTCGGGCCAACCTCAACCCGCACGGGCACGCCTTTCATTTCCCATTCGTTATACTTGAAGCCAGGCGTCAGGTTGTCGCGATCGTCGATCTTGAAGCGCAACCGGCCTTTCCAGGGCGCTGTGATGCGCTCAACCGCACCCATGACGGCGCTACGCTCGGCATCGTTTTTATAAATTGGCACCATCACTACTTGCGTAGGTGCGAGCCGCGGCGGTACAACCAACCCTTCGTCATCGGAGTGGCTCATAATCAGCGCGCCAATCAGGCGTGTACTGATGCCCCAGCTCGTTGTCCAGGCAGTCTGTACGCTATTAGTCTGGTCGGTGTAGGTTATATTGAAGGCGCGCGCGAAGTTTTGGCCCAGGTTGTGCGAGGTGGCAGCTTGCAGAGCGCGGCCATCCTGCATCATTGCCTCAATGCAGTACGAGCGCAACGCCCCTGGGAATTTTTCCTTCTCGGTTTTCAGGCCCTTAATCACCGGCACGGCCATTTCTTTCTCAACGAAATCGGCATACACATCGTGCAAGATCATCAGTGTCTCGCGCTCGGCGTCGGCCTCGTCAACGTGGACGGTATGGCCCTCTTGCCAGAGGAATTCGGCAGTGCGCAGGAATGGCCGCGTGCGCATTTCGGCCCGCATGACGTTGGCCCACTGATTGATCAGGAGCGGCAAGTCGCGGTAGCTGCGGATCCATTTGGCATAGAAATAGCCGATAATCGTTTCTGAAGTTGGGCGAATCACCAGCGGCTCGGCCAGCTTGTCGGTGCCAATCTGGGTCACCTCGAAAAGCTCAGGCGCGAACCCTTCGACGTGTTCGGCTTCTTTCATAATAAAGCTTTTGGGAATAAGCAGCGGGAAATACGCATTGGTATGGCCGGTTGCCTTGATGCGGTCATCGAGGCCGCGCTGCATCGCTTCCCACAATGCATAGCCAGTTGGCTTAAACACAATACAGCCGCGCACCACCTCGGCGTAATCGGCCAGGTCGGCATTACGAACAATATCGAGATACCATTGCGAATAATCTTGCGCGCGCGGCGTGATTCCTTCTTTGGGCATGAGTTCCTCTCAGTTATGTCCGAACAAGTATCCATAGCACCTGCATTGCGTATTACGCAAGCGGTATGTACGGTTCAATCGCAGCGACCTCGATGCGCGCAAGCTCAAGCCGCAATGCCCATTGGGCCGGGCTGGCATCGATCTGGTCGATCCAGGCAGCGCGCCCACCAGCCGCTGTAATCTGGTCGGCGAAGCGGTCGGCGGTTTCAAATTCCAACCCCTCGGTTTCGCGGTAAGCCAGCGTAAAGCTGCCCGCGCGCAGCAGAAACAGCGGCCAGGCGACATCGGTGCCGATGCTCTGGTCGGGGCAACCAGCCAGCAGCGCCGCAGCAGCGCGACGCGACAAACCCCGTGCCGCCGCCGTTACATCCCAGGAATAACCGCTTACCCGCGCAAAGACATGGTTGATGATACCCTCGGTGTCGCGCTGGACACGCGGGTGGCTGGCAAATGCGCGTGCCGTGCGGCCCAGCACCGTAAAATCGCTCGCGGTAAGCTGCGCCGCCAGGGTCGCCAGCTCATCCGGATGATACTCGGCCCAGTGCAGTGCCCGGTCGAAATCGCAGAATAGAATCGTCGCTGCGCCAGTGTGTAGCGCCAGATCTATGGCAGCACGGCGGGTACCGCCCAGCCGATCAAGGCCATTAAACTCGTCCGTATGTTCCTGATACACCTGCGCGCCTGCTGCACGTAGCAGGTCGAGCGCTTCGGGTGGGCTGGCATAGGTTGCCTGAACAACGATCTGAGCAAAATGCCTTTGCAAAGTGGGCAGCACCCGCCGCACCTGTTCGGTCAGGCGCCCATCGGGGTCGTGTTGCGTCACGGCCAGCGTTACGGCGCCAGGCACGAACGAGCGTATCTGCAATGCTGATCCTTTAGCGCTGCGGTAGCGCGGCCTGCATGCCAGCGATCGTTTCGGCAGGCGTCTGGCGGCTGTTGAACACCGCCGAACCGGCGACGATATTGGTTGCCCCCGCGCCAGCAACCTCGGCTACATTTTTCTGGCTCACGCCGCCATCGACCTGAATAGCAATGTTGCCGAGGCCGCGTGAATCGAGCAGCTCGCGCAGGCGCGCAATTTTATTGGTGCTGGTGGGAATATATTCTTGCCCACCAAACCCAGGGTTCACGCTCATGATCAGGACAAGATCAACATAGGGCAGAATCTCATCGAGTGTGTTGAGCGGCGTGGCCGGGTTGAGCGCAACACCGGCGGTAAGGCCAAGCTGTTTGATCTGTTGAATTGTACGATGCAAGTGGGTGGTGGCTTCAACATGCACCGTAATATGGTTTGCACCGGCCTTGGCGAAATCGGCCACGTAGCGCTCGGGCTGGACGATCATCAGGTGGCAATCGAGCGGTACGCTTACAACGCGCCGCAGCGAGGCTACCACCGGCAGCCCAATACTGATATTGGGAACAAATACCCCGTCCATGACATCGATCTGTAACCAGTCGGCCCCGGCAGCCTCGGCGGCGCGTGCATCGTCGCCCAGGTGCGCAAAATCGGCGGACAACACCGAAGGAGCTAGGAGGATATCACGGTTGTTTATTGTGCCTATTGGCATCACTTTCTCGCTTCCTACCACCCAACAGCTTGACCAATTATAGCATAGCAGGCAGCAACCGATAGTAGATTGCGGTTGCATCGTGGCCACCTGCACCATTTTGCGCGTAAGCCGGAATAATGCCGGCCAGGGTATAGCCACATTGCTGGTACAGCTGCTCGGAAGGGTCGCCTTGGCGAGTATCGAGCACGAGCAGAGTACGCCCCTGTGCGCGGGCAAGCGTATCGATGGCATGTATTAGCGCCGTGGCTAACCCCTGGCGGCGCGCGCTTGAATGCACCATTACTTTCTGCACTTCGGCACGGTGGCGCGCATTCGGCTTTTCGGCCAGGGCGAGCTGTGCGCTGCCCAACACCAGCCCATCGCGCTGCGCAACCAGCAGCTGTGTTCGGCCTGCGCGCAGGTCGGCAATGACACCATCCCAATAACGCTGGGCTTCGTCGTGGTGTAGCGGCGGCAAGAAGCCAATCGATGCGCCGTGCATCACGCTATCGATGAGCAGTGCGCTAAGTGCGCCAATATTATCAGCCGCCTGCGTGGGTGCCCACGCTTCAATTGTTGCCATGGGCTACCCCTAGTTCTGCCAGCGCACCCCGCGCCGCTTCCAGTGCTTCTTCAATATCGCTCGCGTCAATGCCATAATGCGTCACCGCGCGAATTGCACCACGCCCCATTTCGCCAACGAGCACGCCGCGCGCGGCCAGCGCCTGCACCAGCGCCGTAGCGGTGCCCGCGCCGGGCTGTAGCGAGAATATGACAATATCTGTCTGCACGCTATCCAGATCGATCGCGATCTGCGGGAAGCTCGCCAGACCCTCAGCCAGCATACGGGCATTCGCGTGGTCTTCGGCTAGCCGATCGACCATTTCTTCGAGCGCGACAATGCCAGCTGCCGCGATAATACCCGCCTGGCGCATGCTGCCGCCCACGAGCTTGCGTATGCGCCGCGCCCGCGCGATAAACGCTGCATCGCCCGCCACAATCGAGCCGACTGGTGCAGCTAGCCCTTTGGAAAGGCAGAATTGCACGCTATCGACATGCGCGGTAATGCTGCATGCATCGGTTCCCTGCGCGACCGCCGCGTTAAACAGGCGCGCACCATCGAGATGCACCCGCAGCCCACGCTCGCGCGCAAACGCCTGCACCGCGCATAGGTATTCGGGGGCCAGCGCCACGCCGCCGCAGCGATTATGCGTATTCTCCAGGCAGATCAGCCGCGTTAACGCCTCGTGCGAGTCGTCGGCGTGGCGCACGGCGGCGGCAAGCTCATCAAGCGGCAGCTCGCCATTGGGCAGCGTTGGCACAACATGAAATGCCACTCCGCCCAGCACCGAGGCGCCGCCCGCCTCGTAGTTGTAAATATGCGATAGATCACCAACGAGCACTTCATCGCCGCGCGCGCAATGGGCCAGCAGCGCGCACAAATTACCCATCGTGCCGCTCACTACCAACAATGCGGCTTCTTTGCCAACTCGCTCGGCAGCCAACGCCTCAAGCCGATTGATAGTCGGGTCTTCGCCATAGACATCATCGCCAAGTGGCGCTTCGGCAATTGCGCGGCGCATGGATGGCGTAGGCAGCGTTACGGTGTCGCTGCGCAGGTCGATCGTTCGCATTTCTACTCCATTAACCTTCAGTGATCTTCAGGCACGACGTGCACACTTAAAACTCGTCATTGTATAATACTATGGGAAGCATCTCACTCAGCATAGGAAAACAATTATGAATGCGACTATCCTCGACGGGCGCGTGCTGGCAAAGCAATTACGCGAAGGGTTACGCGCCGCTATTCTCGATTTTACTGCCACGCACCGCAATGCACCGGCCCTGGCCGTGGTGCAAGTGTCTGGTGATGCCGCCTCCGATAGCTATGTGCGTAGCATTAGTAAGGCTTGCGAAGCGGTTGGCATTCGCTTCATTCACCAGCTGTTGCCCGCTGGCACAGCTCAGGCTACACTCGAAGCTGTGCTTAAAGGGTTGAGCGCCAATCGCGAGGTCGATGGTATCTTACTCCAGCTACCGCTCCCATCGGGCCTGAATGCGCATCGCGCCGTGGCACTTATTGACCCACGCAAGGATGTTGACGGGGCGACACCCACAAGCGCCGGGCTGCTGGCTCAGGGCTTGCCCAGCCTGCTGCCGAACACACCGGCGGGCGGCATGGAGCTGCTGCGGCGCTATACCATTCCGCTGGCGGGCAAGCGTGCGGTGGTGGTGGGGCGCAGCAATATTGTGGGTAAACCAATGGCGCTGCTGCTCCTGCACGAGCACGCGACCGTGACGATCGCCCATTCGCGCACGCCCGATCTCGCTGCGGTGGTGCGCGAGGCCGATATTGTGGTTGCAGCCGTTGGGAAGCCCAGGCTCATCACCGGCGACATGCTCAAGCCCGGCGCAATCGTCATCGACTTTGGTATTAACATGCGTGACGATGGCACCATGGTGGGCGATGTTGATTTCGCCAGTGCAGCAGAAGTAGCGGGTGCAATCACTCCTGTACCAGGCGGCACCGGGCCGGTAACGAATATGATGCTACTGCGCAACGTATTGCAGGCGGCGCAGGGAGGAGCTATAGCGCGCTAGTTCAGCGCGATGAGCAATGGCTGACTGCCGACTTATGCAATGTGGTCAGTCGTCCTTAGTCGGTCGTCAGAGCTGAAAGTACACTTCTGCAACAGAGTACGCGAAGCGTTACTACAGGCTCATTTGGTCACGCGCCGCATCACCGCCAGGCGCATATCATTGCCGATAAACGGGTGTACGACACTGGCGATACGCGCAAACCGCCGAAAGTATGGCGGCATTGCAGCCTGCTCAATCTGTTGGAAGCCCAGGCGCTGGTAAAACGACACGGTGCGACTCGCACACATGAGGTGCAGCGGGCCAGGTTCGCGCGTTACCAGGGCCTGTACGATCATTGTGCCGATTTTAAGGCCCTGCCATTCGGGCACTACTGCGATCGAGGCCAGCTCGCGGCTGCCGTCACGGTGCGGTTTTACCTGCCCAATGCCAATCAGCCCGCCGCTCTCTTCGGCCACCAGAAAGCGCGGCCAATCGATGCCGAGTGGGTTGAGCTGGGCTGCGCGTACAATCGCGGTAATGGCGGGCTGGTCGCTCGCAACCGCCGGGCGAATAACAATAGCCATATTCCGTTCACACAAGTTTATACAACAAAGACACGAAGGATTACATAAACCCTTCGTGTCTTTCTGGTGTAGCGGCTATGCTGTACCAAGCCAGCCGCGCCAATCAATCGTGATTAGTGACCAAAGCGCTTGGCAACTTCGGCCCAGTTCACCGTATTCCACCAAGCTTCCAGGTACTTGGCACGCAAGTTCTGGTACTTCAGGTAATAGGCGTGCTCCCACACATCGACACCAAGAATCGGCGTATGGCCGTCCATCAAGGGGCTATCCTGGTTCGCGGTGCTGATGACCTGCAGTTTGCCGTCCTTATCTAGCACCAGCCACGACCAGCCGCTCCCAAAGCGCTTGACGCCCGCATCGTTCACTTTGGCTTTGAAATCGGCAAAGCTGCCGAACGCCTTATTGATAGCATCGGCCAGCGCTCCACTTGGCTCGCCGCCATTCGGCCCCATAATTTCCCAGAACATTGTGTGGTTGACATGTCCGCCCACGTTGTTGCGCACCGCGGTGCGAATCGCCTCAGGCACGTCGTTGAGGTTCTTAAGCAGCTCCTCAGCGCTATAGCCTTGCAAATTGGCGTGGCTTTCAAGCGCTGCATTCGCATTCGTGACATACGCCGCGTGGTGTTTGTCGTGGTGAATCTGCATTGTCTGCGTGTCGATATGCGGCTCAAGGGCGCTGTAATCATACGGTAGTGGGGGTAGGGTAAAAGCCATGGGAAGCCTCCTCGCATCAAATCATTATCGAACATGCGGGCAATCCGCACGTAGTTCCCATCCAAACAGGAGTAATGCCGGTTATGAATGTGCGGGCGTGGGGCGTATTACTCAGCAGCGATCCGGTAACGGCAGCAAGTGCCACCCTCAGCAATCAGTTCTTCGCGTATGAGTGGTGTGCCGAGTATATCTTCATACAGCTTCAGCTCGTGTTCACATGCCTGTGGATAATCGCGCGCCACACAATCGACCGGGCAGTTATGCTCGGTAAGCCTAAAACTACCATCGGGCATGCGCTGAAACTCGCACATATACCCTTGTTCGGTCAGTGCCGCCGCTAGCTCAGAAACTTGCTCGGCTCGGCCTTTCCCTGCAAGCCGCGGTGCCAGCTGTTTAGCAAACTGCAAGCGGCGTGCCGCGAAAAATTGGTCAAGTGCGTCAGCGCCACCCTGAGCTTTGACAAATGCCAGTGCCTCTAGCGCCAGCAGATCGTAGCGCTTGGGAAACAACGCCTCGGCATGCTCGGTCAGGCCATACAGGTGGCTAGGCCGCCCCATACCACGCCGCACGCCAACCGTGTGCACCAGCCCATCGCGATCGAGCAGCGCCAGGTACTGGCGCACGCCGACGGCCCCAATCTCGAGCGCATCGCTCAATTCGGTAGCGGTGAGGTGACCGCGCCGCCGTAGTAGCTGCAAAATCTGCGCGCGCGTCTCGCCTTGTTCCCAATGTTCTAGCGTCATGCGCTATTCCACTCACTTCGCATACCAATGCCATATTCTGCCGCGTTTGAGTATAGCACTGGCATTTTGGCTTTGTCAAGAAAATACTTTCGAAACTGACCATTTGGACAGTATCGACGCCGTACTTGACAGTGTCCGGCGATACTCGTAGACTTGCGCCTGCATAAACACGTATGCGCGTCTACATCATTAGGAACCCATGGGCACGCTCTACCTCGTTAGCACGCCAATCGGCAACCTCGAAGATATTACCCTGCGCGCACTGCGCGTGCTACGCGAGGTGGGCCTGATTGCAGCCGAAGATGTACGCCTTACTCAGCGTTTGCTGGCACGCTATCAGATCACGGTGCCCTGTATTTCCTACCACGAGCATAATAAGCTGGCGAAGGTCGATGAGCTGCTGACCGCACTTGTACAGGGCGATGTTGCGCTAGTCGCCGATTCGGGTACACCGGGGATGTCGGCGCCCGGCTTTGAGCTGGTGAGCGCGTGCATCGCAGCGGGCTACACCGTGGTGCCTATTCCTGGCCCCAGTGCGCCACTCGCGGCGCTGGTGTCGTCGGGCATTCCTACCGACCAGTTTATTTACCTGGGGTTTTTGCCGCGCCGCGGTGCCGAACGGCGTGCGCTACTCAATAGCCTGGCCGAATTCCCGCAGACGCTCGTGTGCTTCGAAGCGCCTCACCGCCTGAACGATGCGCTGGCCGATATGCTGGCAATTCTGGGCGATCGGCGAATGGTTGCCGCGCGCGAGCTTACGCGCCCACAAGAAGAATTTCGCCGCCAACGTATCAGCCAGGTGTTAGCCTATTACACGGCACATCGCCCGCGCGGCGACTTCACGCTTGTGGTTGAAGGGCGGCGCTGGGCGGCGGTGCGCAAACCTCAGGCGCAATCGCCCAGTGATGCCGAGCTGCGCCTGCCGCTGGAAGAGCAGCTACCAAGCGAGGCAGCAGTTGCTGCACGGTTGCGCGAGCTGCGCGACCTGGGCAAAAGTGGCAGCGCAGCAGCGCGCCAGGTAGCACGCGAGCTGAAGCTCAATAAGAGTCTGGTCTACCAGATCTGGATTGGTCTTGACCAGGAGCCACGCACCCAAACGCCCGAATCATAAGTCCGGGCAGGTTTGCTGGCACCATATTGTGGAGCAAAATGTGGAATTACGCGACAAAGTGGTCGTCGTCACCGGCGCATCGAGCGGGTTTGGCGAGCAGATCGCCCGGCGCTGCGTGCAGCAAGGCGCACGCGCGGTATTGGCAGCGCGCTCGGCTGAACGTCTGGCCGCGCTTGCCCACGAGCTAGGCGCAACGCGCACACTGGCGGTGCCCACCGACGTGACCGACACAGCAGCGGTGCAGCAATTGGCCGCGACCACCCGAGCACACTTTGGCCCTACCGATGCGCTAGTGGTAAACGCGGGCTTTGGCGTACTCGATCCACTGGCACAGGCGCGGCTCACCGACCTGCAAGCAATGATTGAGGTGAACCTCTATGGCGCAGTACGCAGCATTCAGGCGTTTCTGCCCGATATGTTGCAGCGGCGCAGCGGCCAGATCGTGCTGATGGCCTCGCAGGCAGGGCTGATCGCAACCAAAAATATGGGCTTCTACAATGCCACAAAACATGCGCTCGTTGGGCTGGGGCGCACCCTTATGCTTGAGCTTGCAGGTACCGGGGTGCGCTGCGCGCTGATTTGCCCGGGTGTCGCTCCTACTGGCTTTCAGCAGCAAGCCGACCCCACCAAATTCGCCCGTATTACCCGCCTTTCGGCATGCACTAGCGCGCAGGTGGCCGACGCAACTGTGCGTGCGATTGCACGACGCACGCATGGTGAGGTGCTGGTGCCGGGCTATGCACGCGCGCTCACCATTCTTGCCAACCCAATCCCTAGCTTAACACGCCTCGTGCTGCGGCTGATAGGCTAATATAGCTTAAAAGCAGGCACCGGTAGGGTACTAGTGCCTAAAACAAAATAGTACTACAGTCACCTATAGGCAGCTAGCCGAGCGGTATCGGCTATGCTAGTATACACCCGCGAGATGGTAATGCTGCCTGTGGTCAAAATTTATTAACATATTGGCCGGTCTGCCGAGCCAGAAGGAGCTGCTGTATGACCCAGGATCGCATTGCCGAGCGGGTGGCGCTGGTGCCACCATCCGGAATTCGGCGGTTTTTCGATATCGCGGCGCAGATGCCCGATGTTATTTCGCTAGGCATTGGCGAGCCCGATTTCGTCACTCCCGCGCACATTCGTGCGGCGGGCGTGCAGGCCCTGAATGATGGCCGCACCGCGTATACATCGAATTCAGGCTTGATCGAGCTACGCGAAGCACTTTCACAGCATATTGCCGCCCTCTACGATATTCAATACGATCCGGAAACCGAGCTGCTCATTACCGTGGGCGTGAGCGAAGCTTTGCAGAATGCAATGCTGGCGACCATCAACCCGGGCGATGAGGTTATTATTCCAGAGCCAAGCTTTGTAGCGTACCCGGCCAGTGTCGTTTTCGCAGGCGGCGTGCCGGTTTCAGTGCCTACCTCGGTTGAACAGGCTTTTCAGGTTACTGGCGATGCAATCGAGGCAAAGATTACGCCGCGCACACGCGCTATTCTGATTGGCTACCCGAATAACCCCACCGGCGCGGTGATGCCACGCGAACGCCTGCTTGAAATTGCCGCGCTGGCCGAGAAATATGACCTACTGGTATTCTCGGATGAGATTTACGACCGGCTTGTGTACGGAGTAACCCATACCTGCTTCGCATCGCTGCCCGGTATGCGTAACCGAACGGTATTGCTTGGCGGTTTTTCTAAAGCATATGCTATGACGGGCTGGCGCTTGGGATGGCTCGCCGCGCCGGTCGATATTACGGCTGCAACCCGCAAAATTCATCAGTACGCAATTATGTCCGCGCCCACGATTGCGCAGTATGCTGGCCTCGAAGCCCTGCGCAGTGGCGAAAACGATGTACGCCAGATGGTGGCCGAGTACGATCGGCGACGGCGTGTGATCGTCGATGGTTTGAATCAGATCGGGCTGCCAACCTTCGAGGCGCAGGGTGCATTTTATGTCTTTCCGCAAGTAAGTCACCTTGGCTTTACCAGCGAGGAATTTGCCGAGCGGCTGCTCCACGATCAGCAAGTCGCGGTCATCCCGGGTGATGCGTTTGGGCCGAGCGGTGCGGGCTTTGTGCGCGCCTGCTATGCGTCATCGCTCGATAAAATCGAGGCTGCGCTCGACCGGATTGAGCGCTTTGTAAAGCCATATCGCTAATAGCACATAGGGTGGGAGGGTTGCCCCGCCCTGCCCAGATTATCATTGGTCACATACAAGCTTCATCGTAACACAGGAGAATTCGCACTATGACGATCGAGTACACCAACAAGGCAATAACACTCCAACCCACCCCCACGAACGAGCAGCTGTATTGCGCGCTTACGGGTGTGCCCGTAGACGCTGCTACTGCCTACTGGGCACCACCGCTGGTTACGGCTGGTCAGCTGGTGCGGGCGGTAATCAATGGGCTGCTGCACTCGCCTGGCACGCTAAGCCATATGCTCTTCGATGAAATGCCAAACGTCCCCTACGCCCCGGCCGTGCGCGATCAGCTGGCGGCTCGCCGCAGCAGTGAACAGGTAAAACTACTGGTAGGAATGTTGGTGAGCATTGCGCTTGTTGCGGTACCGATTATCTTATTGGCTATGCGGTGATTGTATGGTTCTTTCGGTTATTATGCCGTGTTACAACGAAGCGGCAACACTCTCAGCTATTCTTGAGCAGGTTCGCGCGATCAAGCTCGACATGCAAATTATTGCCGTCGATGATCATTCTTCCGATAACACCTTCGAGGTGTTGCAACGCGCGGCAGCGCAGGATCCAAACATGATCATCGTGCGCCACCCCACAAACCGTGGGAAGGGTGCGGCCGTGCGCAGTGGTCTGGCGCGGGCAACGGGCGATATTGTTATCATTCAGGATGCTGACCTGGAGTACGATCCCCAGGATTATTATGAGCTGGTACGCCCAATTGCTGAAGGCCGCGTGAACGTAGTGTTCGGATCGCGCTTTCTCGGCCAGCACACGGGCATGTATTTCTGGAATGCCCTAGGCAATAAGGGTTTAACGTTCCTGACCAACTTTTTGTTCAACTGCTGGATCTCGGATATGGAGACGTGCTACAAAGTCATGCGCACCGAGATCATGCGCGACCTCCAGCTGAAGAGCAATGATTTTCGGCTAGAGCCTGA
>JAFEAS010000128.1:0-25234 GCA_018266315.1 Chloroflexi bacterium SZAS-1 | reverse complement strand
AAAATGAAGCCAAGCCAGGGCTTCTATGCCATTCTGGCGCTGTTTCAGTATCGGTTATTTAACTAATACGAAATTCGGTTCATTGCTTCCTGTGGGCGAGGTTCGGGGGTAGCACAGCTGCCTCCGAATTTCTTTTTCTGGCAGGTGCTCGGAACAAGCGTGCACCTGCCAGAGCAGGAAAGTATCAAACGGGGGTAGTAGTGCTCTCTATGCTATGACTGAAGCACAAGAGGGCCTATTTCTGCACTGGCTTGGCATTGCCAAATACTGGTTTGGGGCCTGCAACTGGCGCAGCCCAGCGGGCGGCATTGGCAAGCACGAGCCGAATCTCAGGGTTGTAGTAGGTGGGGTAGCTTTCGTGGCCGGGGCGGAAATAGAAGATTTTGCCGCGCCCACGAGTATAACAGCAGCCGCTGCGAAACACTTCGCCGCCCTTAAACCAGCTGACGAACACCAGCGTTTCGGGCGCGGGAATATCGAAGCGCTCACCATACATTTCTTCTTCTGCCAGCTCGATCGTTTCGCCCAGGCCCGCAGCGATCGGGTGGCCTGGCTCAAGCACCCAGATGCGCTCGTTGTCGTCGGCCTCACGCCATTTCAGATCGCAGGAAGTGCCCATCAGCTTCTTGAAGATCTTCGAGAAGTGGCCCGAATGCAGTACAACTAACCCCATGCCATCGAGCACGCGCGCATACACCCGCTCGACAATCGCATCGCTCACGGCACCGTGGGCCATATGCCCCCACCAGAACAACACATCGGTTTCGGCCAACACTGCTTCGGCTAGTCCATGCTCGGGCTCATCGAGCGTGGCGGTTTGCACGGTAAAGCCCGCATTTGCGCGCAGGCCCTCGGTAATGGCGGCGTGAATGCCATTGGGGTAAATTGTGCTGGCGGGGTGGGTTGTATCTTTTTCGTGGCGAAACTCATTCCACACCGTAATACGTAGTGGCGTTGTCATCCTAAAATCCTTTCGTAACCCAATCACATTAGTGTTTTGGACGAATGTCTACCAGATTGCTATGGAACGTGCTCTGCCCGGCCAGGTCGGCCAGGGTATCAGGGGTTGTCCAGTTCACGTTGCGCTGGTCGGGCGCATGGCTGGCCCATGGCCCCTTGGGCGATACAACCACGCCCGGCGGCACGTCGTCGGTAATCACCGCGCGCAGCTCACAGCCGCCACGCGCGCTTTCTACCAGCACCGTCGCGCCAGCGGCAATCCCACGTTCAGCAGCATCGCGCGGGTTTATTTCGATGAATGGGGTGCCTTCCTTCGCCATGAGGCTGGGCTGGTTGGCGAAGCTACTCGACACATAGTGGTGCGCAGCCGCCGAGATGAGAACGAGCGGTTGGGGCGTGCCTGTCGCCGTCTTCGTGTGAGTAAACTCAGTGGGCAGCATAAAATCGGGCAGCGGATCGACACCGTGCTCGCGCATGGCTTCGCACAGCAGCTCGACCTTGCCCGACGGTGTGGGGAAGCGACCGCCCGCGAACGGCATGTGCTGGTCTTCGGCGAAGCTATACGGCACCGTACCTTCGGCCTGAAGTCGTTCAAGCGTTATCCCTGCGAGGAGCGGATTGTGCGCGCGTGTGGCATCAAGCACCCCACGCAGCGCGTCTTCTGGCGCTTCATGGAGCCATGGCTCGGTGAAGCCCAGGCCCGCTGCCAGCAGGCGCATCACATCCCAGTTGCTTTTGCTTTCGCCTTGCGGCGCGATGGCAGGCTGGTTGTACTGCACGTGGCGATGCCCATACGGCTTATGGAGATCGACATGTTCGAGCTGCGTGGTGGCGGGCAGCACAATGTCAGCATAGCGCGCCGTGTCGGTCATAAACTGCTCGTGCACCACGGTGAATAAATCCTCGCGCGCTAGCCCTTGCACAATCAGCCCGGCGTTGGGCGAAGACGTGACAGGGTTGGCGGCAAATACGTACAGCGACTGGATGGGCGGATCGGCGGCTTCGCCCGTCAGCGCTGCGCCCAGGCGATTCATATTGATTATACGCGGCGTTGGTGGGCATGCGCTGGCATGACCCACGGCTTCGGCATCCCAGCGTACATAGCCGCTGGCGCTATAGCTCAGCCCTCCGCCCAGCACACCATACTGGCCCACCACTGCGGGCAAGCAGCACAGCGCGCGGAAGGTTTGCCCGCCATTGCCGTGGCGCTGGACGCCATCGGCAGTTTTAAGCAGCGCCGGGTGCGTCATTGCATAGCGCCGCGCCAGTGCCACAATTGTTTCGGCAGGCACGCCAGTGATATCGGCGACGCGCTCGGGCGGGTATGCGGCGGCACGCGCGCGCAGCTCGCGCCAGCCCAGGCTGTGGGCTTCGAGCCAGGCTTGGGCGTGCAGGTTTTCGGCGAAGATCACCTGCATCAGCCCGAGTGCAAGCGCGCCATCGGTGGCCGGGCGCGGCTGAATATGCTCGTTCGCGCTGCGGGCAGTGAGCGTGCGGCGCGGGTCGATCACCACCACATAGGCGCCACGCTTCTGGGCCTGGCGCAGCAGCGGCATGAAATGCGGGCCAGTGCTGGCCGGGTTATGGCCCCAGATCAGCACAAGCTGGCTATGCAGCACGTCGGCGGGGTCGGGCGATTGGCGCGCGCCAAGCGTGGCCTCGACCGCCAGCTCGGCGGCGTTGCCGCAGATCGCACGTTCAAGCCCGCTCGCACCCATGCGGTTCCACAAGCGCGCATTGCAAATGCCAAGTTGCAGTAGCCCGAGCGTGCCGCTATACGAATATGGCAGAATCGCCGCCGCGCTATAGTCGGCAATGATTGCCTGCCAGCGCTGGGTGATTTCGTCAATCGCTGCCTGCCAGCTGATGCGCTCCCAGCAGCCGCTACCCTTGGCACCTACGCGTCGCAGCGGGTACAGCAACCGGTCAGGTGCATAGACACGTTCGAGGTAGGGGCGCACCTTGGCGCAAAGCCAGCCCTGGGTGATTGGATGTTCGCGCTCGGCGTAGAAGTTTATGGCGCGGCCAGCGCGCACCTCGGTAATGGTGGCGCAGGTATCGGGGCAATCGTGCGGGCAGGCACCTCGCACCCGCAGCAGGGTATCGGCAACTGGCATTGGCGTGCTCCGTTGTGTGGCTGTACTGCGCGTAGCATACCACGGATGGCGGGGAGAGTGTGCGGGGAAACAGCCTACCGGCGCAGGAAGGCGCGGGCTATGTTGCGGCACAGGACGGTAATATATTCAGCCAACCCGATGAGCTTCTACGCGTCCAAGAAGCGCGCCACAATATCGACCGTCAGCGGTTTCAGGGCCACGCCCTACAGGCTGCCGCTGGCAGTGCCCGACATCACGCTCTTCGCGCTGGCAAAGTCGTATACTGTATGCTACGTTCCTGCGCCGTCACTATTTATAATTGAACGTACATCGAACTTCCACAGCTCATACTCTGTTTCGCTTGATGCTATGATGGTAGCAATATCCTGCTGAGATGGCGCCCAAGCAAACGCAGAGATGTTGCCGTTATACACACGATACGTCTTACCAGTCCTCGTTGACCAGAGATACAACCCTGCTGATTGAAAGGGCCATTTCCCTGAAGTGTCGTAGGCTAGCCATTGCCCATCGGGCGACCAGCGTACAGAACCGCCATCGCTATCACTGGTAAAGATAGACTGCGCTGTCATCGTATGCCGATCTAGGATGTATAAATTCCAAGACACGCGCTCTAAGAGAGAATATGCCCTACCAATGGGCGCTAAAGTGGCCCAGAAGGCAATCTGATCGGTTTTCCAGGCCCAATCCATGGAACCAGTTTCCCCAACCGGCGATGCCTGGCTGTAGCGCTGATAATATGCTTGAGAGGTTTCTGCTTGTGCTTCTGCAGTCACACTCTCAGGTAGATGCCATATGTTGCCACTATTCTGGAGCGTCAGCGTGACCGGAACGGTGCCCTGCGGCGTTAACCATTGCAAGGTGCTAAAAATATTTCCACCGGACACCAGCCCTTCCTGTCGTTGCACATTCCAAATATACCCACCTTGGGGCGGCTGATAAGATGCGAATAAGGGGCCGATTGTCGCGGTGGGTAGATCGTAAAGAAACGCGCCAACCTCCACCTGACTATTTTTGACCCCGATAATGCAGGCCAGCCCAAGCTTGTCTGCTGTTCCGGCGATACGTTGAAGTGTTGGGTTATTACAGTGCTGATTGATAGCCCGCAGCTGTTCCCATTGGTGTGCCTGATTCGCAAGCCGCCAGATGGTAGATTGAACTTTTACTGTTCCAGAATCCAACCAATCCAGGTAGAGGGTGCCATCCGGCATCCATTCCAACCCAAACGGATGCGCTGTGAGGGTTGTTGATCTGGGTAAAGGCAACTGCATTCTGGGTGCCTCGATCGTTGATCCACAAGCACCACACAGGCTAGCAACAAGCAGCAGTGTGATTGAACAAACAACGCAATGCCGAAGGCGAAATACGCCATCTATTAAGCGGTGCAGAATTAAGAACGCTATGCTCAAGGCCTTGCTTACGGAATTTGTACTATATGGCATATCGAACCACACGCTTTATTCGCGGCTTGCCAATAAAGATTAGCCAGGACGACAAGAAAAGCGGTTCATTGGGATTCAATAGAAATTGAAATCTGCGCCCACAAAGCAGGCGAGTATCAACCGTCTATCCGAACAGGGAGCTATCGCCTGTTACACGCCACACAGGCCATTTATCATTCATTGCACCAGCCCGCGAATATCGTAGGTCCACACTGCAAACTGCGCGCACGTCGCATCGAAACATTGTGTTGCTGCGAGCATGTTTCCATCGGGGGACAAAGCAAGATTACTAAAGTGCCCAGCCTGGACTAAAATGGAGCGGTGCTGGGCAAACGAATACCGCCAGATGCCTTGTGTCGTCCACCAATCTCGCCCAGAAATATAGATCAGTGCTTGACCATCAGGTGACCACAGGAGATACGTTGGATCGCGAATCTGATTGACAATCCGCTCCACTGTAAGCGTCGTAGGATCGAGCAGATAAATATCCCAGGGCACCACTGGAAAGGGATCGTTTTGCCCAATGGTTTCGAGTGTGGCCCAGAACACGAGCCGATCGCCGCTTGGCGACCATGCGGGATCACGCGCCAAACCAACCGGCAACGGCATACTACCAACTGCTTTAGGATCGGCTTGATATCGTAGAAGTTCAGTCACACTATCAGGCAGATACCATGAACGCCCGCCTTTGCGTAAGGTAATTGGCATCGGTTCAACCCGATCTGGGGTAAGCCAATACAATGTGCTGTAGATGCCAACCGGGGTAAAAACACCGCGCTTTTGGATGGGATTCCACGTAAACTCACCCGCATCCGGCAAAGTCTGATCAACTAACTGAGCTACTTGGTGGGTATGCTGATCATATGCCACGAGTGTGACCGTAAAATCGTGCCCCCACCTGCGATCTGGCTTTCCAGTACATTCTTTCAGCAACCCTATGCGTCCATCTGAAAGTAGCGTGAATTGATAATAGTGCACGCTCAGGCACGAACTATCCGTTGGGAGTGGGATGGGTTGCCACGGCGCATCGGATTGTGCTTGATACCAGTATTGTTGAATAGTACCCACGACCAATTGGTGCGGCCCCAACCATCCCACACTATAGGGCGGCTCGACACCGCTTGTTTTACGTGGTGCAAGCGGTGGTGGCAGGATAACCTGCCTGGTCGGAAGGGAAGCCGGATTTGCCCGACCAAATGCCAAAAAGGCAGCGATAATACAAACAAATATTCCGAAGAACAGTTTGTTTTTATTACGCTGCATGGTTCATCCCAGTATTACGTGCCATTATCGTATACCCTTACACTTGGGTTCACTTGAGAGTCATTGCCTCGTTCTGGGCGGACACCCTCCGCCGCAACCTTATTGTATATTGGCACATATGAAACGCGCTTGACAAGAACTACCATGCGCTATATCATAATGCCCGTTATGAAACAGCTGTCGTGCAACAATTATACATTGCGTCGTCGCACACGTCGCCTGGCCCGTATGGGCTCAGGGGGCGGCTAGCGCGTGTACGCATTGTTGCACCCGCGCCCAGCCAGCGCGAGCGATCGTGAAACCACCCCTGAACCTTTACTGGTTCGGGGGTTTTTGTATGTGTGAGGGCATTGCGATGGTGAAGGTAGGCATTTTCGGTGTTACCGGCTACGCTGGCTACGAGCTATTGCGCTGGCTGGGCCGCCACCCGCAGGCGCAGGTCGTGTTCACAACCTCGGAATCGCAGGCGGGCAGACGCCTGGCCGAGGTGTACCCTGGCCCGCTCGACGCGCCGCTGCTTGCGCCCGACGCTGCGCCGATTGGCGAGGCCGATGTGGTGTTTTTGGGGCTGCCCCATGGCGTCGCCGCTACCACCGCTGCCCGCGCCCGCGCCGCTGGCACGCGCGTCATCGACCTTTCTGCCGATTTTCGCCTGGCCACACCCGAAGCTTACCAGCAGTGGTATGGCCACCCTCACCCGGTGCCTGAGCTGCTGCCCGCGCCGTATGGCCTGCCCGAGCTGAACCGCGCGGCGCTGCGCGCAGCGCCGCTGATTGCCAACCCCGGCTGCTACCCAACGAGTGTGCTGCTAGGCCTGGCTCCGCTGCTCCGCGCTGGCGCACTATCCGACGCTACCATCATCGTCGATTCAAAATCGGGGGTGACGGGTGCGGGCCGCGCGCCGAAGCAGAATACAAGCTTCGCCGAGGTGAGCGAAAACCTCGCGCCGTATAGCATTGGCCACGTTCACCGCCATGTTGGCGAAATGGAGCAAGAAGCGGCCCGCATTGTGCAGGCCCATGCACCGCGCCTCGGCGCTGCCGGGCCAACCATTATCTTCACGCCGCACTTGCTGCCAATCAATCGCGGCATTCTCAGCACCATGTATGTGCGCGTGCCCGATGGCTGGGGCAACGCCCAGATTCGCGCCTACTACGATGCGATGTATGCTAACGAGTCATTTGTGCGCGTGCTGCCGCCCGGTCAGATCGCCACGATCGGCCATACGGCGCATACCAACCTGTGCGCAATTTCGCTCACACTTGCGCGCCCAGGTTTGCTCATCGTCATCTCAAGTATCGATAATTTGGTGAAGGGTGCTGCTGGCCAGGCTATTCAAAATATGAATGTGATGTTCGGGTTGCCCGAAACCACAGGATTGATGTAATACGTATGGAGCAAGGTGATGAGCCTTGCTCCGCTGCTTAGTGGCTGGGTGAACTATGGCAACGCTTGTGCTCAAAATTGGCGGCAACGAGCTCGACGACCCGGCATTTGTGGCCGAACTGGCGCGCGCTATGGCCGCGCTACGCCCCCAGCCGGTGCTGGTGCACGGCGGCGGCAAAGAGATCGGTCAAATTCAGAGTGCCTTGGGCGGCGAGCCACGTTTTGTGGCGGGCCTGCGCTACACCGACGAAATCGCCCTGCACGCCGCCGAAATGGTGCTGTGCGGTCTGGTGAGCACCCGGCTGGTAGCTGCGCTCACGGCAGCGGGGGCCGATGCCCTGGGTCTCTCGGGCGTGGACCGTGGGCTGATGCGGGTGGAGAAGGCGCAGCACCCGGCGGGCGATCTGGGCCGGGTTGGGCGACCGGTAGCGGTGCGTGCCGATCTGTTGCGCGATCTGCTGGCGCAGGGTGTCGTGCCGGTGATTGCGCCGATCTCGCTTGGCCCAGAAGGTACCTACAATGTCAATGCCGACGAGGCCGCCGGGGCAATTGCCGGGGCCTTGCAGGATGCCGAGGTTGTGTTCGTCACCAATGTGCCGGGTGTGCTGGTGGGTGATACACTTGCGCCCAAATTATCGGCTACCCAGATCGGCAACCTGATTGATGATGGCACGATTTATGGTGGCATGATCCCCAAGGTGCGCGCGGCGCTCACGGCCCTTGCTGCGGGCGTTCAATCGGCGCGCATCACCAACCTCGCCGGGCTGTCTGGCGGCGGTACCCGTATCGTACAGGAATAAAAGCATCAATGACACTTGCACTCCCCACAACCAACTATACGCTCGCCTACGTTGCAAAGGAACAGACCATGGCTCAGTGGGTCGCTGAAGACCAGATTGTGGGCAATGTTGCGCCCGCAGCCGCTGTTCACGTTCGGCCAGCGCGCAATGATGATATCGCCGCAATTGTTGCAGTTGTGGATGAAAATGCGCGCCTGGGCCATTTGCTGCCGCGCAGCGCCGAGAACATTCAGTCTTCGCTGGCGAGCTGGCTGGTTGCCGAAATCAACGGCCAGGTGGTCGGCATTGGCTCGCTGGTCGATATGAGTCCCACCCTGGTAGAAGTGCGTTCGCTGGCGGTGCTGCCCGCCTACCGCAGCTATGGCATCGGTGCGCATTTAGTCGATGCCCTGGTTGATCAAGCGCGCGAGCGCGGTATTCCAACGATTTTTGCGCTCACCCGCGCCGTGTCATTCTTCACGCGTCTAGGCTTTGTTATTAGCGCGCGCGAAAGTTTCCCCGAAAAAGTATGGAAAGATTGCGTCGTCTGCCCGCTCCAGCATCACTGCGACGAAACGGCGGTAGTGTTTGAAATGGGGCGCGAGCTGCCATGACACTGCAACCACCCGCCGAGCAGATCGCCCTGGCCGCCGACCGGCTGCGCGATATGGCCGCCGCCGGGCTGCGCTACGCCGAAGGCATTTACGATCACGAGCGCTACCAGGCTATTCAGCAGATCGCGCTTGAGCTGCTGGCACTCGCCAATGGTGACACCCTCGCAGCGTTCGAGCCATTGCGCGCAACCATCTTCGCCCGCTCGTCGCCGCTGCTGGCCGGGGCCGCCGCCGTCATCGACGATGAGGGCATGATCCTGTTGCAGCGCCGCGCCGATAATGGCCTGTGGAATATGCCCGGCGGCGTGATGGAGGTGGGTGAAACGCCCGCACAGGCGGTGGTGCGCGAGCTGCTCGAAGAGACCGGGCTGCGCTGCCAGCCGATTGCCCTGGTTGGCGTGTACGATAATCGCTACTGGGAACCGGGTGTGGTGCAGCATATGTACAAGCTTACCTTTCTCTGCGCATCGCTTGATGGCCGCCAACCAGTTCAGCCGCCGTCGCACGCGCTCGAAACAGCTGAGCTCGGCTGGTTCGCCGAGCACAACCTGCCAACAGGATTGTTCGAGGGCCACCGCCAACGCATCACCGACGCATTTCGCGCCTGGCGTGGCGAGCCGCGCGCCTATTTCGATCGGCCAGGCTAGCCGTTTGTAAAGCTGAAATCTTCGTAATGCCACGCTAGAGGATAAGAGGAACCCATGTCCCCACGCATACCTGCGCTGCTGGCGCTTGAGGATGGCACAACTTGGCCGGGCACTGCGCTAGGCGCAATTGGCGAACGCGCGGGCGAGGTTATTTTCAACACCGCCATGACTGGCTACCAGGAAGTATTGACCGACCCCTCGTACTACGGCCAGATCGTGGTGATGACCGCGCCGCATATCGGTAACACCGGCGTCAATATCGAGGATGAAGAGAGCGCCAAACCCTGGCTTTCGGGCTTTGTTGTGCGCGCCGCCAGCCCACGGGTGAGCAATTGGCGTTCCCAGGCCGCTCTCGGCGACTACCTGCGTGAGCACGGTGTGGTGGGCATTACCGGCGTTGACACGCGCGCGCTGGTGCGCCACATCCGCGAGGCCGGGGCACTCCGCGGGGTTATTTCGTCGGCGGAGCCGGAGGCTGCGCGACTGATTGAGGCGGCACGTCGCGCACCTTCGATGGAAGGGCTTGATCTAGTGCCCTATGTCACCTGCGCCGAGCCATACCACTGGGCCGAGGGTGGGCCAGGCGAATGGGGCGTGCCACCCAGCAGCCAGCCCTACCATGTCGTCGCCTACGATTTCGGGATGAAGCGCAATATTCTGCGCCTGCTGGCCGAGCGCGGCTGCCGCGTGACGGTGGTGCCTGCCACCACGCCTGCCGCCGTAGTACTTGCGCTCAACCCCGATGGTATTTTCCTCTCGAATGGGCCGGGCGACCCGGCAGCGGTGACGTATGCGGTCGCGGCGGTGCGCGAGCTGCTGGGCAAGAAGCCGCTGTTCGGCATTTGCCTGGGCCACCAGATTCTGGGCCTGGCGCTGGGCGCGCAAACCTACAAGCTGCGCTTTGGGCACCACGGCGGCAACCAGCCGGTGCGCTTCAGCGATACCGGGCGCGTCGAAATCTCGAGCCATAACCATGGCTTCGCCGTCGATGACAAAACCCTGCCCGCGGGCGTTGAGGTGACGCACACCAACCTGAACGATGGCTGCTGCGAGGGACTGCGTGCCCCCGACTTGCGTGCGTTCAGCGTGCAGTACCACCCCGAGGCCGCGCCCGGCCCGCACGACGCCGCCTACCTGTTCGGGCAATTCGTCGCGCTGATGAAAGATGGTAGTATGTAGCGGCTAATGCGCACATAGCAGATTAAGGCTGAAGATCAACCACCAAGGTACCAAGACACCAAGGGATTACATATGAGCATTGAGCCGCCCTCACATCAGGAAGATACTATTGGCAAGGCGATCGTTCAAGCAGCATATACAGTTCACAAAGCGCTTGGCCCTGGTCTTTTGGAACAAATCTATGAAGTGTGCTTTTGCCACGAGTTATCGAAGAAAGGGTGCAAAGTTCAGCGTCAAGTATCTTTCCCCATAACCTACGATGGGATTATTTTCGAAGAGGGTCTACGGCTTGACGTACTTGTCGATTCGCTAGTCATCTGCGAGCTGAAAGCAGTACAAGAAATGCATCCGGTTTTCACAGCACAATTGATGTCGCAACTCAAACTTACACAAAGACGCCTTGGCTACCTTATAAATTTCAACGTCCCACTTATTAAGAATGGTATCAAGCGTATTGCTTTATAAATCTTAGTGCCTTGGTGATAAATCCGCTTTCTCGTAGCGCATCCGCGATTTCAAAATGTCTTTCGTTTAGTCTTGGTGCCTTGGTGTCTTGGTGGTAATTTTTCGCACCTTTTGGTAAAGGTACACACTCTCGTGGCAATATAAGGACGGTAGAATGCCGAAACGCACAGATATACACTCTATTCTGATCATCGGCGCTGGGCCGATTGTAATTGGGCAGGCCTGTGAGTTCGATTACTCGGGCGTGCAGGCGTGCAAGGTGCTGCGCCGCGAGGGTTACCGCGTTATTCTGGTGAACTCGAACCCGGCGACGATCATGACCGACCCGCAGTTCGCCGATGCCACCTATATCGAGCCGCTGACGCCCGAGGTGGTTGAGAAGATCATCGAGCGCGAGCGCCCTGATGCGCTGCTGCCCACGGTGGGCGGGCAAACTGGGCTAAACCTGGCAATGCGCCTGCACAAAACCGGTGTGCTGGCGCGCCATGGGGTCAAGCTCATTGGTGCCTCGCCCGGCGCGATCGACCTGGCCGAGGATCGCCAGCTCTTCAAAGAAGCCATGCTGAAGGCCGGGCTGGGCGTGCCGCAGGGCGATACCGTCACAACTGTCGAGGATGCGCTGAAGCTCGGTGCGCAGATTGGCTACCCGGTGCTGGTACGACCCTCGTTCACGCTGGGCGGCTCGGGCGGCGGCGTGGCCTACGATGAGGCGCAGCTGCGCGAGATTGCCGACCGTGGGTTGCGCGCCTCGCCGGTGACGCAAGTGCTGATTGAGCAGAGCGTACTGGGCTGGAAGGAATACGAGCTTGAGGTGATGCGCGATCGCGCCGACAACTTCGTGGTGGTCTGCTCAATCGAAAACCTTGACGCAATGGGCGTACACACCGGCGACTCAATAACGGTTGCCCCGGCGATGACCCTCACCGACCGCGAGCTGCAACGGCTGCGCGACCAGGCTAAAACCGTGATGAGTGTGGTGGGGGTGGAAACCGGCGGCTCGAACGTGCAGTTTGCGGTGAACCCGGCCAACGGCGACACGATCGTCATCGAGATGAACCCGCGCGTCAGCCGCTCGTCGGCACTGGCCTCCAAGGCCACCGGCTTCCCAATCGCCAAGATTGCCGCGCTGCTGGCAGTGGGCTACACTCTCGACGAAATCCCGAACGATATTACGAAGGTGACGCCTGCCTCGTTCGAGCCGAGCCTCGATTATGTGGTTGTGAAAATCCCGCGCTGGGCCTTCGAGAAGTTCCCCGGCGTTGACCCAACCCTTGGCCCGCAGATGAAGAGCGTGGGCGAAGTGATGGCGATCGGTACCACGTTCCCCGAAGCTTTTCAGAAGGCGCTGCGCGGGCTGGAAATTGGTGCGCTGGGCTTTGGCGTGCGCAAGGGCCGTGCAATCGCTGCAACTATGCCCGACGAAGCGGTGCTGCGCGCGCCCACACCCGAGCGCATTTTCGCCGCCGCCGATGCCCTGCGCGCAGGCATAGCGCCCGACGCACTGAGCGCGGCGACCGGCTACGATCCATGGTTCACCGAGCAGCTGAGCGCGATCATTGCGATTGAGCGCGACCTGGCTGGGTATACGCTGGCGGTACTGCCCGCCGAGCTGCTGCGCGAGGCCAAGGAGTTCGGTTTCTCCGATGCGCAGATCGCGGCAGTTCTACAACCAGCAGTACCAAGTGGTAAAGTGAAGGGTGCGGGTAACCTGGCCTATCGCCCTTCTTCTACGCCGCTCGCCGCTACCGAGATGGACGTGCGTGCGCGCCGCAAGGAACTCGGTATCGTTCCAGTGTACCACCGCATCGACACCTGCGCCGCCGAGTTCGAGGCACACACCCCCTATATGTACAGCACCTACGCCAGCGCCGACGAGGCCGAGGTGACCAGCAAACTGAAGGTAATGATCCTCGGCGGCGGGCCAAACCGCATCGGCCAGGGCATCGAGTTCGACTANNCGACTATTGCTGCTGCCACGCCTGCTTCGCGCTCGAAGAGGCGGGCTATGAAACGATCATGGTCAACTGCAACCCCGAAACTGTCTCGACCGACTACGACACTAGCGATCGCCTGTATTTCGAGCCGCTGACGCTTGAGGATGTGCTGAACATCTGGGAGCGCGAATCGAGTGCGGGCCAGCCCGTGCCCGCGCTGGTGCAGTTTGGCGGGCAGACGCCGCTCAACCTGGCGAAGGGCCTGGCAACCGCGGGCGTACCAATCTGGGGCACCTCGCAAGATGCAATCGACTTGGCCGAGGATCGCGGGCGCTTCGAGGCGCTATTACGTGAGCTTGAGATCGAGCAGCCCGAGCATGGCATGGCCGAGGGGTTGCCCGCCGCGCGTGCCATCGCCGAGCGGATTGGCTACCCGGTGCTGGTGCGCCCCAGCTATGTGCTAGGTGGCCGCGCCATGGCAATTGCCTACGACGATGCCGGGCTAGAGCAATTCTTGCATGAGGCCGCGCGTATTAGCGAGGGCCAGCCAGTGCTGATCGACCGCTACCTCGAAGATGCGTTCGAGGTCGATGTCGATGCCGTAGGCGACGGCGAGCGCGTGGTCATCGGCGGGATTATGGAGCATGTCGAAGAGGCGGGCGTACATTCCGGCGACTCGGCGATGGTGATGCCGCCCTACAAAGTCAGCGCCTACCACCTATCGATCATCCGCGACGAAACCATTCGCATTGGCATGGCGCTGGGCGTGAAGGGCCTGATGAACGTGCAGTATGCGATCAAAGACGACGAAGTGTATGTGCTTGAAGTCAACCCGCGCTCATCGCGCACGGTGCCATTTATTGCCAAAGCCACCGGCGTGCCGCTCGCGCGCATCGCAGCGCAGGTGGCGGCGGGCAAAACTCTGGCCGAGTTGGGGCTGCTCGCCGAGCCAGCACTCGATGGCTTCTTTGTGAAAGAGGCGGTGTTGCCGTTCGAGAAATTCCCCGGCGCTGCCGTGTTCCTCAGCCCTGAGATGCGCTCGACCGGCGAGGTGATGGGCCATGCATCGAGCTTCGGGCACGCTTTTGCCAAGGCCGAAATGGGCGCAAACCAGAAGATTCCAACCGCTGGCGGCGCGCTGATCACCGTTAACGACTTTGACAAGGGCGCAATTAGTCGTATCGCGCGCGACCTGGTGCGGCTAGGTTTCACACTCTACGCCACGCGCGGCACTGCCGCCTGGCTCGCACAGCTGGGCTTGCCAGTCGCAACTGTCAATAAAGTGTCGGAAGGCGGCAGTACCACCGCTCACCTGATTGCTTCAGGCAATGTGCAGCTGGTGATTAGCACGCCGCTCGGTGCGCGCGCCTATATCGATGGGCAGGCGCTGCGCTCAGCAGCGATTCGCCACGGTGTGATGCTTGTCACCACGCTCACTGGTGCAGCTGCCACCGTGTCAGCGATTCGCGCGCTTAAGGCAAAAGAACTTAAAGTACGTTCGCTGCAAGAACACCATGCCGAGCGACTCGACCGGGCATAGCCACGGCCCGCATATTCGGCACACTAGCGCGAACGCATAACACATATGATCAATATCCTCACAGCCGAACAGATCAACGTCGATCAGCTGACGCGAAATACCCCGCCGCAAACCGTGAAAGCAGGGCTAGAAGATTACGAAGCCGGGCGCGTAACCGTCGATACGGTTGAACTGGCAACTGCACGCCTGCGCGTAGCCGACCACAAAACTGGGCGGCCAAACCTGGTGTCGTTCTGGCTGAATGCCCACCAGCTGGCAATTACCTGCACCTGCCGCGATAGTTACCACTGGTACCTCTGCCGCCATCGTGTCGCTGCAGCCTATGCCTTGCGCGCCTACCTGAAGAAACATCCACCAAAACTCTGGCAGGCCGTTCTCAAACAGGGCACCCAGGGCACCGCCCGCAAGCCGAATGTGAACTACGGCCCGATTCTGTTCAGCCTGCAAGAGCGCAGCAACGGCTGGGCGGTCGTGCCCTACTCGCTGGCGGCGCGCTACTTCGGCCCGCACGAGCTGGGCGACCGCGCGACCATAGCTGCAACCATTGAGCGGCTACAGATCTCGGGCCAGGCCAAGGCGATCCGCTCGCGCATCAGCCGCCAGAGCTACCCCGGTGCCAGCGAGTCCGAGCTGGCGGCGGTAAATTTGGCCGTGGGCAACCCCTACATGTTGTCTGGCTATGGCCGCGAGGCTGCCTTCTACGAGCCGGTACTGCCGCTACTCCCCACCTGCCTGGTCTACATCGGCCATGAAGGCGACCCGCTCCAAAAGCGCATCGAGGTGCTGCCCGAGCTAGGCACACTTTCTGCCGAACTGCGTGAAGACAAGCAAGGGCTGAAGCTAAGAGCCCGTGTAGTGGCCGGTGAGCATGTGCTGCCGATCGCGCGGCGTTTGACGGGCATCATTGTTCGCGATCCGCTCTGGCTGCTGATTGGCACGACCCTGGTGCAGGTTAAAAACACCGATGGCATCGCCGACGCCCTGCTCGAATATCCCGAGCTAACCATTCCGCCCGAAGATCAGGAACTGTTCCTCGATACCCACTTGCTGCCACTCACCCAGCAGATCGATGTGACGGGCGAAATGCTGCAGTGGGAAACGATCGCGGCCGAACCCGCACCACGCCTGTACCTGAGCGAAGGGCCTGACGGGCTACAAGGCGAGCTGCGCTTTGGCTATGGCGAATATGAGGTAGCCTACGACAAGCGCATGCCCGACACGTCGACGCAGCGCCAGCCTGGCACCGCGCGGCTCGCTCGCATTACCCGCCAGCCCGCGCGTGAGCAAGAGCTGTGGCAAAGCCTGAGCGGCTACGGCCTGAAGCGCGGCAGCGAGCCACAGCTCTGGCTAGTGAAGAAAACCATCCACCCGATCGATTTTCTGATGCATCAGGTGCCGCAGCTCGCCGCCGCAGGCTACACCATTTATGGCGAAGAGGCGCTGACGCTCGCGCGCGTAAACCGCAACAAGCCGACCATTTCCTTCAACGTCACGACCGGCATCGACTGGTTCGATGTGAATGCCGTGGTGAACTACGGCGACCTGGCCGTGTCGCTCAAAAGCATCCGCCAGGCGATTAAGAAGCGCGAGAAATATATCAAGCTGGCCGACGGCACCATCGGCGAGCTGCCCGAAGAGTGGGTGGCGCGCTACCGCCATATGCTGGCGCTGGGCGACGAGTACGGCGATAGCCTGCGCTTCGCGCCACAGCACATTACAATGCTCGACCAGCTGCTGGGTGAGGCCGACCGCGCCCAGGCCGATGCCGCGTTTGAGCAGCGCCGCGCAAAGCTGCGTAACTTCGAGCGCATTGCGCCGCAGATACTGCCTACCACCTTCAAAGGCGAGCTGCGCCCCTACCAGAAGTTTGGCTACGACTGGCTGCACTTCCTGCGTGAATACGGTTTCGGCGGCTGCCTGGCCGACGATATGGGCACCGGCAAAACCGTGGTGGCGCTCGCCTTCATCGAATCGTTGTACGAAACCGAGAACGACGCCCCCGCAACGCTGGTGGTGATGCCGCGCTCGCTGCTGTTCAACTGGCAGCGCGAGGCCGAAAAGTTCACGCCCGACCTGGCGGTGTATGTGCATGCCGACCAGGGGCGCATCAGCGACCCGGCTGAATTCGGCAAATACGACATGGTGCTCACCACCTATGGCACGATGCTGCGCGATATTACGGCGCTGCGCCAGTATCAGTTCAACTACATTATTCTCGATGAGTCGCAGGCGATTAAGAACCCTGTGGCCGAAACCTCGAAGGCCGCGCGCCTGCTGAATGGACGCCACCGGCTGGTGCTCACTGGCACGCCGATCGAAAACAGCACCGCCGAGCTGTGGTCGCAGTTCGCTTTCCTTAACCCTGGCTTGCTCGGTGATATTAGCTATTTCCGCGAAGAATTCGTCAACCCGATCGAGCGCCAGCAGAATAGCGAAACCGCCCAGTTTCTGCGCAAAATGGTGTTCCCGTTCATTCTGCGCCGCACTAAAGACCAGGTTGCCGCCGATTTGCCGCCACGCAGCGAAGAAGTGGTGATGTGCGAAATGGAACCGGCCCAGCGCAAGCTGTACGATAGGCAGCGCGATTATTACCGTGCCATGTTACTGGGGTTGATTGACAACGACGGCATGAACGACGCGCGCATGAAAATCCTCGAAGGCTTGCTGCGTCTACGCCAGATCAGCAACCACCCGCGCCTGGTCGATGCCAAGTTCAAGGGCGCATCGGGCAAGTTCGAGCTGCTGCTCGACACGCTCGATACGCTGCGCGCTGAAGGCCACCGCGCACTGATCTTCTCACAATTTGTGCAGATGCTGACGATTGTGCGCGAGGCGCTCGATGCGCGCGAAACCGCGTACTGCTATCTCGACGGCCAAACCCGCGACCGGCAGGGCGAGGTCGATCGCTTCCAGAATGACGAGACCGTGCCATTCTTTCTGATTAGCCTGAAGGCCGGTGGCGTGGGCCTGAACCTGACCGCCGCCGATTATGTCATTCACATCGACCCATGGTGGAATCCGGCAGTCGAGCAGCAGGCTACCGACCGCACGCACCGTATTGGGCAAGACAAGCCGGTGTTTGTGTATAAGCTGATCGCGCGCGATACCGTGGAGGAGAAGATTCTTCAGCTGCAAGCCCATAAGCGCGAGCTGGTGGAGCAGGTGATTGGGGCTGAGGGCGGGGTGTTTAAGGCGCTCACGCGCGAGGATATTGAGATTCTTTTTTCTTGAAGCCNNGAGCGCTCTGCTGCACCCCGCTGGAGAACCAAGCTGGGTTCCCCAGACCCCTCCGGCAATGGAAGCCGGTGGCGATTGAATAGTTCGTGCTTATGCCTCGGGGCGAATGCGAAAACTGGTACAGCTTCTAGCGGCAGTTACCAGCTGTGGACGTTTGTAGCCTGCGGCAGAGTGGTACTTTTGTATCATGGTGTTCCGCGGTTGGCGCTTCGCGCCAACCGCGGAACACTAAAAACAGTTCGGTACCATGCTGCCGCAGGCACTATTCCTCAAACGCGGGCGACTGCGTAACTCGTGTTATTAAGAGAAAGTATTTGACACCCAGCTGCCACCAGCAAGCATAGTTGAGTCCCACACGCCGGGGAAACACAGTACGCCGCGCCGCCCGAATTGGGCTGCATCACACATAAAACATAAGGAAGCGCACCATGAAAAAGGCCAAGAAAGTTGTGCTCGCCTACTCCGGCGGCCTGGACACCAGCATTATCGTGCCGTGGCTGAAGCAAAACTATGGTAACCCCGAGGTTATCTGCTATTGCGCCAACCTCGGCCAGGCCGACGAGCTGACCGGCCTGGAGGAGAAGGCCAAGGCTAGCGGCGCGTCGAAGTGCTATGTCGAAGATTTGCGCGAAGAATTCGTGCGCGATTTCCTCTTCCCCATGCTCCAGAGCGGCGCGATCTACGAGCGGCTGTACCTGCTCGGCACCTCGGTGGCGCGCCCGCTGATCGCCAAGCGCCAGGCGGAAATTGCGCTCCAGGAAGGTGCCGACGCGCTGGCCCACGGCTGCACCGGCAAGGGCAACGACCAGGTGCGCTTCGAAGTAACCTATATGGCCTTCGCGCCGCATATGCAGGCAATTGTGCCCTGGCGCGAGTGGAACATTCGCTCACGCGAGGATGCGCTCGATTACGCCGCCGAGCATAACGTGCCCGTCACCGCCACACTGAAGTCGATTTATAGCCGCGACCGCAACATCTGGCATATTTCGCACGAGGGCGGCGTGCTGGAAAACCCCTGGAACGAGCCGGAAGAAGCCATGTACACGCTCTCGGTGTCGCCCGAGGCCGCGCCCGACACGCCCGAGTATGTCGAAATTGGCTTCGAGCAGGGCATTCCTGTAAGCGTGAATAGCCAGCGCCTGAGGCCAGTGGAGCTGCTAAGCGCGCTGAACGAGCTTGGGGCTAAGCATGGTATTGGTCGCATCGACCTGGTAGAAAACCGCCTGGTGGGCATGAAGAGCCACGGCGTGTACGAAACGCCCGGCGGCACGATTCTGCGCACTGCACACCAGGGCCTTGAACAGCTCACGCTCGACCGCGAGACCATGCACTATAAGGATGTGGTTGCGCATCGCTATGCCGAGCTGATCTACAATGGCCTGTGGTACACCCCGCTGCGCGAGGCGCTGCAAGCCTTCTTCACCAGCACCCAGCAGAACGTCACTGGTGAAGTACGGCTGAAGCTGTACAAAGGCAACGCCATGCTAGTGGGCCGCAAAGCCGCTGCCAGCCTCTACAACCCCGATATTGCTAGCTTCACTATGGGCGAAACATATAATCAGAAGGATGCTGAGGGCTTCATTAAGATCTTCGGCCTGCCCGTGAAGGTGCGCGCGCTCGTTGATGGGAAGTAGCGTAGAAGTGAGCCTGAGCAGGTTCGGTGGCTTTGTGCTGGTTCATCCACGTGCCTGCTCAGGCGCGCCTTGAGGCGAATTCGCCATCATGGCAGGCAGCGCGGTCTGCAATTTACAAGGAAAGTATTGCTGAGATGGAACACACCCTGGGCAGCATTGCCGCCTATACCCGCGAAGGGCGAACTGTCACGTTCGATTGTGGCGGGCCGCGCCTGTCGCTCACGGTGTTAACGCCAACCCTGGTGCGCGTGCAGATCGCCCCGAATGGCACCTTCGCGCCGCGCCGCTCGTGGGCCGTGGCCCGCGCCGATGCAGACTATGCCGAAGTTGACTTCGAGCTGCGCGCGGAAGCCGATGCCGTGGTGCTTGATACCGGCGCGCTGAGCGTGCGCGTGCGCCGTGCCGACGGTGCGCTGGCCTGCGCCGATGCACAGGGTACTGCCTTCTGCGCCGATGTTGCCGCGCCGCGCTGGCGCGCAACCGAGGCGGGCCAGCCGGTGCTGTGCAGTAAGCGGATTGAGGCAGGCGAACACTTCTATGGCTTTGGCGAGCGCACCGGCCAGCTCGATAAGCTTGGCCGTGCGATGAGCAACTGGACGACCGACCCGGCATGGGGCCATGGGCCGGGCACCGACCCGCTGTATATTGCCATTCCAATTGCCGTGGCGCTACGCCCTGGCCTGGCCTATGGTGTGTTCTTCAACAACAGCTGGCGCAGCCGCTTCGATATTGGCGCGGCGCACTACGGCGAGTGGAGTTTCGCCGCCGAGGGTGGCGCAATCGACTATTACGTAGCGTATGCCCCGGCACCGGCGGCGGTGCTTGAAACGCTCACTACCCTGCTCGGGCGCATGCCGCTGCCGCCGCGCTGGGCGCTGGGCTACCACCAGAGTCGCTGGGGCTATACGTCTGAAGCGATGGTGCGTGACGTAATGCACGAATTCCGCAGCCGCGCGCTACCCTGCGATGTGATTCATTTCGATATTGATTATATGCGCGGCTATCGCGTGTTTACATGGGATCCGCAGCGCTTCCCCAACCCACCGGCGCTGCTTGCCGACATGCGCGACGCCGGCTTTAAGGCGGTTACCATCATTGACCCGGGTGTGAAGATCGACCCCGACTACGCCGTGTACCGCGACGGCGTCGCGCGCGGGATGTTTATCCGCCGCGCCGATGGCGAGCTGTTTCACGGCTACGTCTGGCCCGACGACTCGGTCTTTTCCGATTACACCCGGCCCGAGGTGCGTGCCTGGTGGGGCGACCAGCAGAAGGTACTGGTAGACATGGGCGTGCGCGGCATCTGGAACGATATGAACGAGCCTGCGGTGTTCAAACGGCCCTTCAGTGAGGGTGCTGGCGATGTTGGCACCATCGACCTCGATGCGCCGCAAGGGCCACCCGACGAGCAAACCATCCACGCCGAAGTGCATAATATGTATGGCTACGGCATGGCCCGCGCCTCGTATGCAGGCTTGCGCACGCACCTGCCCACCGAGCGGCCCTTCGTGCTGACGCGCTCGGCCTATGCGGGCATTCAGCGCTGGAGCGCCTGCTGGATGGGTGATAACAGCTCGTGGTGGGAGCACCTTGAGCTAACTATGCCGCAGCTGATGAACATGGGGCTTTCGGGCGTACCTTTTGTTGGTACGGATGTTGGCGGATTTTTTGGCAATGCGAGTGGCGAGCTATTTGCACGCTGGATGCAGCTTGGCGTGCTGACGCCGTTCTGTCGCGGGCACTCGCACGCCGAAACCGAACGCCACGAGCCGTGGGTCTGGGGCGCGCAGATTGAGGCGATTTGCCGTGAATATCTGCAGCTGCGCTACCGCCTGCTGCCCTACATCTACTCGCTATTCTGGCAGGCCACTCAAACCGGCGCGCCAGTGCTGCGCCCGCTGCTGTTCCACTTCCCCGACGACCCCGGCACCTACCAGATTCACGACCAGGTGCTGCTGGGGCCAAGCCTGATGGCCGCGCCAGTGTATCACCCTGGCCGCACCTACCGCGCGGTGTACCTGCCGCGTGGCGGCTGGTACGACTGGTGGACTGATGAACTGCTTGGCGCAGACGACCGGCCCATGTCGCTTCTGGCCGATGCACCGCTGGAACGGCTGCCACTGTATGCGCGCGCAGGCGCGATCATTCCGCACGGCCCGGCGATGCAATACACCGATGAGCGCCCGCTCGATACGCTCACACTCGACCTCTTTCCTGGCAGTGGCGCGTTCACGCTGTATGAAGACGACGGCCATAGCTTCGAGTATGAGCGCGGCGTGTGCTGTACCACCCACTACGCGTTGCGGTTGCATGGTGACACACTGGTGCTGACGATCGGGGCGCGCGACGGCGGCTATACACCCGCACCACGTACACTTACGCTGCGGGTGCGTGGCCCACAGCAATGGCGTGCCAATGGCCCCACCGTCTTCGCAGATGATGGCACTGCGCGTGAGGTGCGCTTTACACGGGTGTGAACAATATAAGAGAGGAACCCTATGCTTGATACATTCACCCTTGCTCCCGGCTTTCGCGCCGCCGCGACGGCCTGCGGGCTGAAAACGAGCAGCGCTATGGCGGCCTCGAACCTCGATCTGGCGCTGGTTGCCGCCGAGGCGCCATGCAGTGCGGCGGGAGTGTTCACTTCAAACCGAGTGAAGGCCGCGCCGGTGCTGTACGACCAGGAAGTGCTGGCGCAGAATGCCGGATCGATTCGCGCCGTCATCACCAACGCCGGGAATGCCAACGCCGTCACTGGTGCGCAGGGCCTGGCCGATGCCCGCCAGATGGCCGCGCTCACTGCCTACGCGCTGCGCTGCCAACCCGACCAGGTGTTGGTGCTGTCTACTGGCGTGATTGGGCGGCCGCTAGCGATGGATAAAGTCACCCAGGGCATTGCGGTGGTCGCCTCGCCTGCCGCCGAGCAGGGTGCGCCCGCCGCTGCCCGCGCGATTATGACCACCGACACACGACCCAAAGTTGCCAATACCACCGTCACAATTGCGGGCGCGCCTGTGACGATTAGTGGCTTCTGCAAGGGCGCCGGTATGATTCACCCCGACATGGCGACGCTGCTGGCGATCGTCACCACCGATGCTCAGGTCGCGCCCGATGTGCTGCACAATGCCTTAAAAGCTGCCGCCGACGTGAGCTTCAACCGGATTAGTGTCGATGGCGACACCAGCACCAACGACACGCTGCTGCTACTCGCCTCGGGGGTATCAGGTGCGGCAATTCGTGCAGGAAGTGATGCGTATGCCGCGTTCGTGGCGGCGTTGAGCGAGGTGTGCACCAGCCTGGCGAAGCAGGTGGCGCGCGATGGCGAAGGTGCGACCCGCCTGATTGAGGTTGTGGTGAGCGGTGCAGAAGACGTCGCCCAGGCCCACGCCGTTGCCAACACCATCGCTATCTCGCCGCTGCTCAAAACGGCGGTGCACGGCGGCGACCCGAACTGGGGCCGGGTGCTGATGGCCGCCGGGCGTAGTGGTGCCGCGATCGACCCGGCGCGGCTGACGCTGGCGTTTGGCCCGCCCGAGCGCGAGGTCGTTGTGCTGCGCGCTGGCATGCCAACCACTTATGCTGAGCGCGAAGCCGCCGCGCTGTTCCGCGAAGACCCAGTTTACATTCGGCTCGATCTGGGCCTGGGCAGCGCACAAACTACCGTATGGACATGCGATTTTAGCAAAGAGTACGTCGAGATTAACGCGCACTATACGACGTGAAAGTATTTACGATGTACGATTTTGGATTTACGATTGGACTTGTTCCTGTAGCTATCGTAATTCATAAATCGTCAATTCGGAGGATTGTATGTGGGGAGGCCGCTTTTCCGGCTCGATGAACGAGCACATGGCGCGCTTCAATAATTCGTTTCCGTTCGATCGGCGCATGTGGGCCGAAGATATTCGTGGCAGCATGGCCTGGGCACGCCAGCTTGCCGCCGCTAAGATCATCACCGGCGCAGAGCTGAACGCGCTGCTGGCCGGGCTGGAAGCTGTGCGCGCCGAGTTTGCCGAAAGCCGCTTCGCCGCATTACCATCGGATGAAGACATTCATACCGCTGTCGAGCGGCGGCTGGGTGAATTAGCAGGCGCGGTAGCAGGTAAGCTGCACACGGGCCGCTCGCGCAACGATCAGGTGGCGACCGATGTGCGCCTGTGGGCGCTGGGTGCGATTGCGCGCGCCGATGCTGCCATCCGCGATCTGCAGGCCGCATTGCTGCAACAGGCCGAAGCCGTGGGCAACGCGCTGATGCCGGGCTACACGCATATGCAGCGCGCCCAGCCGATTCTGCTGGCGCACTGGCTGCTCGCGCACTTCTGGCCGCTTGAGCGCGACCGCGCCCGCCTGGCCGATTGTGCTGCGCGCACGGCGGTGCTGCCGCTTGGTGCGGGTGCGCTGGCAGGCACGCCTCTGCACGTCGATCGCGCCGCGCTGGCCGCTGAGCTGGGCATGCGTGCGCCTACGCCGAACAGCCTCGATGCCGTCAGCGACCGCGATTTTGTGGCCGAATTTCTGTTTTGCGCCGCCATGATCGGCACACACCTCAGCCGATTGGCCGAGGATATGATTATTTATAGCACCAGCGAATTTGGCTTTGTTATGCTCGACGACGCCTATTCAACTGGATCGAGCCTGATGCCGCAGAAGAAAAACCCCGACTCGTTCGAGCTGCTGCGCGGCAAATCGGGCCGCCTGATCGGCCACCTGATGGGCGTGCTCACGATGCTCAAGGGCCTGCCCGCCGCCTACGACAAAGACCTACAAGAAGACAAAGAGCCGCTGTTCGATGCCGCCGATACGCTTGAGCTGGCGCTGCCAGTTGCCGCAGGCGCAATCGCTACGGCGCGCTTCAACACCACGCGCATGCGTGCCGCGCTGGATGATGCCATGCTTGCGACTGATATCGCTGATTACCTGGTCGAGCGGGGCATGCCCTTTCGCGAGGCGCATAAGGTTTCGGGCGTGCTGGTGCGCGAAGCCGAACAGCGCAATACCACGCTTTCGGGGCTGCCGTTTGATGCGTTTCGCGCCGCCAGCGCACTCTTTGAGGAGGATGTGCTGGATGTGTTTAGCCCGGAACGTTCGGTGAGCGCGCGCAGCGTGCCAGGCGCGACTGCGCCCACAGCGGTGCAGGCGCAAATTGCGCAGGCCCACGCGGCGTTGGCCTAATTGCTGGCGCTAGAACTTGCCTCTATGCTGATGGATAAGACAAACGCGGTCAGAAAGCACGATTCGCCTTTGTCAGCGTGGTATTTTTCGGGATTGGTGTTGTACGGTTGGCACTTTGCGCCAACCGTACAACACCAAAAATAGTTGAGTACTTTGCTGCTGCAGGCAAATTTGGCAGCACTTGTAGGTCACCATGTACGTCTGGTATTGATACCATCCGAACGACTAGCGGAGGTTTTCTATGGTGAACCATTTTCTTTCCGCCGCCGACCTGACGCGCAACGATGCCGAAGCGCTGCTGAACCGCGCTACCGACCTGAAGAACGAGCTGAAAACCGGCGGTCATGCCAACATGCCACTGCGCGGCAAAACGCTCGCGCTGGTGTTTGAAAAGCCCTCGCTGCGCACGCGGGTGGCCTTCGAGGCGGGTATGACGCAGCTCGGTGGGCATGGCAGCTACCTCTCGGCCAACGACATCGACATGGGCGGGCGCGAGAGCGTGCCCGACGTGGCGCGCAACCTGAGCCGCTGGGTGAATGTGATCGCTGCGCGCGTGTTTCGCCATACGACGGTGGTTGAGCTGGCGCGCCATTCTAACGTGCCCGTGATCAACGCCCTGTGCGACCGCGAGCACCCGTGCCAGGCACTGGCCGATATGCTGACGCTGCGCGAGCATTTTGGCGGGCGGCTCCATGGGCTGAAGCTGGCGTATGTCGGCGATGGCAATAACGTGTGCCATTCGCTGATGCTGCTCGGTGCGACGCTGGGCGTGAATGTGGGGGTAGCTTGCCCGCCCGATTACCGGCCCGATCCCGAGATTGTGGCGCAAGCCGAGCAGCGCGCCGCCGAAAGCGACGCCACCATTGCG
>JAFEAS010000127.1:8311-13291 GCA_018266315.1 Chloroflexi bacterium SZAS-1 | reverse complement strand
CAGTTTGGCAATGTCGGTCACCATGCCAAGCTTAACGGTCGCG
Source organism: Chloroflexi bacterium SZAS-1 (assembly GCA_018266315.1). Lineage (GTDB taxonomy): Bacteria > Chloroflexota > Chloroflexia > Chloroflexales > Roseiflexaceae > Kouleothrix. Next base: position 13,248 of record JAFEAS010000127.1, on the reverse strand, counting down.
CCAGCCGGAGCCGCCGTGGGTGCCGGGGCAGCAGTCGCCTCCGCCGGAGCCGCCGTCGGTGCGGGCGCGGCGGTTGCTGCCGCTGGAGCGGCCGTGGGTGCAACCGCAGGCGCTGCCTGACCGCACGCGGCCAGCACTGGTACGAGCAGCGCCAGCATCATTACGAAAGCCACGAACGATTTGCGCATGCATTCCTCCTGAATAATAGAACTTGAATAATACGCAAAGCAGCGATACACCCACTTTAACAGTGGATGAACTCAGCTTCAGAGCTCGTGTGGCTATGTATATCCCTGGGAATAAAGAGATTATAGCATAGGAATGCCGTGTGACAGTAGGTGTCACACATCTGTGCTACAGTGGATTGTAGAACAGACCGCCAGGAAAGGAAGATGGCATGACGAGGAAGCAAAACAGCGTCGCACCCGCCCGGCATCGCCGTAACCTCGCGCAACACACGCTACGGATGCTCCTACTCGTCCCCGAGGCCCCACTGATTCTGGTATTGCTAGCTACATATGCAATACTGGGTGCCTGGCCCTGGCTTGGCCTGTGCATTGCGCTGGTCATTATTGGCTTTCTTACCCGTATGCTGGCGCTGCTCGGCGCATTTATTGCCTATACCACTGCCCACTACCGCGAGGCCGAAACGCTCGGGCGCATTGCCCTTGCCCTCCATCCCTGGTCGGCAGACACGTTGGCATTGTGCGGCACAATCGCGCTGGCGCGCCGCCAGGCCGATCAGGCCGAGCTACTATTGCGCCGCGCCACCCAGCTACAGCCCGAACGCGCCGATTTTCAGATCGCTTTGAGCAGCGCACTACTGACACAAGGACACCCCGCCGCTGCCGCCGAGGCCGCGCGCACAGCCCTACGTATTGCCCCTAATACGCCACTGGCACAGCTCTACCTGGCCGAGGCAGAACGCGCGAGTGGCATGCCTGTAACAGAAGTAGAAGAACGCCTGCGGGCCGGGCTCGCCGTCGCCACCACGCCCGAAGCCGAGGCTGCATTACGCTGTGCGCTTGGAACCGTACTGTTTGAAGCAGAGCGGAATGCCGAAGCAATGCTAACGATTCGCGGTGCCGAAGCACTCCTACCGCGCTGCACACCAAGCAGCCAGCTTGAATTACGGGTGCGCCTGGGCGAACTGCTGATTGCTCAGGGCCAGATCGAACGCGCCCGCGAGCAATTTCAGGGTGTGGCCGCGCTCGATCCCAGCGGGCGCTACACCGGCGCGGCCTGGCGTGCCAGCCACCTGCTCTAACAATACCCCCTGCTAATACGCGGCTAGCTCGCGTACCGCCGTAGCAATCTTCTGTGGGTTGAGCATAAAGTGCGCCTCAAGCACATCGCTGAAGGCAACGGCATGCACATCGGGCGAGGCCAGCCGTCGCACCGGCGCGTCAAGCGCTTCGAAGGCATGTTCAGCTATCAACGCGCTAATTTCGCCGCCAACCCCACCCGTGAGCTTATCTTCATGCACAATCAGCGCCTTGCCGGTTTTGCGCACCGAGCCAAGGATCGTCGCCTGGTCGAGCGGATAGAGCGTGCGCAGATCAATGACCTCAACATCAATGCCTTCGTCTGCCACAACCTTAGCTGCCTCAAGACTGTAGTGAGCCATCAGCCCATAGGTAAACAGGCTGATCTGCGCGCCCGCACGCCGCACCGCCGCCTGCCCTAATGGCACAGTGTACGTTCCTTCGGGCACATCGCCGCGCACCCCGCGATAGAGCTGCTTATGCTCAAACACAATCACCGGGTCGGGGTCACGGATGGCGGCGATGAGCAGGCCCTTGGCATCGTAGGGGGTCGAAGGCACTACCACCTTCAGGCCGGGCGTGCTGGTGAACAGCGCCTCGGTGCTCTGCGAGTGGTAGAGCGCGCCATGCACCCCAGCCCCAAACGGCGCACGCACCACAATCGGGCAGTGCCAATCGCCATTCGAGCGGTAGCGCAAGCGCGCGGCCTCATTCAAAATCTGGTCAATCGCCGGGTGAATATAATCGGCGAACTGAATTTCGGCGACCGGGCGCAGACCATGCAGCGATGCGCCAATCGCCATGCCCACAATGCCCGCCTCGGCGATCGGCATATCCACTACCCGGTCGGGGCCAAAGCGCGCCAGCAGGCCATCGGTAGCCAGAAACACGCCGCCCTTCAGGCCCACATCTTCGCCCAGCACAAATACGCGCGCATCTTCGGCCATCGCATCGGCCATCGCGCTACGCACCGCTTCGATTAGATTTAACTGTGGCATGGCACCTCCGCTCAAAAGGTACGAAGGGTTACGAATACCACGAAGGCACGAAAGTTCGAAAGCAATGTTGTTGAGTGTCTACGCACTACTCACCATACAGATGATGAAGAAGTGATTCAATCGCCGGATTCGGCGCGCGTTCCGCTTCAGCAATCGCCACATCAACCTCAGCCACGACCGCTGTACGAATATCGGCCAGCCCGGCGGGATCGATAAGCTCGCTGTGCAGGGCATAGCGCTCAAGCCGCGTAATCGGGTCGCGGGCACGCCAGGCATCAACTTCCTCGACACGGCGGTATTTGCGGTCGTCGTCGGCGTTGGAATGTGGGCGCAGCCGGTAGGTTTTGCACTCAAGCAGGGTTGGCCCACCACCAGCCCGCGCGCGCGCCAGCGCCGCCTGTGCCGCCGCATAAACCGCAAAAAGGTCATTGCCATCGACCACCATACCGGGCATACCATAGCCCGCCGCTTTAGTGGCAACATCGGGCACTGGCACCTCGCGCGCCTGCGGCACCGAAATCGCATATTGATTGTTCTCGCACACAAACACTACCGGCAGCTGGTGAATGCCCGCAATCGTCATGGCCTCGTGCCAGGCGCCTTCCGAGGTTGCGCCCTCGCCAAAGAACGTCATCGCCGCAAGGTCAGTTTCTTTAGTGATGCGGAAGGCCCAGGCCAGCCCCACCGCATGCAGCGGGTGACTGCCCACCGAGCTTGAGCCGCTCACAATCCGCAGCGCGCGGCTGTTGAAATGGCCGAACATCTGCCGTCCACCGCTGGCCGGGTCTTCGGCTTTGCCCAACGCATGCAGAAAAATATCGCGCGGCGTTTGGCCTAGCGCCAGCACCAGCGCCATGTCACGATAGTACGGCACCACATAATCGCGGCCAATCTGAACCGCCCAGGCACAGCCAAACTGCGTCGCTTCGTGCCCAGCCGAGGTAATCACAAAATGCGCTTTACCCTGACGGCTCAGCAACCACAGCCGGTCGTCAACCGTGCGTGCCACGATCATGCCACGCAGCGCCGCCAGCACCTGCGCGTCGGAAAGGCCGAGTGCAGCGTGTTCATACTGCAAATCGTGGCCGGGTGGGGGAGAAGCATCCTGCATATGCAACCTCGCGTTCGGCAATCATTGCCACCTGAAGAGTTCAGGAATTACGAAGGTATAAATTGTCGATTGACAACGGATGACGGACGATGAACGGCTAGTGGGCAGGCGTCGCACCCAGCGCTCATGCGGTACGAGCTGCATAAAGGGCTTCACACCGTTTCCAAAGGAATAATTCGGGCGCTTGCCTGCCCGGCATCCACATCCAACAGCGCCACCGACACGCTGCCGCCAAAGCGCGGGCGTCCGGCTGCGCCCGGGTTGAGGAACAGCACGCCATATTCCTGCGCTAGCAGCGCAACATGGCTGTGCCCGCAGATGTAGACATCGGGCTTTGGCTCGGGTAGGGCATAGCGCATTTCGGCAGGCCGCCCACCAATATGCGTCATATAGATCGCAACACCTTCGAGCGTGAGGCGTTGCGTGCGCGGGTAGCGCTGCCCGAGTGGCATGCCTGCATCGACATTGCCCTGCACTGCTACTACCGGCGCGATGCGCTCAAGCACCTCAATAATCGTGGCGGTGCCGATATCGCCTGCATGCAGGATGCGCTCAACCCCGTGCAGCGCTGTCAGGGCGCGCGGGTCGAGGTAGCCGTGGGTATCAGAAATAACACCAATGCGCATGGCTGCTCCTTCAGGTGGCGCTGGCGGCGCACTCAAGCACGTAGATACGCGGGTGGCTGCCAAACAGGCTTATGGCTAGCTCGCGCCTAAGCTGAAGCGTAGGTAATTCAGCGAGCGCAGCCGCCAGCGCTGCGTGTTGGTCGGTGAGCAGCACGGCCCGGCCACCAGGTACCAGCACACGCGCGGCTTCGCCCAGTAGCGCACCATAGAGTGCCGATAGCTCGGCACTGGGTGCGACCTGGCGGCCCCACGGCGGGTTACACACCAGCGCATCGACCGAGGCTGCTGGCAGCGGCACCGCTCGCGCATCGCCCTGGTATAGCACAACGCCTGCCGATTCCGCGTGCGGGTTTATGATTGCACCCGGCGCGGCCATTTGCACCGGCGCATCGCACGCCGCCAGGTTTTCTTGCGCCAGCAGCAGACCTTCCGCGTCAATGTCGCCGCCAATCAGCACGCCGCCTGGTAGCAGAGCCAATGCCTCGGCCAGGATCGTGCCCGCGCCACAGGTGAGGTCGAGTAGCGTTTGGCCAGGCGCACAGCCAGCCAGCAAGGCCATACAGTACGCGACCGGCGGCTTCAACGCGCCCGGTCGCTCGGCCAGGCGGCCAGCGCGGCGATGCAGCGGCGTTGTGCCCAGGCGCAGGCCCAGCAGCGCCCAATCATCTTCCAGCAGAATCCGCAGATCAAGCTCGGGCTCAGGCTCGTCGGCGTCGTTCAGCACGAAGCGCCAGGGCAGCAGCGGCGTGAGCGCCTGCTCGATCGCGCCTTCGACATCGTAGCGCGAGTAGTTGCGCCGCCCCAGGTGGCTGGCCGTAACACGATATTTTGGGTATTCGGGCAAGGCGCGCGCGGCCTCAACCGCAGCCAAAGCCGAGCCAAAATCGAGCGCAGCAATTTTCTTGCTCAGGCGCGGCAGGCTGGCGCGGGTATGATC
>JAFEAS010000127.1:0-8222 GCA_018266315.1 Chloroflexi bacterium SZAS-1 | reverse complement strand
CGCTGGGCAATGTCGTCCCACGCCACCTGTTCGAGCCCGGCGCTCACACGCGCGAAATAGCGCCGCTCGGTCGCTTCGGCCATAGATCACCTGCGTATGTGCATCCAGCAGCAAGGGCAGTATACCGCATGTTTCAGCGAGTGCGAGCTACTGGCTGCCATTCGCAGCTTTTTTCAACATCCGTTATCATGCTGGCACGCTATTCGCCAGATGTAGATATGAACTGCCTATGACGATTCTTGTGGTTGGCGATGCCAACGCCGATGTAAGCGCCGCACTGGTACACTACCCCGCCGAGGGCGATGATACGCAGATCACTACGCTCGAATGGGGCAGTGGCGGATCGGCGGCAAATGTTGCCGCTGCCCTGGCTCGCCTGGGAACCCCCACGCGCCTGCTCGCCCGCGTTGGCAGCGACCCCGCCGCCGCCATTGCGCTGCGCGTGGCGCGTGCTGTCGGTGTCGATTTGAGCGCAGTGCAGACCGACCCAGCGATTGCCACCGGGCTGTGCTACGCGGCGGTTTCGCCAGGTGGCGACCGAACATTCTTCAGCTTTCGGGGGGCGAATACGACTCTGACGGTTCCTGCGCCCGCGTTGCACAGCGATACGCGCTGGCTGCATATTGCAGGGCACGCCCTATTTGAAGGCCAGCAGCGCGAAACCGCTCGCGCACTATTCGATGCAGCTGTACAGCAAAACGTGCCAATCTCGGTTGATCTGTGCCTGCCAACACTGCGCGCCTGGCGTAGCGAAATCGTAATGCTGCTGCCGGACATGGCGCTACTGTTTGCGAACGAGCTTGAGCTGGCTGAGCTATACCCTGGCAGTACGCATGATAGTGCTATTGCGCAATTGCAGCGTACTGGCGTGCCGCTTGCAGCGATTAAGCTCGGGGCTGGCGGCTGCCTGGTAGCCACACCAGACACCCAAACGCATACGCCTGCCTGCCCGGTCGCCGCAATCGACACGAACGGCTGCGGCGATGCGTTCGTCGCGGGTTTCCTGCACGCACAGCTGCGTGGCGCGGCGCTCGAACATCACATGCTGCTGGCGAACGCTCTGGGCGCGCTCACCGCCACGCGCTACGGCGCCGCCGAGGCACTACCCACGCGCCACGAGCTGCACGCATTCTTAAACGCACAGCCTGGCGGCGCGATTGTGGCTGCACAAATACTTTCAAGCTAAATATGCTCCGCGACCATGAACATACGGGTTCGACAAGAAGAGAGGATACCGCAATGACAACGCCCGCATGGAAAACGCGCCTCGACGCTTTACAAATCAGCGATCTACAACAAATATTTCGCACGCCCAAGCCAGTAATTGGTATGGTTCACTGCTGGCCGTTGCCCGGCGCGCCCGGCTACACTGGCTATGGTATGCAAACCATTATCGATAATGCCCTGCGCGATGCCCACGCCCTGGCAGAAGGCGGCTGCGACGGCCTGATTGTCGAAAATATGTGGGATATTCCGTTCCGCGCCGGGCCAAATATTCAGCCCGAAAGTATTGCCGCCCAGGCCGTAGTCGCTGCCGCTGTCAAGCGCGAAATTGCCCTGCCGATGGGCATTAACCTGGTGCACAACGGCGGCGTATCGTTACTGGGCATTGCAATCGCTAGCGGCGCTGAATTCATTCGCGTATGTATGTTCACCGGGGCGGGTGTGTGGGATGCGGGCGAGTGGGATGAGGGCTGCGCCGCCGACCTGATGCGCCGCCGCAAAGAGCTGCATGCCGAACATATCAAGCTCTTCGCCGATGTCGATAAGAAACATTCCGTGCGCTTCCCCGGCATCGACCTGGCGACACACATTGAGTGGACACGCTTCTTCGGCGCCGATGCGCTGATTGTGTCGGGCCGTATGACTGGCGACGCCCCTGACCTGGGCAAAGTGCGCGAGGCCAAGGCCCTCGCTGGCGACCGGCCAGTCCTCATTGGCAGTGGCGGCGACGAGCGGAATATTGGCGCATTTATGGAAATCATCGACGGTGTGATCGTCGGTTCAAGTATTAAGGTCGGTGGCCGTTGCGAAAATCCCGTCGATCGTGCGCGCGTGCAGCGCTTCGTAGCAGCGGCGCGCAACGGGTAGGCATAGTACTTTGTCACCCCTGGTACTATGCCAGTACTAGCCAGCCTGAGGCGCTTTCGTTTTTTTCATCAATATGAGTCATCTGTTTAAAGCGATTTCGCCCGTTCTAATGACAAAAATTCAGAATTGTGATTGGCAACCTGAACAGTTTGTAAACTTGGCTTAGTACTTTATCACTTATTGGCGTTGGTACCACTGGTTCAGGGCAAACCATACCCATGGTACATTGAGTACCGCCCGCGCGCATGGTATGCTATTGCCATCGAACGAGCTGCATCACACCAATCACTACTACCAAGGCCGTCGAAAAGCTGTCAGACCTGCCAGCGCGACCAGGCATTGTACACACATTACACTCAGCAATCTGCCCTCGTCGTAGCACTCATTGTTAACACGTTCCAGTCACATTCAAGCATCGTCGTAGCACAACACCGTAGCACAATCGCACTACCAACCTAACAACATCGCAGCACACATTCAACCAACATTCACTCACAACCTAGCACCGTCGTAGCACTCTGGTCGAGCCATTACACACGTTCATTCCATCACATCGCTAGCACGGTACCTGACTGACAGCCCAACCACACCCCATCTCCGCAAGGCCCTGGCAATATGCCAGGGCCGCTGTCGTTGGTAGCCCGATTTCTCTGGTATGATACGCACCGCGCACGAAATTGCCGCGCTCACGCTTTGGGCAGAACCATAAAACGGGGGAATATATGGCCGATACGACCACATACCGACTGATTCTGATTGGTTTTGGCGCAGCCGGGCAAGGGCTGGCCCGCATCTTACGCGACCGGGGAAGCTGGCTAGAACAACGCTACGGCGTTGATCTGCGTATTGTTGCGGTATGCACCCGCAATCGCGGCACCGTCTACAATACCACAGGGATAGACCCCGCAGTACTGTTGGACGCAGTAGCCCAGACAGGGCATTTGCGAAACCTACCCGACCAGCGCGATTGGGCACCCGAAGATATGATTGAGCGTGCGGATGCGGATGTGCTGGTTGAGCTAAGCGCCACTAACCTGGCCGATGGCGAGCCAGCCACCAGTTATGTGCGCCTGGCACTGGAAAATAACCTGCATGTAATCACGGCGAACAAAGGGCCAATTGCCCTACACCTTCCCGAGCTGCGCCGCCTCGCCACCGAAGCACAGCTCTACCTCGGCTACGAAGGTACTGTTATGTCGGGCACACCGGCGCTACGGCTGGCGTGGAGCAGCCTGGCTGGCTGTGAGATTAGCGAAATACGCGGGATTGTGAATGGCACAACCAATTACATTCTCACCCAGATGGAACAAGGTTTATCGTATGCCGATGTGCTCGCCGAAGCCCAGCGCCTGGGTTACGCCGAAGCCGACCCCAGCGGCGATGTCGAGGGCTACGATGCCGCTGCCAAAGCCGTTATTCTCGCAAATGTGGTGATGAACGCTCACCTTAGCCTGAGCGATGTCGAGCGCATGGGCATTACCACGCTCACGCGCGACACGATTGAAGCGGCGCGGGCTGCAGGCGAGCGCTGGAAGTTGATTGCGCGCGTGTGGCGCGAAGGTGAACAGGTACGCGCCAGCGTGCAGCCAACCCGCTTGCCGCTCAGCCATCCGCTGGCAGGCGTAAGCGGGGCAACCAATGCCATCACCTATACGACCGATCTACTGGGGGACGTGACGCTGATTGGGGCGGGCGCGGGCGGCACCGCTACGGGCTTTGCCATTATCTCCGATATTCTGGAAATGCACCTGCTCTGGGGCCGATAGGATTGTGCAGCAGCCGCTATGGTACCGTCGATCACAATTGCTTTTCAAACCAACCACCCGCTGAGTAGCTACGGCCCAATGGCCGCGCAATGTGAGGCCTATGGCTTCGACGGCGTGACGGTGTATAACGACATGCTCTACCAGCCCGCCTGGCTGCCGCTGCTTGAAATCGCGCGCGCCACCCGCCGAGTTCGGATTGGTCCGGCGGCGGTCAATCCATTCACCTGCCACCCAGTGAATATTGCTGGCAATATTGCCCTGCTCGACGAAGCTTCAGGCGGGCGGGCTTACCTCGGGCTGGCACGCGGTGCCTGGCTCGATTTCGTGGGCCTCGCGCCGCCACAGCCCATTACCGCGCTACGCGAGGCATTTGCCTGTGTGCGGCACCTGCTTGAGCAGCGCAACGAGCCATTTCGTGGCACTGTCTTTCAGCTGGCGGGCGGCGACACGCTGCGCTGGCCGATTCTGCGTTCCGATATTCCGTTTCTGCTGGGCAGCTGGGGGCCAGCCGCAATACGGGCCTGCGCCGCGCTGGTTGAGGAAGTGAAGATTGGCGGCACCGCCAACCCGACGGTTGTAGCGCATGTGCGCCAGGCAGCTGGCAACCCGGCGCTACAGCTCTGTGTCGGAGCTGTCACCGTAGTCGATGAGGATGGCACAGCTGCGCGTGAACTGGCGCGCCGTCAGGCCGCGCTCTATCTTCCGGTGATTGCGCCGCTCGACCCAACATTGGCAATTGAGCCCGATCTATTGGAGCGGGTGAACGCTGCGGCAGCGGCCTACGATTTCGACACCGCCGCGCGCAATATTTCCGACGATCTACTGGCACGTCTGGCCTTTGCAGGGACGCCCGCTGAGGTTGCGGCACAGGCCGAAGCGCTGTTCGCCGCTGGTTGCGACCGCGTGGAATTTGGCACGCCGCACGGCCTGAGCGAAGCCAGTGGGCTACGCTTACTGGGTGAGCAGGTGCTCCCGAGGCTACGAGTGTAAGCCATGCGAACGCGGCAATCCAGTGTGTGGCGCAGTCGTGGCGCAGATGAGCGCAATTGCCGATCATAAAATGCCCTACGCCACCGAGCACGATATGTGCCCAATGGCGTAGGTTGCGATTATTCCCTAAAAGTAGTGATCGCGCAGGCTACCATCGTAGCGACCACTTAGCATACAACATTTTTTGAAAGCGTCGTCCAGAGCCACAGGGGCATGGATCGTTTCGTCCCAGCTTCTCTACCAGCTCTTTCTCACCATGAACCACGCGAGCGCCACGCTTGACCTGCGTTTCAGAAGGGAAACCATAGCGGCGTTTGCTGCTACGCTCAAAAGGAGTGTAGCTCGGTGTAAAATTTTCGCTTTGCCATGATGACACCTCACCTTTCTGCCTGCTCTGCATGCAAAAAATAATGCCGCCTGGCGAATATACCACGCCGATCGTGAGCTGAGAAGAGACTTTGTACCTACAGGAAAAAACGATGGCGCATAGCGATGAATTCGAGCTGTATGATTTGAAGGTCGAAGTTGAAGCCATTGAAGGCCATTGCACCTGCACCATGCAGGTCGGCGATTGCTTCTTTCTGCGCAGCGGCAAGCTAGCCCTACCCAATGGCCGCGACTTCTGCCTGTATGCCTTACAAGCGACTATCCCATTGCTGCCAGCTAAACAGCGCCGCAACCATGCCGCCGACTGGATGGAGACTGACGCGCGCGTCACCTGCCCCGACCCAGCCTGCCGCCTGATTATGCGCATCGAGCGGGTGGGCACGCGTACCTTGCGCCACGACGACGTAAGCCCGATTCCTTGGGAACAATAAACCGACGGCATATGGCTTTGCGATGCCACACGCCGCCGGTTTATCATCGAGCAATGGTCGCTACCTCAGCGCAAGCGGGCCACGGCAGTAGAAATTGCCAGCACCATATACAGCAGCAGCAGTAACCCACCAAATATCGCAAACGGCAGCGTGCCAATTGCGATCGCAATACCAACGGTAATTTGCATCGGTCGCCCGCGCTTGAGCTTGGTAACTCGGTCGACAACCCGCACAATGAATTCGGCAATCGCCGGGCCAACCATGAAGATAATAAACAGGCCAAAAAAGCCCAGCCGCCCGACAAACAGCGAAAGCACTAGCGCCACTGCCGCCGATGCGAATAGGGCCACTAGCCCGCCGACCAGCACATCGCCCACCGACACCTTATAGTTGCTTGGTCGCCGCGCGCGCCTGTCGTCGGGACAGAGCTGGCCTACCGGCGTCATGGTGGCACATTCCGAGCAGATTGGGCGACCACACTGGGTACAGTGCAGCCCGGTTTCGCGATCGGGGTGGCGATAACAGTATTCCACCGCAGTTGCCGTGGTGCTGGTTTCGGGCGCACTGAGCAGCGGTGAAATATCGCCCGAGCTGTTGCGCTCGTCGCGCCGCCGCGATGGTTCGAGTTGTATGCCCTGCGCAAGTAGCTGCTCGACATAGCGCAGGCTAGCCGCTGCATCGGCGTTATCAGACTGCAGCATCAGGGCTTTTTGCAAATATTCGCGCTTTTCGGCCAAAATTGGTACGGCGCTGCTCAGGCCCAACCAGGCCTCGACATTGTCGGGTTCTAGCTCGGTGGCGCGGCGAAAGGCCGCTCGCGCCGCCAGGGTGTCGCCTGCCATGGCAGCAGCACGGCCTTCCTGCACAAGCTGGTGAATATCAACCGGTGTTTCAGTCATCATCTGGCTCAATACGCATTGCTCGACGCAATGCACTCCTCAACTAGGTGTATAGTATCACGCGCGGGGTGCTCGCAGCAACTAGGCGCGCAAAACTATCATTTGGTTCTCATTTTTAGGGTTACGCGCTGCACGTAGCCGCGTAGGCAAACAAGCCACATATCCCTTAGTATTAGGACGTAGGCGCAGCACCGTTGTTGCGAGTAGCTAACACAGGCAATTGATGCTAAAGCAGGAGTACACAAATCCATGGCAAACCAATTAACGCTGATGATTGTTCACGCACACCCCGACGATGAAGTGATTGGCTCAGGCGGTACCTTCGCGCGCTACGCGCGGGAAGGCGTACGCACCGTACTGGTTACGGCTACGCTGGGTGAAGAAGGTGACATCGTGGTGCCGGAGATGGACACACTCGAGAATCACGCCCGCCTGGCCGATATTCGCCGCGACGAGCTGCAGCGCGCGACCGAGATATTGGGTATTGCGCACCAGGAGTTTCTCGGCTACCGCGATTCAGGCATGGCTGGGCGCGAATCGAACAACCACCCGGCGTGCTTCCACCAGGCGAACCGCGATGAAGCTACCGGGCGGCTAGTACGCCTGATACGCGCCTACCGGCCCCAGGTGCTGGTATCGTACAACGCGCATGGCGGCTATGGTCACCCTGATCATATTGCGTGCTACCACGTGACACATGCCGCCTTCGCCGCCGCCGCCGACCCAACGCGCTACCCCAAGGCTGGCCCAGCCTGGGCAGTTGCCAAGCTCTACGAAATGAATCGGCCGCGTGAGCGAACCCGTACAGCCTGGGAGCAAATGCGTGAGCGCGGCCTGAAAACCCCGCTCGACAACCCCGATTATCAGATTGAAAACTATACCGCGCCCGACGAGGTCGTTACAACTGCGATTGATGTAAGCGATTACATCGGCCTGAAGCGCGCTGCATTACTCGAACACCGCACGCAGATCGCAGCCGACGGGCCATTTTTGGGCATGCCCGAAGATATTGGCCGCACCTGGTATGGCACCGAGTTTTTTACGCTGGTAACAGCGCGGGTGCCACTCCCGCCACACGAGGGTTACGAAACCGACCTCTTCGCCGGGCTGCGCTAATCACTTCAGCGACTGCGCTTAGGCGAGCACGTCCTTCATTTCCCTGGGGGTATTTGCACGCCGCGCCAACGATTTAAGCCGTTCGCTCACTCAAGCTATTTCTTCATTTTCTCGGTGTTTTTGCGCTCCGCGCAAAAAACACCAGAATAAAGAGAAAGTACTTTGCTATAGCAGGCGAAAACACGCTCAAGCGAAAATCATAAATATAGACAAGACAGCAGTGCCGCGCGACGCGCGGCACTGCTGTAATGAAACGCTATTCAACAACCCCAAGCAACTTACCCCTTGCGAATGACATCTAGCATATCAGCCACCCGCGTCACTTTAACGCGCGGGCGACCCTGCGCTACCCCGGCTGCCAACTCGTAGGCATCGAGCTTCTTCCAATCGGCATAGGTGACGTAATCGGGCTTGCGTGCCTTGAGCAGCTCCACCATAAGATTCGGGTCGCGCTTGGCATCATCGATACCCGTCAGCGCGGGAAGGTCTTGAATCATCGCCGTCACAGTTGAAACAGCATCGGGTTTGTTGGTGCCAATCAC
>JAFEAS010000126.1 GCA_018266315.1 Chloroflexi bacterium SZAS-1 | reverse complement strand
GATGCGCTGCGCCTCGCCGCCCGAAAGGGTCGCAGCAGTGCGATCGAGGGTGAGGTAGCCCAGCCCAACATCGACGAGAAAGGCTAGCCGTGCCTGAACTTCTTTTAGAATTGGTGTGGCGATCATGCGCTCGCGCTGCGCGAGGCGCGCCAGCTGTGTGGTATTACCATCAGTGTTTTCTTGGCTACCTGTCTCGGCTAGCGGCGCGTCGTTGAGCAGTGTTTCGGCCCATACCCGTGCCTCAGATACCGGCAGTGCCGCCACTTGCGCGATATTATTGCCGCGCACGGTAACGCCCAGCACTTCGGGCCGCAGCCGCGCGCCATTGCAAGCGCTACAAGTGCGTGGGGTCATATACTGGTCGATGTCGGCCTTTTCAGTTTCGTCGGTGGCCTCTTCCAGGCGGCGGCGCAAGCTAGGAATAACCCCCTCGAATGGGCCGTTAATCACGCGCTCTTCGCCGCGTACATGGTAGCGTAGCGGCATTATATCGCCATTCGAGCCGTACAGAATGGTGCCAATCACATCGGCGGGTAGGTCGCGCACTGGTGTTTGGGTTGAGAAGCCCAGGTGTGCTGCCAGGGATTCTAATATATCGTCGAAGTAGCGCCGTTGCGTGCGGTTCATGCGGCCCCATGGCACAATTGCGCCCTCGGCCAGCGAGAGTGAGCGATCGGGTAATACGAGGTCGGGGTCGATCTCGCGGATGATGCCCAGGCCACCGCAGGTGGGGCAGGCACCATTCGGGCTGTTGAACGAGAAATCGCGCGGCTCAAGGTTCCCCAGGCTGATCGGGCCGTGCACTGGGCAGGCGTACTGCTGCGAAAAGGTGAGATCTTGCGTGGTGCTGGCGTCGGTGGTGCTGCCAACCAGCTGTATGATCATTATTCCTGCGCCGATTTTTAGGGCAGTTTCCACCGAGTCGGCAACGCGGATGCGATCGGGATGTTCGGCGACACTGTGCTGCTGGCCTGCTGGCTGTTGCCGAATCACCAATCGGTCGACCACAACTTCGATCGTGTGTGGCTTGTATTTTTCCAGCTTAATTTCATCGTCCAGATCGCGCACCGCGCCATCGACGCGAACGCGCACGAAGCCGCCACGCCGCGCATCCTCAAATACTTTCAGGTGCTCGCCTTTTTTGTTGCGTACTACGGGCGCAAGCAGCAGCAGGCGCGTGCTGTCGGGCAGCGAAAGCACGGCATCGACCATCTGCTGTGCGGTCTGGCGTTCGAGCGGACGACCATCGATCGGGCAGTGTGGGTGCCCAATGCGCGCGAACAGCAGGCGCAGGTAGTCGTAGATTTCGGTGACGGTGCCGACGGTGGAGCGCGGGTTGCGTGTGTTGCCCTTCTGGTCAATCGCAATGGCCGGGGAAAGGCCATCGATCGCGTCGACATCGGGCTTGTTCAGCTGGCCAAGAAATTGGCGCGCGTACACCGAGAGCGACTCGACATAGCGGCGCTGGCCTTCGGCAAAAATGGTATCGAATGCCAGCGTCGATTTTCCTGAACCAGAGAGGCCGGTGATGACAACGAGCTTGTCGCGAGGGATCGTGACATCGATATTTTTCAGGTTATGCTCACGTGCGCCGCGCACGATGATCTGGTCGCCGGGCATGAGTGCTGTGCTCTTTCGTGTGCAATGATGTCATAAACACAAATCGTAGCACAGGTTGGCGCAACCGACAAATGCGGCAAGCGCATCTGAGGCCGAGGTATAGAATAGCGCGGATTGGTGAGAATGCTGTGAGGCACTTTTAGCAATCCGCGCCGTTTGAGCAATCGCTTAGCAGCTTTTACACAAAAGCAACTAGGCCGCTGAAGCAGCCGGTCGTGTACGGCCGGTGATGCGTGTGCGTGCCATCGGCGGGCGGCGCGGCGCACGAATTGGCTCGCGCAGCATCCGGCGCTCGACGGGCACGGGCTGCGGGCGTACCACTGGTTCGAGCGGCTCGCTGCTATAGCCCAGCAGGTTCATAATATTGCCCAGGCTCTGGGGGGCGATTTCGCGCACCACCAGGGCATCGTCATCCTGCTCAATAATAATCCGCCGCATTTCCGGGTTGAGGCAGTGGTGCGCGCCGCCGCGCCCGGCGATCATCTGCTGGTAAGCGCCTACGCCAAAGATCGCCACCACCAGGCCCTGGCCGTCTTCAGGCAGCATCAGTGGTGGCTGCGCTGGCCGGGGGAACATATCGTCTGAATCGCAAGTGCGCCGACCACCCAGCCGCACGCCCTGAACTGGTTGCTCCCAGCGGTCGAGCGGCAGCACAATAAATTGCTGATCTTCAACGATCAGCGTGTCGGGCAGCGATACCATCATGCTGCCGTTCACCAGGTACCAGGGTTCGCCGCCGGTTTCCTGCGCGGGCTTGGTCGTGCCAATTTCCAGCAGGTACATGCTATGGTTTGCTACGGTGTAGCGCCCAAACTCGCCAATAATATCGGGCTGCGGAACGCCGCAGGAAGCGCAGATGGTAGCCATTGTTGCCATCAGCCGGGTGAGAAATCCTGGGTAGTCGAATGCGAAATCGAGTGCATAGGCCGAAGCGGGCATGCCGCCACCGAAGTTGAAGGCGCGCAGTGTTGGCACCTGCTGGCGAAGCTGGCAGTACGCTGTTGCCGAGCGCTCAAGCCGCGCCATCCAGGCATCGATATCTTCGAGCTGGCTGCCAACCATAGCGTGGTAGACCACCAGGCGATGCTGCGTGCCCACCAAGCGGCGCGCCGCCTCGGCAATTTCATCCTGGGTCAGGCCGAAGCGCTCGCCGCCGGGATGCGCCGGGTTCACCACGTCGGCGAAGTGGCGCTCGCGCACGCCCAGCAGCAGCGGGGCCTTACACTGTGCGATGTAGGCATCGAGCTCGTCCAGGTCGTCGAGAATCGGTACTACCCGCTCGTATCCGGCCTGGCGCAGCGATACGATGGCATCGATATAGCTTTCCTCTTTCGAGCCGTTGCAGAACATATAGCGTCGGCTGGAAAGTGTGCCCTGCCGCCAGAGGTGGTGCGCAATCAGCACATCGGCGGTGGCCGATGTTTCATAGTGCGCGCCAGCCGCCAGCGCGGTACGCACCACTTCTTCGGCAAAGTTAGCCTTGGTAGCATAGGCATACAAGAAATTGCCTGCATAGTTCGCCACCGCGCGGGCCTGCTCGGCCCAGCCCAGCATGCGCTCAACCTGTTCGGTGATCAGCGGGCAATACACAATTTCAAGTGGCGCATCGTAGCGTTCAACCATGGCGCTAAGGTCAATGCGGTCTGCAAGCAGCAGCCGCCCATCCCGGCGACTGAGAAAATCAGTCAGCATACCCTCGGACGCAATGCCGTACCGATTCTGAATATAGTCGAGATAGGACTGCTTGCTCAATGTAGGTTCCCTCCTTGGCGAGTAGCAAACGAAACAAGACCCAGCGATAGAAAGCTGCACGAAGCCTGCGCCGGGCACCAGCGGTGCAGCGTCAGGTGTGCTATAGGGTGTATCAGCCGAAAGTGTTGTGTGCTAAAGGGTGTGATTGCCGGTTCCTCCATCCTGGTGCGGGCGCAGGTGCGCCATACGACGTATCAGGGCCGGGCGGCCCGCGTCGTGCCAGGCTGAGGGGCATAAAGAAACCCCTACACCGAGAGGTGCAGGGGTGCATGCAGCAGGAAAAGTCGTTTACCGACGAACGGACAGGACAGCAGGCACCGAGTCACCAATCAAGTGATTCAGCGAGGCACTATGCGAGAAATCGCCGTGCTGTAAATTGGCCTTACCGTCCATAACCCCTCAGGGAACGCTCAGCCGGGCCTACCACCCCAGATGGCTGTCGAATAATTGACGCCATCCCCCCTGGCAGTACACGCTGGCCAGTTGCTATACGATAGCGGTTGGCCGCGTGCCGGAGAGCTCGAATGTCATTGGTGATTTCATTCACCAGTGCGAAATTATAGCGCGTTTTTCTCGGTTGTCAAGGGCTAAAACACGCAATTTTATTGCAAAATAATGGTCTTATTATATCTATTCGTAAGGCTGGTTTTATTGTTCGCGCCCTTTGCGAGCACGCTGTTTTGCCGCCATCAGCCGCGCGAACTGGTCATCATCGGTTTGTGATGGGGGCGCTGCAGGCGGCTCGTTTGGCGCTGCGAGTGCTGCTTGAGCAGGGGCAGCATTAGCAGTTGGAAGTGGGGCCGGGCCGGGCGCAGCGCCGGGTGTATCGGGTGCGCGCGTGGTAGTTGGTGTTGGCGCGGCTTGGCGGGCGGTCAGGTCGGGCACGGCGTGGAGATCGCGCGCGCGCTGCTTGGCGGCACTCAGGCGCGCCATCGAGCTGCCAGTAGTTTCGGTTGCTGCCCGCGTGGGCACAAACCGTGCGCGCAGCCGTGCCAGCATGGGCTGTAGCTCGCCAAAGCGCAGGTACACGCGGCGCAGTGCGATATCGAGCGGCCATAGCAGCAGCGCAATCCATAGTAATGGCAAGCCGATTTCGGTAACTGTGCCTACTTGCTGTGCTGGCGAGGCGAAAATTGCCTGGGCTGGTGGATCGACCCGCCCGCCAGTGAGGGCGGCCAGCTCGCGTAGCAGCTGTGGGTTATCGCGGGCTTCGCTATATTCGGGCGAGTAGCTCACCACCAGGCCGGTGCTGGCGGTGCCAACCGGCTGGCCTGCGGCGCTGAGGGCCGCCACCTGCGCCAGGTATACCCCTGGCGTGTCAGCCTGGGTAACCGCGCGATAACGACCCGGTGCAATTTGCGTAAACGTCAGCGGCGCGCTGGCATTATCGGGGGCGACAAGTGTGCCATTGAGCACCAGCTGGTTGAGGGTGCGACCCTGAGTATCTTGTGCGGTCAACTCAAGCGCCGTCTCGTCGCCATTCGTCTCCGCTCGTAAGGTCAGTGCGCCGGTGTCGCTTGGAGGCAGCAACAGATCGGCCAGGCCGCTCATAAAGCGTGGAAATTGGTTCCAGCCAACCCAATCGCGGCCCCACTGCCCCTTGAAATCACTCGTCCAGGCGATGGCGCGGCCCAGCCCATATTGCCACTGCGCCAGAACTGGCTTATTGTCGGGGGTAACAAGAATGGCGCGCGCCGATTGTTTCAGCTCGGTTCCATTATAGCCATACAGCGGCGGCAGCCCACCCAACCCACGCACAATTGGCGCTTGCAGCGCAATGGCTGGCTCGAAGCGCCCCTCGATGATGTCGCGCCCGGCAACAATGACGGTTTCTTGCAGGAAAATACGTGGGATCTGGCTCGCATCTTCCACTTTGTAGTAGCGCCCGCCGCCTTCTTTGGCAATATCTTCGAGGTTGGGGTTGGCATCGCTGCCGATAGCCACGGTAGAAATCGTAACGCCAGCCTCGCGTAGTTGGGTCACCAGCTGGCTGTAGTTGCTGGGTGCGAGGCCATCGGTCATCAGGATAATATGCTTAATTTTGGTATTTGCGTTGATAATCGCATTCGCTGCAGTTTGTAGCCCCGGTAGAATGTCGGTGCCTCCGGCGGCATTAAAGCGGCCTAGCGCCTGCTCAATTGCTACCACCGAGGGCAATTGCTGCAATGGCAAAATCGTTTCGGCCTGATCATCGAATACGACCAGCCCAACCTGGTCGCGCTGGCTGAGGCCGAGGGTTGCCTGATAAACTGCTTCTTTCGCCAGCTCGATTTTGCTGCGCTGGGTACCGCCCGATTCTTCCATACTGCCGCTCCGGTCGATGACCATCACGAGGCCGAGGTCGGGCTGCTGCGCAGTGTCCAGCGGGTCGAGGCTTACAGGTAGCGCATCTTCAATTGTGGCACCAGTCGGGTCAGCTGGGGTGCGGCGATACCCACCTGCGCCAAACGAGTCGCTGCCGCCAATCATTGCCAGGCCGCGCCCTAGGTCGCGCACATAGCCGGGCAGTGCTTGCAGTAAGGCGCGCGGCATATCGCGTGCCGGGGTGTCGGCAAGCACCACCGCAGCGTAATTCCCGAGCTGTTCGAGGCTGGCGGGTGCCTGAGCCGGGGCGCGTAATTCAACGCGAACGCCACTCGATTCAAGTGCAGCCTTCAGGTTGGCGGCGCGGTCGGCTTCGCTGGCAATAATCAGCACGCGCGGTGGGCCAGCTACTTCGGCGAAGGTACCACCTCGGTTGTTCTGCGGCTCGGTATCGCCCTGTGCCTCGAGGCGCGCCTCGATCCGCCGAAACCCGGCCGCACCGGCGGGAATGCGTAGCCCTACAGTGCTGGTGCCGCTAGGAATTGTTACATCCAGCTCGCGTGCCAGCTGCCCATCGATAAACACTTGCAGCCGACCGGTGGTGGCGAAGTTGGAACTCAGGCCAATTGTCAGCGGTAGCTCCTGGTTTTCGCGGGGCTGTTCGGGCAGCTGTAGGCCGGTTACAATCACATCCTGGCCGTGTGTGCTTGGCAGGGTTACCACATCGAGCGGAACGCCGCGCGCCTGAGCCAGCCGGGCGGCATCGGCAGCATGCCCACTGTTCTCGCCACCATCCGAAAGGAGCACCAGTCGTTTTTGCGAATCGGCAGGCAGCAGCGCGATCCCAAGCTGAATTGCCTCTTGAATATTCGTGCGCGTCGTAACCGGCACCGAACTGAGGCGACCCAGAGTAGCCAGGCTCGCAGGTGCGCGCTCGACCAGCGCACCTTTGCCGAACACTACCACCGCAACACGATCCCCGGCTGGCAGATCGGCCAGCGCCTGTTCAACGTATTGAATGGCACGCTCACGTTGCGCCGGTGCGATCGAATCAGAGGCATCGAGGAGGAAGACGGTGGTGAGCGTTCGCACAGGTTGCACCAGCTGTGTCCCGGCTAATCCAAGCACGAGCGCAATAAGCATGATGCTCCGCACGATCAAGCTTGCCCAGAAGCGCACCAGTGTATTCCGCCGCGGCGTAAGCAGCGCCAAAGCCCACATAAACGGTAGCAGGGTGAGGGCTGCTAGAGCAATGGGCGTAATAAACGACAGGTGCGGCATGTCGTGTCACCGGGGGCCGAAGGTTCGGCGTATTGCGGCCTGGCAGCGGTTGTTCATACGTTGTGCGCTGCCCGAACAGACATTGCGGTGCGATTCCTACATGAGATGGTGATACACGCGTGGCGGCAGTATACCACGGGATTGTGGGTTTTGCCGCTGGCGGTATAATGCGCGTATTTCGTGCGCTGCATTGGGGGAGAATGAACCGCTACTGGCATGTGTTGCTAGCGCTATTCGGGCTATTCGCCGCCTTATTTCTGGCGTTCAATGCCCGGCCACCAATCCGCTGGGCGGTCGTGCGTGGATGGTATTCCCAGCAGGGTGCGCCAACCCCCTATCGGTGGATGGGCAATCGGCTGGTGGTGCCGTTGCGCGCCCAGCCTACCCCGCTCGATGTGCGCCTGACGCTTGCAAGCCCGCTCTGGCCGGGCCGCGCCGCCCCGCGTGTAACGCTGCTTGCCGATACACAGCCGCTTACTTCCTTCGTTGTGCCCCAGCTGCCTACTACCTACACCATAACGCTGCCAATCGACACAATGGCGCTCGTGGTACAAAGCACCGCCGATCGCGCGCCGCAGGGCGATGAACGCTACCTTGGCATCCAGGTCTTCGATATGAGCGCTCAGGCGCAGGGGCTTTCGGCGCTAGCCCTCCGCGATGCGGCGGTAGCTTTTGCGGGGTTGTGCCTTGTGGCGGCAGTAATAGGCTGGTGCCTGGCGCGTGGCTATGGCGCAATTGCAGGTCTATTCGTGCTTGCTTTGCTGATACGCCTCTGGTGGTTGCGGGTCGCGCCGCCGGGTTTCACGCCTGAAGAAGCTGCCAGCCTTATTGATGCGCAGAGCCTGTTGCTGCGCGCCCGCGATCGGTTTGGCAATGTCCTTGGGTTAGCCCCAGGCTGGGATTCAGCGCCATTGCTTGCGTATATTGAAATGCCGTTTGTGGCTGTGCTGGGGCCAGTACCGCTGGCAGGTCGCCTTGTGTCGGCCTGCGCTGGGGCGTTTACTGCACCGCTGGCATACGCAAGCGCGCGCAGACTTAATCTGCCCAAGGCACCAGCACTGCTCACGGGTTTAGTAGCAGCAATGTTGCCCTGGCAGATACTCGTGAGCCGCCTCGCGCTGCCGCAGGCGCTTGTGCTCGCTGCATGGGCTGCCACCCTGTATCTGGCGTTACGCTTTGTGCGGCGCGCTACACGCCGGGCGGCACTATGGTTCGCGCTTGTGGCTGGCCCCGCGGCCTACGCCAACGATACGCTTCGGCCAGCGCTGCTTTTCCTGATGATCTGGGTGATTTTGCTGGTTCTGCTGCGCCACGGCAAGCAGTCGTTTGCGCGCTGGTGGCCCGGGCTGGCGCTGCTCGCGCTGTTGTGGCTGCCCGTGAACTACCTGGCGCTGCTGCCCCCGGCGGATAGCCCATCCGCAAGTTTCGTGGGTGTAAGCGCTGTGGCGTTGCGTGTGCCGGTTGCGCCGGTGTCGAATGCCGTGCCTGAGGATCTCGCAGATGCGATGTTCTTATCTAACAATCCTTCTTGGATTAGCCTGACACTACCATTGATGCTGCTTGGGCTTGGTTTCGTTATGTGGCAACTGAGCCTGGGATTCTGGCCGTTGAATTCCCGCGCTGAGCGAATGCCACAGGCAGCGCGCTACGAGTGGTGGATAGTAGTTGGTGCGGCGCTAGGCGGGTTGCTAGCGCTGTGGCTGGTGCCTGGGCCAACTACAGCACTCTTGCTTGCGCCACAATTCGTGCTATGTGTCGGCGCAGGTGCCACGGTTATTGAGTGGGCAAGCCAGCGTGTAGCGCCTGAGCAGTGGCAGCGCGTATTATCATGGGGAAGCATGGCGCTACTGGCGGTTTTCTTGCTCTGGCCCTGGGCACGCTGGCTTGCGCGCGATCTCATGGATGGTACACCACCTGCTGGCGCAAATACACAGAATGGCTTGCTGGAAGCGTCTGCGCTGGCAGCGAGCTATGCCGCCCAGGCCGACGAAGTGTGGATCGATACCGACACGACGGTCGCTCCTGCTCTCTATCTGCTAGCGGCACAGCCCCATCCACTCGGCCGCGAAGCGCCTGCACCCTCACTAATGCGTCCTTATCGTTTCATAAGCCTGGCTGCTGTGCCGCGCGAACTTCCGCCGCTGGAAGTTGTGCCCGATGTGCAGGGACAGACCAGTTTTGTGTTGCAGCGTTGGGAGCACGATGGTCGGCAGATTATTCTTTTACGGCGTATGCCCGTGCAATAGGTAGCTGCGGGTCGCTGTGCCTGTGTTTATGTAGCCTGCTGTAAGGTTGCATAGCCAAATACCACATTGAAGGTTCGGCACCAGATGACGACCGATTTATAGCTTTTGCCATCAGTGGCGGCAGGCACATCGTAGTTCTGGTTCCCTTTATTGCCTTTGAGCGCCGCCAGTTGCAAGTAGCTTCCTTCTGCGCCGATTCCATCCGCATCGGGGTTGGCGTTTGCCGAGAGGACAACGAAGAGATCAGGGCCGTTCGTGGTCGAGAAATCTTGCAAGCGTAGCACCTGGCTCTTATTTTCAAGCTGGTAAATCGTTGCCGTCCCTGATGTGTGGTGGCCCGGCGTACTGCCCGATACAAGGTCACCTTGCAACAGTGCCATAGGCTCGCTCATATGGTCGGCCATAGCGGTAGGCTCAGCC
>JAFEAS010000125.1 GCA_018266315.1 Chloroflexi bacterium SZAS-1 | reverse complement strand
GCTGGCGCGGTGCGCCGCTGGGTCGCCGCGCGACTGCTGGCCGACGCCGATGCGGTTGTGCTTACCAATAACGACGACCTGGCCCAGGCGGCCACCATGACCCGCCAGCCGCCAACACTCATCCCAATTGGCAGTAACATTGCAGTGGCCCCACCCCCAGGGTACAACCGTGCCACCTGGCGCACCCAGCTAGGCGTGCCGGGTGATATGATGCTCGTGGCATTCTTTGGCCTCATGTCGCACACCAAAGGGCTAGAAACATTGCTCGACGCCCTGGCGCTACTGCCAGAAACCACACGCTTGCTGATCATTGGCGGGGCCGCGACTACTGCGCAAGATCGTGCCTACGCTGAAACATTCGCCCGCACGATTGCAGCGAAAGGATTACAAGCGCGCATTATCATCACCGGGCATTGTTCAGCAGCTGAGGTATCGGCGCACCTGCTCGCCGCCGATGTAGCGGCACTGCCCTTTACCGATGGCGCATCATTCCGGCGCGGCAGCTTACTGGCGGCGCTCGCCCATGGGGTGCCAACCGTCACCACACAGCCTGCCCGCCCGCTACCCCGGCTTGGCGATGGTGAGCATGTGCAGCTGGTGGCACCAGGCAACGCTACAGCGCTGGCGCACACGCTTACGCGCCTGGTTCACGATCCCCAACTGCAGGAACGGCTCCGACGCGCCGGGCCAGCGCTGGTGCAACAATTCAGCTGGGAAGCGATTGCCATGCAGCACGAACAGCTGTATGTGCAGCTCTGCACGCATACGTAGCGGCGCACAGTCGCCAATTTTCACATACCAGCAGATGGTGACGATTGCGCGTGGCTACCGGGTGCAACTTGCCAATATACCGATTCGTCCTAAAGCCAGGCACACGAAACCCGGAGCATTGGCAGTAATCACATAGTGGGCGAAATCATGCAATATACCGATGAGGTCTTTGCGGCCATTGATCACGACCAGGGGCTTGAGCGCATTGCGGGAGGGAACGAAACCGAAGTCTACAGTACTGACGATGGCCGCTATGTAGTTAAGCTCAAGCACGAATTGGCTGGCACGCGCGAAAGTGCCCTCGCCCATGCAAAAACAATGCGCGCCGCCGCCGAGCAATTCGCCGCTTGCCTCGGCCCGCGGTACACCATTCCCAGCTACTATCTGATTAGCCGCGATAACGCGGGCCAGGTGCAGGTGCTGGTACTTCAGCCATATCTACGCGGCGGGCAGGCGCTAGCCGACCTCGACTACCACGCCCTGAGTGCCACCGAGCGCGCGCGTGTTGCCGAGGATCTGCGCGAAATCATTCGCCGCTCGCTGCTATGCTACCGCGCCACCGGCAGTATGCCCGATCTGTATGGGCGTAAGAGTGCTAGCACTAACGAGCGGCAGCAGGCAAAAGCCTGGGCCAGGCTACCACAACGGCTTTGGAGCTTCATCGTTCAGCGTAACCTGCTGCGCGCGCATAACCTTGTACTCAGCGGCACGCCAAATGCTCATGTTGTACTTGTTGATTATGATATTGTGCGGCGTAATCGGCTGTATCGGTTCGTTTATTTTGCGGTGCGGTGGATGCTTTTCTGGCGCGATCATGCACTGATTACGCTGATGCGCCGCAGCGACATTGTGCCACGCTAAGCCGCCCGTATTCGTTTGAGCACCTGGGTTTTCTGATGCGGTACCCGGCATAGTCGGGCGTTGTACCCAAAATCTCGAGGGCAGCGTAGCCGCCCCTGAACCATCACCATCTACCAAACCATACCAAATTCGGTTGAATACGTGGAGATCAGGCACTACGTATTTCGCACGACAAAGCCAAAATCTACGTGTGTAGTGCGTATACTTCTAGCGAACTTGGTATTACAAAGTCAGTTTTCGCTCTTTTACCAGGCGCTGCTTCGTCTTCTTAAACAGCTCGTCGTAATTCATGCGCCCCATCGTAATTTCATACTTATAGGCTTGCAGCATTTTGTGGATCTCAGCATCGAGCCGCTCTTCGACCAATAGCTCATCGGTCATCAACTGCTGGGCAGCCAGCCGTAGCTGGCCATCGTCGCTTTGAAACAGCACGCCATCAATTTCAGCAAGCTGATCCACCAGCGCCGCCGACAATTGCTCGATTTTATCTGGTGATAGTTTCATATATCCTCATTGCACGGTATAAATACGAACTGGTGCCATACAGGTATTGCGTAGTGTATGCGCCCCTGCCTTATTCGTCAATAGAATGATTATCTACTGGGTAATGTAGCTACGTGGCGGCTTGTCCAGCAGCGAACAGAACAGCGATCACACGGTTGCACAGAGCATCGCCTTCTGGTACACTGGCAAACGCTTCGGCAGTGACACATTGCTCGTAAGCAACTACAGAACTATGGAACGAGCTGAATACGAAGTGATGGCGGCAGTAGAAGATCGCCACTGGTGGTATGGCGGCATGCGTGCAATTAGCGCGGCCTTGCTCGACGAAGTCTATTCGCAGCGCACGAACTTACGCATTCTCGATGCTGGATGCGGCACCGGTGGAAATGCGCGGTTTTTGCAACGCTATGGTACGGTTGCCGCGATCGACCTTGCCCCTACCGCGTTAGAGCTAGGCGAAGTACACCTTCCGGGCAAGCTTGCGCGCGCCTCCGTAAGCGATTTACCCTTCGCCAATGGCAGCTTTGATGTAGTCACCTCGTTCGATGTTCTCTATCATCATGCTGTGCCGAACGAGGAGCAAGCGCTCAGTGAAATGCGGCGGGTACTTAAACCAGGCGGGCGTCTGCTTATTCGGTTGCCAGCCTATGAGTTTCTGCGCAGCAAACACGATCGGGCAGTCCACACCCGCCGACGCTACACCAGTGCCGATGCCCGCGCGCTCATCACGGCTGGCGGAATGATCGTCGAGCGCTGCTCGTATGTTAACAGCCTGCTGTTTCCGCTGCCGCTCGCACAACGGCTACTTGAACAGGCACTACCAACCCTAGAGCGCGAAGATTCTGATCTGACGCTACCCCGGCCATTGGTAAACGAAGCGTTGCGCTGGCCGCTTGCTACCGAGGCCGCGTGGTTGGCGCGCGGCGGTTCGTTCCCAGTCGGGCTTTCGATCCTGATACGCGCGCGGAACCCGATTGGACAGAATATGTTGAAAAAAGAACTTTCCTATGCTTGAACAAACGCTTGATCGCGTTTCACAAAATCCACAAACCTGGAATATTCTGCGCCGTGCAGTTGAAAATGGGTTTCGCGGCGAGAAAGAAGTGATTGCGCGCGAGCTTGACCCCTGGCGCGATGTTGGAGCGCGCGAGTTCCTCGATTTCGGCTGTGGTACCGGCGAATTTGCACCAAGCTTCCCACCTGCACACTATACTGGCGTCGACCTCGCCAGCTACTACGTGCGCTACGCCGGTCAGCATTACCCGGGTCGCTTTGCTGTGGCAAGCGGTGATGCTATCGGGCTGGGCAGCGGGCGCTTCGATGCCGCCCTTGTGCTGGGAGTGTTTCACCATATGCCCGATGACCTGGTGCGCACTACCGTTACCGAGATTCACCGCGTGCTGAAGGCCAATGCAACATTACTGGTGATGGAAGATACGCCGCCACCCGATCCCTGGAATGTCGCCGGGCACCTGATGCACTGGCTCGATCGTGGCGGCTATATTCGCACCAACGACGAATATCGCGCGCTGCTAGAGCCGTATTTCAGCGTTCGCCGCAATTACCTGATGCGTAGCGGCATTTGCGATTATGAGGTGTATGTCCTCGACCGGGTAGGGTAAACCGTATCGTAGCAAAAACCAAACGGCGCGCGAACTGCCTGTTTGCGCGCCGTTTGGTTTTTGCTGCTACTACCAGCTTCATCAGGACTCAGCGCGGCGGCTCAGGCATAGCTGGCACTTGCCGGGCAAGCTCTTTCAGGCGCTGCTCGTGTTCGCGCAGCACTAATAGCAACTGCCCCAGGAGCTGTTCAGTCGTTAGCTCCTCGCGCTTCCACCGGGCGATTAACTCTTCGACGGTGTAGTGGCTCACAATTGCACTGCCTTTCTGCAAACTAGTTGCGATGACAATCGGGACGTTGCCAAATTGCCCATCGCAGTGGCGGGCGGGGAAACCAGCCAACCCCGCCCGCCGGGCGGAAGGCGAACATGGACTCCCACGGCCCACCCAACGGCAAACAGCAGCCCATATGCTGGGTGCTGAAAAGCACCCGTAGGAGCCGCTGCCGCCACGCAGTGTGGTACAATGCGCGGTAGCCCCGGCGCCAGCCTATGACAGGCTCGGGGTTAGCGGGCCAGGGGTGTTGCAGCACCACCTGGCTCGTGCTGTTTTTAGCTGGGTGAGTTGCGCGCTATGCTACTACACTTGCCCACATGTGTCAAGCGTTATGTGATACCGCTGGCGATTGTGTAGGGGTATATGTAGCATTCATTGGGCTATTTTATCTGACACTGCTGGCGAAACTTTTGTGCGATAAAGCAACGGCGCGGCGCACTTGCTACTAACTATGGCGAATAAGGCAGGCGCTTTCCGATCCATGATTCGCCAGCTTTATAAAGCGTTGGCACGCAACCCACCACGCAATCCTATAGGCCGCGAGCAGGCCATCAGTCGGCATTCCCTGGCACTAGCGTCTGTCCAGCAGGCATCTGCCGCGCCGACGCCACGTACAGCACACCAATCGCTGCGAGTAGCAATACTGCGCCAACCGCACTTAATGACCCAAGTTTTTCCCTAAAGAATAGCCACGCCAGCGCCGTTGAGGTCAACGGCTCAATCAGGGTAGCAATCGTTGCCACGGTCGCAGGCGTATGACGCATACCCGAGAGGAACAGCACATACGCCAGCGCGGTAGGTATCAGCCCTAGGTGCACCAGTGCCAGCCATGCCCCTAGCGGGTAGGTCAATGTTAGTCCAGCGGCCAGCGCAAATGGCAGCAGAAAGAGCGCGCCCGCCACAAAGCCGATCGCAATCGGCTGGAGCGGGTGGTAGCGCCCGGCTAAGGCCCGGCTACACAGCGTAATAATGGTATAGCCAAACGCCGATGCCAATGCCAGCAGCACGCCAATCAGCGTTTGCCCCGGTACGATTGCCACATCGCCACCGCCGCCCATAATCAACAGCCCGGTGCCTAGCAGTGCTGCGCACAGCGCAAGGAGGACTGGGCGACTCAGGCGTTCACGTAGTAACACGGCGCTAAGCAGCGCCACCATCACTGGTGCCGTACACAGCGTAATTAACACCGCAACTGCAACACCAACGCGCGCAATCGCCGCAAAATAGCATACCTGGTATAGCGCCATAGCCCCGCCCATAAGCGCCATAAAGCCTAGATCGCGCAGCGGAATACGGAAGGCACGCCGCCCGAGCATAAACCAGCAGGCACCAAGCAGGATAGGTGCCGAAAACAGCAGGCGAAAAAACCCAATGGAGAGGGCATTGGTATCCGACACGCGATAGATATATTTCGTCGCAACCCCTACGGTTCCCCACATAACAGCGGCGAGCACAATTAGCAGCAGCCCGCGCCGGGCCTGATTCGTTTGCATGAGAAACATCCTTATTCTTCTTGGCAAGCCTGTGCGCATAGCGCTGCCATTGCCAGCATGGCATGGCCTGGGCTTAGTCGGTTAGAACCATCAACGAATATCAGGCAGGGGGAGGGAACGCAAAACACAGGCCCGAGGACGGCCTGTGAAAACAGCCTTTACCTGCCCGCTAGCGGCAGCGGGCGGCTGGTGGGGGAAGAATGCTATAGTACGTGTGCGGCATACTACATCTGTTGCTAACGTAACCCGAGCGGCGTACACGCAGGCGTCGTTGCCTACGCGTGCACCGCGCATATCATACCATGAATTTCGCTGCGCTAGTGACGCGGCATACTATGAAATGCAAGTGTGGCCACAATTGGCACGGTTAGCACCAGGGCGCTTTGCAACACGATAGGCACACTATTAAGGTGTAACGGCTCGGCTAGCAGGAATACCAGCGCCGCGCCGCCCACGCTGCCTACCAGGCTCAACCAATACGCACCACTCCCATGCAGCCGCCGCCCGACAAGCCATACACCGAGGGAAGCGCCCAACACATAGCCAGCAATCGCGCCAAGCACAGCGCCAATCAGGTCGCCCCAACCACTGCTACTACCCATAAATAGGCGTGCCGCCAGCACACCCACCAAACCGCCGCACAGCAAACCGATTACACAGCCAGCCAGTGCCTCAAGTAACATATGCACTGGCGTCACGCGCCGCGAAGGGTTAGTTTGAGGCATCGCCATAAGGTATTCCTTTGCTATCACCATTGTCACGGTACCCCGCACATGCAAATCAGCGGGCGTGTTATAAGAGCAGAGATTTCGCTTGCCCGAGCAATTTATTCATTTCCTTGCTACCGCACGCACGTGTACGACAAACAAAAATCTTCAAAATAAGACGTCTGGCAGTCCAACATCGTTCCAACCCATGCTTGCCGATGGCGAATGAATATGCTACACTCCGCATCACTGCCCAAATTCTATATCAACATACCGCTTGCCCGCCTGACCGTTCCGCAGCAGAACGTTATATAGGGAGGGGACTGTCATGGCATCCGAGCCTGTACATTCGGCTAATACGTTGTTGCCCGATGGTGCGCTTGACCCGCTCGCAAGCCCAGTACTGCAGCAAGAATTACCTGGTATCACCACGGCCTTCGACACTGAGGCAATGCGAGCGCGGCTACAAGTAGCGTTGTTCGCAGACAACCGCCCCCCAACAATCACCGAATGTGAGGTTGAGCAAGCCACGTACACCCCCGGCGCAGGCTGCACTGTACGATATATACTCACCTTACCCAGACACGAGCCAAACACAACCAATACAGTGTTAGTCAGTGCGCAATTATTCTGTAACGCCCACGAGAGCGCTGCGTTCTTCAATACGCATGTAGCTCCACTGGTTACAGCGATACGTGGACGGCCTGAGGTAAACTGGTGCGACCAGCCAGCTGCACACGTTGAAGATCTGGCGATGGTCTTATTCGCCTACCCGCTTGACGGTGAGCTGCCAGCCCTGATACAAGCGACTGATAACCCCTACATGCTGCAGCAGATAGCGCCATATTTGGCAGAAACTGCTTCAACCGTAGCCCCGCCGAGCACCTGCCACACTGAGCTGGTTGATTATGGGCGTCAGCGCCGCTGCACGCTGCGCTACCAGCTGAGCAATCCAATAGCGGAAACCACAACAATTTATGGCAAACTTACGGGCGATGGCAGTGGTGTGCTAGCCGAAGCAGTGAGCAACGCATTAGCAGTCGTGGGCCAAAGCGGTGTAACAGGGCAGTACTTTGGCGTGCCAAAGGTCTTGGCGTGGCTACCCGAGCTTCAACTATCGCTGCTCGAAACATTGCCCGGGCAAGATATTATTAGCGATTTACTCAAATCACGGTTACGCGGTAAACCCGCACCAGCGGGCACACTATCGCTTGAACGCACAATTGAAGCCGGTGCACGCATTGCAGCAGCCTTGCACACTTCGGGTATTGGGCTCGGGCCACGCCGCGACCTCAGCGATGAACTCGCCCGCCTTGAGCAGGCGATCGTCAGCATGGCACCGGCTTCACCCGAGCTGAGCGCACTGCTCGCAACCTGGCACCAGCATATTACCGAGCGCGCCGCCCGCAGCCCAGCCCTACCACTATGCTTCAACCATGGCGATTTCACCGCCGGGCAAATATTATTCGATGGTGAGAATTGCGGACTAATCGACTTCGACTCAGTATGCCAAGCGGAGCCTGCGCTTGATGTTGCCCAATTTGTTACTTACTTGACGGTTGGTGGGCAAAAATCGAAGCATTCGGCTGAGGAAACGCGCGCAATATTTGCTGAACTCACTGAGCGCTTTATACAAACGTACAGTGCGGCGGCGGGGTATACCACCAATACAGCGCTCTTGCAATCGCGGGTATCGCTCTACCGGAGCATTAGCCTCCTGCGGCGGGTAATCCGCAGCTGGCAGAAGATGAAACCCAGCCGCATTGCTGGCGCACTTGCGATGGTGCAAGAGGCATTAGCCGAAGAAGTAGATTAGCATGCGGGGCGATGTAGCAGCCGCTTACCTCGGTATACGTTACATCGTCCCAAATTCTGCGGTTAGCGAGGGGCTGCAAAGCCGACTAATCTTCGCTAATAGTGCCGGAAAATTGATCGGCTTCATTTCAAAATCGTCGCAGCCATAGGTTTTAGCCATTAGCGCATCAATCAATACATATGCGGTAAGCATGATGATCGGAATATGGCGAGTCGCTGTTTGCATCTTGAGCTGATGTGCAGCCTCAAGGCCATTCATTTCAGGTAGCAGCGCATCCATAAGAATAAGATCGGGATAGCTGGTTGTAGCTACCCGCACACCCTCAGTACCATTCAACGCAAACAAAACCTCATACCCCGATTTTTGCAAAATTCGGCTAATAAAATCGCGCTGCACAGGGTCATCTTCCACTAAGAGTATGCTTGGCATGGTGTTCTCGCTTTACTGTGTCACAATTGCCAAGGTGTTCTAGTGGCACATCGTGTGTACGAAGCTAACAACATTCCGAACCGTACACCTCGTAGCCGTACCTCACCACCACACACCCATCGCGTCTTTCCAGGAGATGCCACAACATTCGGTTCTACTCTGCCCCTGAACTAGCGTTTGCCACGCCGTTGGGTTATAGTTGAATCTATGAAATCATTCTACCATGACATTGCAATAGTTGGCGCTATGCGCTCTTTTATAATTCAAAAAAGCGCATAGAAGCATTAAACACAAAGCCAGGTTGGTGTAAGCAACCTGGCTTTGGTAACTATTACCCTCTTAGCATATTGGTCGGGGCGACTGGATTTGAACCAGCGACCTCCTGAACCCCATTCAGGTGCGCTACCAGACTGCGCTACGCCCCGTTCAATCGGCGCTATTGTAGCCGGTGATAGAGCTCCTGTCAACCGCGCCAACGCAGATCCTTAGGCTTGCGCAGGCGTATCGTTTCGCAGCGCCAATTGCGTAAGCCATGGCATAGGGAGCAAACCCAATGAGCGAGCACATAATCGACAGGCGCGAAAACCTGGGCTATACTGCCCTGGCAATCAATTCCTTACCTACAGTTGAGCTGCGCGGATGATAGAGCTTGCCCCACATAACCCCTATGGCTTGAGCATACATATCCCGGTTCTTACCGCAGCGGGTTGTTTCGGCTATGGCGTCGAATACGCCAATAGTATTGATATAACGCGTATTGGTGCAATCGTGACACGCAGTACTTCATTCTATGCCCAGCGCCAAAGCCAGCCCCGCCTGATTGAAACGCCCGCCGGAGTATTGCTAACTGGAACATGGCCTAACCCAGGGTTAGCCTATGTCCTACGCCACTATGCCCCAATATGGGCAAGCTGGAGTACACCAGTTATTGTAAGTATCGTTGGGGCGGGGGCGGATGAATATGCGGCAATTGCGGCTGAACTTGAAGGTGTCGAGGGAGTCGCCGGTATCGAGCTAAACGTAGCATTGCATGCGGCGCATGCTGCCCAGATTACCAGTGCTGTGCGCGCCGCAACACAGCTCCCCATCCTGGTTAAGCTTCCCCCATCCCCCGAAGCCGAACAGCTTGCGCAAAAGGTTGCCCGCGCTGGGGCCGATGCTCTCACGTTGTTTGCCCCTTTCCCCGCTGCCACACCCGATCCAAATACTGGCGCGCTTGTCGAAGGGTGGCTGCTTGGCCCTGCGACCCGGCCACTGGTTCAACCAATGCTACGAACACTAGCTGGGCAGTTATCAATCCCTATTATTGCCTGTGGCGGCATAGCACAAAGCAGCGATGCGCAACAAGCGCTGGTAGCCGGGGCTAGTGCCGTGCAACTTGGCAGTGTACTGCTCAATACCCCGCAGGCTGCGTTCCAGATAGCTTCAGCGTTAGCACACTACCAACCCACCTGAACCGAGGCCAAAATAAAAACCGCAGGCCAGAAATACATTCTAGCCTACGGCTGCTGTTCAATACAAAGCGTATTTAGCGCACTGGCTGGCGATTTAGTATGTTGGTAACGGCCAGGAGTATGATTGAGCCAAGCAGCGATACAATCAGCGTCGTCATGCTAAACCCGCTGGTGTTGATCGTAGGGCCACCAAAGAGAAATCCGCCAATTAATGCGCCAATCACACCAATAGCTACATTTGTCAGCATGCTTTGCTGAGCACTTGTTCGCAATACCAGGCTTGCCAACCAACCAACACATGCACCGAACAGCAGCCAGAGAATAAGGTTGATCATGAATGTGCTCCTCTCATTGCTATATCTGTAGTTGATTGGTACCAGCCCGGCGCTGAACCGTATCATTCTGCTCCACCCTAAAGCAACTGGCGTGCCACGGTTTTTCCTATGAAGATGATCGCTTATACGACAATGCCATTTATTAAGCCTACAAGCAGGCCAGCAACATTCTCACCTAGTGCATCAATTGCGTACCCACCTTCTTGTACTACCAGTGTCGGCAAACCAAGCGCGGCAATGCGCCGACCAATCTGTGGATATATCGCGCTGGTGAGGGCAAAATCGCCAATCGGGTCGCCGCCAAAGGTATCGAAACCTGCGGATACAACCAGATAGTGTGGCGCAAATGCCTTCACGGCAGTTAGAGCCTGCTCCAACACATTCAGGTAGCGCACATCATCAACCCCAGCTTCGAGCGGTATGTTCAGGTTGAAGCCTGTACCGGCACCAGCGCCCTGCTCATCGGCATAGCCAGCAAAGAATGGGTATTCGCGCGCAGGGTCGGCATGGATCGACACAACCAGCACATCTGGCCGCGCATAGAAAATCTGCTGTGTGCCATTCCCATGGTGAAAGTCGATATCGAGAATAGCGACCCGGCGTGGTGCGGGTGCCTGGCATAGGAATTGGGCCGCAATCGCCGCATTATTGAGGTAGCAGTAGCCGCCGTAAAGGTCGGTACCGGCATGGTGGCCGGGCGGGCGACACAGGGCATATGCCTGCTGGTGCCCTTCGAGCAGCAGCGCCGCGCCGGTCAGCGCAGTATCGGCAGCGGCACGGGCAGCCTGGTAGGTGCCTGCAACAATCGGTGCGCTCAGATCGTAGCTGTAATAACCTGGGGCGACCAATGGATGTGTGCTCTGGCGCTGCATCCAGCGTACTGCCAGGGTGCTTGGGAGTACCGCCGATGGATCGCCGCCTGCCGCAACCCACCGGGCATAGGCATGCTCGAAGTAGTCGAGATAGTCGGGAGCATGCACGGCACGCACGGGAGCTATGCCAAATGTGCGCGGCGGCAACATAGTGCCAAGCCCGACCCGCTCAATTGCAGCAAGAATCATGTCAACGCGCGCCGGTGACTCATAGGGCGGAATCAAGCGTCCATCCAGGAACTCGTGTGGAGCCGTATGCAACGTATGCACACTTGTATACACGGTTAGCATGGTAACCCTCCCAATTCTAACGGATGTGCAGACCACATATTATAAAGTTGTCTGGTCAAGGGTCTGTGGTACACTGTATACAATAAAAAAATGTGGTTTTTGTAGCGCATAGTTGCAGTACACTATATGCTTTCATTACTCGATAAACATAGCTATATTGCAATTCTCATTGCGGTCTTGCTCGAAGAATTAGGCATTCCTATGCCCATCCCCACCGATTTGCTTATTGTATTTGCGGGGGTGAAGGGTGCAGGCTCATACACCAACCTGGGCATTTGGTTTGTGCTATTGAATATAGCGTCAGCGGTTGGCGCAAGTGGGCTCTATGCGGTTGTGCGCCGTGGCGGGCGGCCGCTGGTCACACGCTTCGGGCGCTATGTTCACCTCGGGCCGCAACAGCTCGACCGCGCGGAACGACTGCTGGCGCGTGGCGGATGGACAAGTATTGCGGTTGCGCGTGCGGTACCAGGCTTACGCTACCTGGCAGTGGTGGCGTGTGGGCTACTCAACATCCCATATCGGCGCTTCATTAGCGCGCATATTGTCGGCTCATCGGTGTATATTGCTGTATTTCTTGCGCTGGGTGCCATCTTCGGCCCGGCTGTCGTTCATTATGTTCATCTCCCTGCAATAGAACTACGCCTGATCTGGCTGCTCGTACTGTCGGTTGGTCTACCGTTATTACTCGCCTGGTTTTGCTACCAGGGGCATGCCGAATATACGGTTGCCCCCTCGCGTCGCCGTACACTGGGGGCGATTACCCTGGCAAGCTTTGCGGGCGCAACTGCGCTCGGGGCCACCTGGGCCGCCGCCGCATCGCTCACCGATATGTTTGTAGGGCCACGGCAGCTCAACATTATTTTCACCCTGGCCAATGTGCTGCTGGGGCAAGGGCTACGGCCAGCCAGTGCGTATATGTTGATTTATACTGTTTTGCTCATACTCTGTGTGGGTGTTGGCATTCTATTCTACGAAATTATTTTGCCGATTATTGCCAAACGCGGCACAACCCTCGCACTGCAAACGCTTGGGCTTACTTTGTTAGGGACGCTGCTGATATGTAGCTTCCTGGCACCTGCGCTAGCAATTTCGCGCGGCGGCGCAATCGATCGCTGGTGGGAGGCAGGTGGCCCAAATTATTTATTGCCTGCACTGCTGGTCGGCATTCTTAGCTTTGCCCTTACCACAGCCTGCGCCCGGGCATTAGCAATTGCTATTTTGCCTTCGTTGCGGCGCAGCGAAAAACTGCCAATTGTCGCAAAACCTGTAGATGCGCCAAATCCAAGTGCTACACCGCCCCCAAACATAACTGACACCACGCCAGAACCTACAACTGCGCTCAGGGTGGTGCCACTAACCCTCAGCGAAGCCACCGAAACCCAAATACACCCAAACAGCCCGGCACAGCCTGAAAATCAATAGCCCGGTCGCACCACAGCCAGGATACGAACATCCTAGCTGTGGTGCGACCGGGCTAGAACCTCGGCACTATGCCCCTAATCCCGCGGGCCTCTTGAGCTGCTCGGTAAAGTGCTTGCGCAGCTTTGCAACCTTTGGCGCAACCACCGCACGGCAGTAGGGTTGGTTCATATTGTTCACGTAATATTCCTGATGATATTGCTCGGCGCGATAGAACTTCGTGAATGGCGTTACCTCGGTCACAATCGGCGCGTCCCAAATGCCCGCCGCCATGATTTCGGTAATCACTCCCTCGGCCGTGCGCCGCTGCTCAGGCGAATGGTAGAAGATCGCCGAGCGGTATTGTGTGCCAAAATCAGCGCCTTGCCGATTCAGTGTGGTTGGGTCGTGAATAGTGAAGAATACCTCTAGCAGCTGCCGAAACGACACGACGGCTGGATCAAACGTTATTTGCACCACCTCAGCGTGGCCGGTTGTTCCATCACACACCTGCCGGTAGGTTGGGTTCGGCACCTGCCCACCAGCATAGCCCGATTCTACCTCGCTCACCCCATTGAGCTGATCAAACACTGCCTCAAGGCACCAGAAACAGCCACCCGCTAGCGTGGCAATTTCGGTGCGATTATTGGGCATATTAGTCATTAGGTTGCTTCCTTTGACTATCGCGCTTGTAAGCACGCGGCTTATGAATTCTGCTGATGTAAGGAGGGCGCTCCTGGTTCCTTATATCGGCATAGCATAGTATCGGCGGCCCCCAACATGTTACAACATTCCCCCTATGGTGCGGTAATTTCGCCAGCGAGCTGAGCCAGGAACTGGTGCATAAAAGCGGTGCGGCGCATGGCTTCGGCGCGGCCAGCAGCGGTTTGCATGCTTTCGGCCAGGCGTAATAGCTTGGTGAAGAAGTGGTCGATTGTATTCAGCTGATCATCGGGCGGGCGCTGCTGGGGAAATGGCTCGGCGGGATCGTACAGCCGCCGCCCCACTTGGCCGCTGAGCATCAGGCAGCGCGCCAGGCCCACCGCGCCTAGCGCATCGAGGCGATCGGCATCTTGCACGACGCGCGCTTCGGCGGTGAGTGGGGCAATGTTGGCGGAGAAGCTATGCGCCACAATTGCGTGGTGAATAGCGGGCAAATAGGCGGTTGGGTAGCCCGCTGCGCGCAAAAATTCGTCGGCAGCATCGGCGGCCATGCGCGATGCCTGGGCACGCTGGGGGGAGCTTTTCGGCACACTCACACAGTCGTGCAGCCACGCTGCTGGCAGCACAACCGCCAGCTCGGCCTGCTCGGCGCGCGCCAGCGTCAGCGCGGTGGCGACTACCCGCTGGATATGCGCGAGATCGTGTGCAGCATCAGCCGGGTGGGGCGTGCGGCTCACATATTGCTCGCACCGGCGCTGCCAGATTGCCAGCGGCTCATCCAAGGGTAGGTGTTCATTCATTACATACCTCACAAAATCGGATTGGGTGACCGACGCTCATCTATTCATCATCTATCTATCACGCTATTCAGCGGCGCGCGTAGTACGATCCAGCGGCTACCTTCACGGCAGCGTTCCAAGAAAGGAGCCGATTATGCGGCGATTGACATCCATAGCATATAACCGAATACTGCTGGCCGGCGCAGCACTGATACTGACGCTTGCTAGCTGTGGCACACAGCCAATCAGTGCGCCCACCGCCACTGTTCCAGTACCATCGGCCACCACTGTACCACAGCCCAGCGCTACTAGCACACCACCAGCGCCAACGGTTGCGGCTACGGCTACACCTGTGGCAACAACGCTGCTGCCCACTGCCATACCGGCTGCGCCAACAGCGGTGCCTACAGTGAGTCAATCAGCCGCTGTGCAAACGATCCTCGCTTATTACAACAACATCAACCAGAAAGAATATGAAGCAAGCTACCGCCTGTGGGCCAATAATGGCGCGGCCAGCGGCCAAACGCTTGCGCAGTTTACGGCTGGGTTTACGCAAACGGTGCAGGTTGATATTCAGCTGGGTGAGCCTACCGCTGCGGCTGACAGCGTAGTCACCGTCCCACTGACTATTCTTTCGGTCGTCAATACGCCTGGCAGCACTACCGGCCAAACAATTGAGCAATATCAGGGGACGTACATGCTTGTGCCCAACACCGGCGGCTGGCATATTACCAGCGCACAGATTGCCGCTAGCAGCGGCACGCTGCCACCTGCAACCCTGGCAACACCGGAGAGCGCGCTGCAAGGCTATTATGCTGCGATAGATCAGCACGCCTTGGCGCAGGCATTCACC
Organism: Chloroflexi bacterium SZAS-1; assembly: GCA_018266315.1. GTDB lineage: Bacteria > Chloroflexota > Chloroflexia > Chloroflexales > Roseiflexaceae > Kouleothrix. Next base: position 19,700 of record JAFEAS010000125.1, on the reverse strand, counting down.
TATTGGAGCGGCAATGGGCAGGCCAGCCAGCAAACCTTCGAGCAGTTTGCTACTGGGTATGCGCATACTGCCAGTGCGACTATTGCCCTGGGTAAGGGGCAAGGCCAGGGCGCAGCTGGCTCAGTATATACCGATATACCGAGTGTGGTCCATGCTACAACCAGCGATGGCAGCCAGCAAACCTTCTGCGGCACCTACACACTACGACGCAGCAATGTGCCACCCTTCGATAAGCTTGGCTGGCAAATTGAGGGGGCAAAGATCGCGGCACACGCCTACGTTGCGCCTGGCAGCCCTGAAGAGCAGCAATTACTCGTCAATGGGTGCAGCTAGGCGAACACAAGCGAACTCCGCTGTGTGTCGTTTGTCTTTTTGCCCCAGCCTGCTATGATACGCACAACACTGCTAGCCCGGCGGAGGATTATATGCGTATTGGAATTCTTGGCACAGGCGCAATGGGGCAGGTGCATGCCAGCGCGCTTGCCCACATTGCTGGTGTGCAGCTCGTCGCATTTGGTACGCGCGCACCAGCGCCAGAAGGCGTGGCGCTGGCCCAGCAGCACAATGCCCGGCTATTATCGCCTGCCGAACTGCTCGCACAGCCCGATATCGATGCGGTAGTGGTAGCAACCCCAACCGATACGCATCTGCCGCTAGTGCAAGCCGCGGCCCAAACCGGGAAGCATGTGTTTTGCGAAAAACCGCTGGCGCGCACCCTGGCCGAAGGCACGGCGCTGATTGAGGCAACCGACCGCGCCGGTGTACGGCTGGCGGTGGGCCAGGTTGTACGCTACTTCGCGGCCTACGCGCATGCGCATAGCGCAATAGCGCGCGGCGAGCTTGGCAGCATTCGGCACCTGAGCACCACACGCGGCGGGAGGTTCCCAACAGTATCAAGCGGCTGGTATGCCAACATAGCGCGCAGCGGGGGCGTGGCGCTCGACCTGATGATTCACGATTTCGATTGGGCGCGCTGGTGCTTTGGGCCAGTAGCCGACGTTACTGTACACAGCCCGCTTCCGCACAAGGTTGTAGCCATGCTGCGCTTTGCCAGCGGAGCCAGTGGCGAAATTGTGGGCAGCTGGGCCGAAACTGCTCCGTTCCGCACAACCTTTATGGTAGAAGGCAGCGCCGGGCGGCTCAGCTACGATAGCTGGGCAAGCACGCCACCCGCCGCGCACGCTAGCGCAGGCGTCGAAGTGCCGGTGAGTAGCGGCACCGACGACCCATATCTCCTTCAGATGCGCGAAGCAATTGCCTGGTTGCAGGGCGGGCCAGCGCCACGCGCCACCGCTGCCGATGCCTTAGAAGCGCTACGCATCAGCCTGGCCGCGCTCGAAAGCCTCCACACCGGCCAGCGGGTTGCACTAGGCTGAAATCAAGGCTTTCGCTTACCTGAGCCATTGATTCACTTCTTTCCCTGGCGCGCGAACTGAACTATGTTAGTGGCGGCGGGCATAGTAGCGCCGTGCCTTGGCCAGATTGCCACAATCTTCCATGGAGCACCAGCGCCGACTGTGATTGCGGCTGGTATCAAGAAATAGCCAGCTGCAGCCCGGCCCCTCACATTCGTGTACCAGGGCTAGCTCAGACGCAACCAGAAGCGTTGCAGCCGAATAGATTGCCGCCCAGATTGGCCGCTCAAGCGGGTTGATGCCTTCAGGCCAGCCCCAGCGCAACCCGCCCGAACCGGCAGCGAGGCGTAAAGGATGTGGCACGCGAGCCAGGGCGGTGTTAAACGTTTCGAGATCACTCTGAGCACAGGGCCGACCATGTGCCGCCGCACTGAACAGGCCATAAAGCGCCCGCCGCACCCCGCGTGCGAATTCCAACGCTTCCTCGGCACCGCGCGGGTGGACTGAAGACACGGCCTGGGCTTCCTCAAGCTCAGCTGGTGTAAGCGCACTCGCGTGGCGCGCCCAGGTAAGAAATAAGCCATAATCGCACCAATGCTCCCGTGGATGTTCCAGGGTATGGTCGTTTACGGTATTCACGAAGTCAAGACACAGCCGCCCGCCAACTAAGCGCAAGTCGCCAGCATATGTGTTTACACTTTTAACATTTGACATACGCACACTTTTGAACTACAGTCTCACTACCATGACGGTTAGAATAATAGCATAGCTCCCAACTTCGTTCAAAGGAGCCAGCATGAACTGCGGTAACACCACCGCCTGCGCCGAATTACTGCTTCAAATCTTGCTGATCGGTCTTTCGAATGGTGCCGTGATTGCGCTCAATGCAATTGGTGTGACGCTGGTGTATGGGGCTGTGCGCATGCTCAACTTCGCCTACGGCGACTTGTTTGCGCTCACAACGGTGCTGGTGGTGGTGGTGGTGCGCGCGCTCGATCTCATCCCTGGGATGGCGGCGCTACCGCTAGTCGGCAGCCTGGCGCTTGTGCTGGTGGCCGCGATGGCCTTTGGCAGCGCAATGAATGTCGCGGTCGAGCGCGTGGCATTTCGGCCATTTCGTGGTGGCTCGCGCCTGGCCCCGCTGATCGCCACCGTCGGGCTTTCCTTCATGCTGTACGAGGCGGCGCTGCTGTGGCGCACGTCGGATAAATCGATGCCTGGGGCGCACCACAGCGTGCCGGGCGTACCCGAAGTACCGCGCCTGGGCATCTACGATCTGCTGCCGAATATCGACCTAGTACGCGCCAGCGGCCTGAATCTCCAGGTAATGTATAGCCTGAAAGATTTGTTGGTGCTGGTGTTTGCGATCTCGCTGGCACTAGCGGTGGGCTGGTTTCTGCGTAGCTCGCGGGCCGGGCGGGCGCTGCGCGCATGCGCTCAGGATGCTGAGATGGCGCGGCTGTGCGGCATCGACCATCACGGCGCGATTCGGCTGGCATTCGCGATCGGCGGCGCACTCTCGGGCGCGGCGGCGTTTATTTTCACGATTTATTACACCCACCCCTACACCGAGTATGGCGTACAGAGCGGCCTGTTTGCCTTCACCGCAGCCCTGTTGGGCGGTATTGGGCGACCACGCGGCGCGTTCTTTAGTGGCCTGCTGCTGGGTATTTTTGCCGCCTTCAGCGATTTCTTCCTGGCCTCACAGTGGACGCCAGTGCTGCTGATGCTGGTGCTTATCGGGACGCTGACGCTGCGGCCTAGCGGGCTGCTGGGCGAAACCCAGCACGACGACCCGACCGCGCCGCTGAGCGCCGCCAGCCTGAATGAACAGCGGGTTGTCCGACCGCGCCCTTGGTTCGTTGCGGCGCTCCTCTTACTCATTGCTGCCTACCCACTGATTGATGTGGCCCTGGGGCTGCACTACCAGCTTGTGGCTATTCACCTGCTGCTGTATGTGCTGCTCGCGCTTGGGCTGAATATTGTGCTAGGCTATGCGGGCCTGCTCGATCTGGGCTACGCGGCCTGTTTCGCGCTGGGCGGTTATACCGTGGCAATGCTCACCGGCGGGCAGCTGAGCGCCTGGCTGCCCACCCGGCTCGATTTTTTGCTGGTGCTGGCAATTAGCAGCCTGGTGGCGGTAATTTTTGGGGTAATCAACGGCGCGCTCGCTACACGCCTGCGCGGCGATTACCTAGCGATCGTCACGGTTGCGTTCGGGCTGATCATTCCACAAACGTTTGTCAATCTTGATCGCTGGACGGGCGGCGAGCGCGGTGCGGCGGCGCTTCCGCCGCCGATGGTATTTGGCTACCGCCTCAGCTCGGTCACTGAGTCATATCTGATTGCAGCATTGGTGGTTGCGCTGGTAGTGCTAGCCAGCCTGCGACTTTCGCGCTCGCGGATTGGGCGCGCCTGGGCCGCGCTGAGTGCAGATGAAGTTGCCGCAGCGAGCTGTGGCGTCGATGTAACCCGAGCCAAGCACCTGGCGTTTGTGATCGGCTCGATCATTGCAGGCGTGGCCGGGGCGCTATTTGCCAGCATCTTCAGTTATGTCGACCCCAACCAGTTTGATTTTCGCATCTCGGCGATGGTATTGGCGATGGTGGTTATTGGCGGGGCCGGAAGCGTGCCTGGCGCGATTCTTGGGGCCTTGCTCATCGGCGCGATCGACCAGCTGGTCATTCCGCTGGCGGGCGCCTGGCTCGACGGCATGCGCCAGACGCAAGGCGGAATCTTCGAGCTACTCGACTTACGCGGGCTGAACTCGCTCTACTTTGGGCTGGCGCTGTACCTTACCATCCTGCTGCGGGCAAAACGCCAGGAGCGCCCGAGGTGGGCTGCCGAGCTAGGTGCAGCACTGTCCAAAGTAGTCGGGCAGGCACCGCGACGCCGTGAAGATACGAACCTCTAAATCTTGGCGGCGCTATTGTTCCAGCAAGGTGCGGGGCAGTACGAGCAAGCTGCTGGTGGCTCAGTGGAAGAATGTTCATTCCTGGTTCTTCAATCAGGGAGTATCAGCTATAGATCGTAGCGGAGCACTGTTTGCTGCTCACCAGTGCGATGGAATCCAAACCATTCGTACAGCCGCTGGGCGCGCAGGTTGTGCGCCTGCGTATTAAGTGTAAGCGTGCTCGCGCCGCGTGTGCGCGCAAATGCGATTACTTCGGCCAGCAGCCGTACACCGATCGCGCGGCCCTGTTGCGAAGGTAATACTGCAATACGCACTAAATGCACCAGCCGCCCACCAAAATGGGTTGTAGCAAAAGCATAGCCTACCACCTGGTCGGCATCCTCAGCCACCACAAAATACGGCACCTCAAAAATTGCACCGCTCAACACCTGATCATCTTTGCGCCATTGGGCTGTGAAACATGCGCTATCAACCTGGAGAATATCGGGCAGATCGACCGACACCGCCGGACGCACCCGCACAAGCTGGTTACCTACCGTCGGCACCTCGAAGGAAAGCTGCTCGTATACCACCACATCGGTCTCGCGCACATACCCATGCGTCACCAGCCCTGGCTGAATCCAGGTATCGGCAGCGTCATCGCCTGTGTAAAAAACATGGCGGATGTGCTGGGTATGCAATCGTTCATGAAATGACGGTAGCAACAGATCAAAGGTGGCGTTCACGGGTAATCCATCTATCACAGTGAGCGCACGAACCCAGCTGGTGGCATCGTTATTCCAGCTTGCAATAGCAGCCGCCAGAATGTCGCGGCCACCGACCAGCACCACTGCAGGCGCACCGCTTAGCAGCGATGGCAGGTGTGGGTAAGGGTAGCTCGTGTAATGGTGCGTGCCGCTGCGCAGCAAGCGCGAAATTGCACCAAGATCATCGAGTGTCGCGTGGCGCGGCGACGCCAGGCTCAGATCGTAGGTGCGGCGGAACAAGCGCATAAGGGTCGGTTTCTGCTTGGGAAATAGTACCATTATGATTGCGGCTAGCCTTGTCATTATACATCAATGCACCCGGCCAATCATGGTATGATCGGGCGAAGTTCGTGCGACCGCAGGATTCGCGATCGCTACCTCGATGAACATCAGGCATGATTATATTGATTCTGCCAATTACACTTCTGTGCCTGGGCGTAGCCGGGCTGTACGCATACGATCTCTATATCGACGCGCTTGCGCCCACCGTGGAACCCAATGCACAGCCCGCATCGACCGGGCCGCTAGTATCAGTGCTTATTCCTGCGCGTAATGAAGCAGCACGCCTGGGCGGCTGCCTGGAGGGCCTGGCACAACAAACCTACCGCAGCTTTGAGGTGATTGTGGTCGATGATCACTCAAGCGATGGCACGGCTGCCCTGGCTTACCGCTATGCAGCGCGCTTACCCAGCTTGGCAGTACTGCCTGGCGCAGCGCTACCTGCTGGCTGGGCAGGCAAATGCTGGGCCTGCTGGCAGGCCGCCGGGCGCGCCCAGGGCGAATGGCTGCTCTTTCTCGATGCCGATGTGCAGCCCGCGCCCGATCTGCTTGCAGCGATGATCGCGCACGCCGAGCAGCGCCAGATCGATCTCCTCACACTGCTGCCATTGCTCCGCATGGGCACGCTGGCTGAACGGCTAGTATTACCCGCCTTCTTCGCGCTACTGGTTGCGCTCTACCCGCTGGCGCGCGTCAGCAACCCGCGCTCGCCGATTGCATTTGCCAACGGCCCATGCCTGATGATTCGCCGCACGGTGTACCAGGCACTTGACGGTCACCGCGCGGTGCGCGCCAGCATTCTGGAAGATACCGACCTGGGACAGCGCGTGAAGGCCGCAGGCTACCCGATCGCAGCAGCATACGCGCCCGAGCTCATCGCGGTGCGCATGTACCAGGGCTGGGCCAGCCTGGCCGAGGGGCTAAGCAAAAATGCGGTAGCGGGCTACCGCAGTGGTGGCACGCGTTCGGCGTGGGTTGGTTTCCGGCAATCGCTGGTGGCGTTCGCGCCGGGCTATGTCCTTGGTGCAGGGGCATTGCTCGGGTGGTTGTGGCCCAGCAGTGCGCTTGGCCCGGTGCTTATAGCGCATGGCGTGGCGCTACTGTTTCTCGCATTGCTCAGCTGGGGAACGCTAGCAAAGCGCCGCTACCAGCTTGCGCCCTGGTGGGGCTTGCTCTTCCCGATTGGCACGGCGATCTACTTCGGGCTGGCCGGGTGGGGGCTACTGCGCCTGCGCCTGGGCCGCGGCGTTACCTGGAAAGGGCGAGTATTTCGCTAGCATCTTTGTGGCGAAGAAAGCGTGCAGCAGCGGCAATTTCACCCGTTCGCCGCTTTAGGGCGCTACCTCATCCGGCCCGGTCGCCACGGGGCGGGTAGCATCGCTCGACCAATCGCTCCACGAGCCTTCGTACAGCAGCGCATCGGTGCGGCCCGCCATGTACAGCGCGAAAATATCGTGTGCGGCGGTAACACCCGAACCGCAATAGCACACAATTGGGTTGGCCGCATCGGCCCCCAGCGCTGCAAAGCGCGCCCGCAGCACATCGGCGCTGTGGAAGGTGCCATCGGCGCGCAGATTACCGGCATACGGTGCCGAGCGCGCACCAGGAATATGACCGGCCTGCGCGTCGATCGGCTCGATCTGGCCTGCGTAGCGCTCGGGTGCGCGCGCGTCGAGCAGCAGCGTGCCCGGGTGGTGCCGCAGCCGCTCCACCGCCGTAGCATCAGCCACCTGGGCGGGTTGGGGCACAGCCACGAAGCTGCTGGCCGCGTGTGCAGGCGTAACTGTTTCGGCTGGGTAGCCCGCCGCCTGCCACGCAGGCCAGCCGCCATCGAGCAGCGATACGCGTTCGTGCCCGAAATAGCGCAGCAGCCACCACAGGCGCGCGGCATATGCGCCGCCACTAGCGTCGTAAGCCACAACGTGGGTGCCAGGAGTAATGCCAATACGGCTAGCTACTGCGGCAAAGTGCTCGCGGGTAGGCAGTGGGTGGCGACCTGGCCCCTGGCCGCGCGGCGCAGCCAAATCGTCATCCACATCCAGGTAATGCGCCCCCGGAATGTGCCCCGCCGCATACTCAATTTTGCCGCGCCCGCGCTCAGTGAGATACCAGCGCACATCCACGGGCAGCACGTTTGGGTCAGCCAGGTGGTCGTTCAGCCATACGACAGTGACTAACGGCTCGACAGACATACTTCACCTTTAGTCTATACACATACGCGGTAGCAACACATGCGGCGTTCGGCAAAAACAGAGATCACACTTGAAACACGTAGGACTTGCGCAGTTGCGTTATTGAGCATACCAACGCTCTGCCGCAGGCAAAAAGCATGCCACCTGCGTAAGTCCTAACACTATAGCGCTTATAGCCGATGGTAGCGCGGCGCGGCGCGATCGTCGTTGGCAACTTCATCAAGGTTGGCGATTGCTAGCTCGCCACGTTGATCCAGGTATTCCACATGCGCGCCGGTTTCTTCAAGCGCCAGCAAGATATCGTAGCTATTGACGTTCGGGTACAGCAGTTTCGAAAGCTCGTTGATGGTGCGCGGTTGAGCGCAGACATCGAACACGCGCCCAAGCTTCCGCTCGTGCGATGCCTCAATCTCCTCGATGCGGGCATACATATCGTGCATGGGACCTTCGTGGCCGCCAAGCGCTAAGCGAATGCCGGGCACCGCTGCAATTGTGTGCAGAGCATCGAGATAATGCCCTAGCCCGGTCGAGGGTGTGATACTTTCAGGTGCCAGATGCGGCGATGTATGCGGCAGAACATGGTCGGCACTGAGCAGCACATCGTCGATCTGCAAGCACACCTGGCCGGGGCAATGCCCGGGCATATGCCGCACCAGCATGCGATTATCGAGCAAATCGCCATCGTGCAGCACAGTTTCGACATCCACCGAGCGTAACAATCCTTTGCTCCAGCCGTACATGCCCATTAAGCTGGCGTGGCTCGATTCGGAAACACCCGCGCGCCAGAGAAATGAAGAAATCGCGTGGCTGGCCATGGTGAGCCGCTCTTCGTGATGCGTGAGTACGCGGCGATCAAGCTCGTGTACGGCCACCGGGGCGCTGGTAAGGTCGCGCAGTGCTCCCAGCCCGCCATAATGATCGACATGCGCGTGGGTGATGACAATGCGTGCCAGGCTGGCCCAATCAACAGCCTCGCCCCAATCGTCGCGAATCTGCTCGATGCCGCGGCGGATATGGTCGCTGCTTGCACCCAGGCCGCTGCCAGTATCGATGAGCGCGGCATATGCCCCATCGACGAGCACGTAGATATTCGCAGTAAGCATCGGAAAAACCTGCGCGGTGATACGGTAGATCAATATTCCGCGCTCAGTTTCATAGCGTGCAATTGGTTCAAGTGACACAGCAGACCTGCTTTACTGAATGCTTCACATCGATAGTATACATCGTTACGATCGCCTGTTTGTAATCGCAGCTGTACACGTATACTGCCGTGCTGGTACAATACTACTATGCCGTTACAATGAGCACCGCTCATTGCGGAAAAGGAGTTCCTATGCGTACTCTACGTTCAATAGCCCTGTGGCTCACTGTGCTCGCGCTACTGGCAGGGTGCAGCCTGCTCGGCCAGGCAACCCCAACCCAGGCACCGGTGATCATCATTGCAACTTCCACACCAGGTGGCGGCGCGCCTGCTGCCACGCGCGCACCTACAGCCGCGCCAAATGTGCCCACCGCGGCCAACACCGCACCTACAGCCGCGCCAAATGCCCCCGCGCCAACCGTAGCGCCGAACTCGCCCAGCAAGGGCACTGTTACGTTCGCCTTTGACGCCTTCCCAACCTACTACCCAGGGATTGTGATGGAAGTCCAGGGCTTGCTCAAGCAGCGCGGCTATGAGCTCAAGCTAGTACCGTTTGGGCTCGATGGCGCAAATGACGTGCCGGAAGAGCAGCGCTGGGCCAACCTGAAAAGCGGCGAATGGGATGTGCTCGCCACCACACTCGACGGTTTTGCCCGCCAATCCGACCCGGCGATTGGCGCGATTACCGCAGTGATTGACGAAAGCGCCGGGGCCGATAAGCTGGTCGCCAAGCCCGAAATTACCACGATCAACGCACTGAAAAGCCAGCGCATCGCCTTCAGCCAGGGCAGCGTTGGCGAATACTTCCTGTACTATGCGCTCAGCCTGGCCGGGCTGGGGCCGCAAGATGTTCAGCTGGTACCACAACCCGCAGTCGCCGACGCGGTTAAAGCCTACACCAGCGGCCAGGCCGATGCCGTTTCTGCCTGGGTGCCCGATGTGCAAGAAGCCGAAGCGGCGGGCGCGAAGACAATTATCGCATCCGATAAGCTGCGCGCCATCCTCGATGTGCTTATTTCCAGCCGCCCCGCGATCGAGAATAAAACCGAAGCGCTGCAGGCGTTTCACGATGCCTGGTACGAAGCACTCAAGCAGATGACTGACACGCCCGACCAGGCCGAGCAAGCACTACTCAAGTGGGGCCATGCCGATTGGACGTTTATTGAGAAACCTGGCGACCTGCGCGCCGCGCTAGAGCCATTAGCGCAGGCCACGCTCAACACCAACCAGATCGCCTTCCAGCAGCCGCAGCTACTCGTGAGCCGCTTGCAGCAGGCCCAGCAGGTATGGGCGCGCGCCGGCCAAACCCCGCCGCAAGCCGACTTGAACCAGATGGTTGACCCACGCTTCACCCTCGGCTCATCCAAAGCGCAGCAGCTCTTCTCAAATCAGCCACCGGTGAATAGCTCGTTCTTGCTCACGGCGAAAGTCGATTTGCCGCAACTGTCGAGCGAAGAGCAGCAGAACGCGCAGGATGTCGTGAAGCTGCCGCTAGAAAAAATCGACTTTCAGCCCGAAAGCGCGCGCCTGACCGACCAGGCCGTGAGCGACCTGAATAGCCAGGTACTGCCCGTACTACGCGCCTCGCAGCTCTACCTCAAGATCGAGGGCAGCGCCGCGTGGCCGGGGCCAGATGGTCGCTTCACCGAAGCGCAAATTCAAGAAGTCGCACAAGCGCGCGCCGACAGCGTGGCGCAATTTCTCGCGCAGCAGGGCATCGACCCGAACCGGCTGATTGTCAGCACAATCCCATCGAAGTTCCCGAACAGCCTGAACGAGAGCGAGCTGGTACAAGACCGCATTGTGCGCTTCACATTAGTGACAACTGGCGGCCGCTAAACATAGCGGCAGCGCGAAGCACACGAATGTTATACGAACAATTTCGCACCCGGCTGGGCCAACGCTGGTGCGTCACACAGGTCGGCGGCGGGCAGATCGTTCTTGGCGAGGAGGGGCTACGCCTGGCATTGTCGGGCACACAGCCTACGCGCTACGCCGATGCGCAGCTCGACGATTATGCAGGGATGGCGCGCCGCCATTTTCCCTGGCGACCGCCGCTTCGCTTTACAGTACGGGCGCGCGCCTCGGGGCCGCTCCTTGGCACGGCCGGGTTTGGCTTCTGGAATAACCCATTTTCGCCGCTGGGTGGCTGGCCCGCGCTGCCTGCCGCGCTCTGGTTTTTCCACGCCGCGCCGCCCAGCAACATGCCGCTGGCACTGGGCGTGCCCGGCCACGGCTGGAGGGCGGCCAGCATCGACACAACCACGGCACGCGCACTACAATGGGCGCCGCTCGCCCTGCCAGTGGCGCTCGCCAACCGCGTCGGCCCGCTGCAACGGCGCATCTGGCCGCGCGTGCAGCACGACCTGTGCCTCGCCGAGGCGCCAATCGCCGCACCAGATCGCGCCTGGCGAAATTATGTGATCGAGTGGCGGCACGATGGTGCGCGATTCAGCATCGATGGCAGCACCGTGCTCGAAACTGCGCGTGTGCCCCAGGGGCCGCTGGGCATGGTGCTGTGGGTAGATAATCAGTGGATGGTAGCGACGCCACGCGGGCGCTTCGGCTGGGGAGTAAGCGCTACGCCAACGCAGTGGCTCGATATTGCGCAGCTAACAGTGGAAACATAGCCAAAGGCAATTGATCAGCCAGCATATCGCCAGGGGGAAAAAGAAATGCCTGGCGTCAGAGCCGCCACGCACTTCATCAACAAGCCCAAACGCCCTTGATCACTACAACCTATATTCGCGGCGGCACCACGCCCACCTGGTCGAGGTATTTCCCGCGCTTATCGTCGTAGGATGTCTCGCATTCCTCATCACTCTCAAAAAACAACACTTGCCCAATGCCCTCGTTGGCATAAATACGTGCAGGTAAAGGCGTGCTATTCGAAAGCTCGATCGTGACATAGCCACGCCACCCTGGCTCGAACGGCGTGGTATTCACAATAATGCCGCAGCGGGCGTAGGTTGATTTGCCCAGGCACACCGCCAGCACATTGCGTGGAATACGGAAGTATTCGACTGTACGCGCCAGCGCAAACGAATTTGGCGGAATATCGCAGTAATCGGCGGTAATATCAACAAACGAGCGCGGATCGAAACGCTTCGGATCGACTAAGGTGTTATAAACATTCGTAAACACCTTAAACTCATTCGCAATCCGCATATCGTACCCGTATGAAGAGAGGCCGTAGGAAATAACCCCCTGGCGAACCTGCCCTTCTACAAATGGTTCGATCATTCCATGTTCAAGCGCCATGCGCCGAATCCAGCGATCGGATTTAATGCTCACGCTCGGCTCCTCGTATGTTTATTGCAGAGCGCGCATTATACCATTACTTATTCTGAAGGGATGATACTACGCCGCATAAGCCATACCAAATTCGTCAGTAGTATTACGCACTACGCACGAGCGTTTGGCTTTGTAGTGCGTAATACGTTGTGTATGATATACAACTATTCAACAGGATTTGGTATTATACCTTTCAGGTGCCACCGAGGTGCGTTAGGGCTTAACTCAGAATGGCACTACTGGATTGTGGCAACAGGAATACTGACATTCTATAGTGCGGCAATTTCTGGCCGACACTCAGCAATACAGCTCCAATACCTTGCGCGAGCATTAAGCTGAGTGCCCAGGCGCAGGAAGGCGCACAGCATACAGCTTTTCAAGGTCAGCGGGGTATGGCTCACCCAGTACGCGTAGCTCGGTAATGCCTTGTAGCACAACCCGATTCAGGCGACGTGCCAATTGCGCCAGATCAGTGTATTCGGTTTTCGCGGCGCGGCGCGCCAGAAGCTCGGTGCCCAGCAGCAACACTGTCAATGTCTGCCGCAATGAGTGTGCAGCATCGGCTTTCTGGCCGCGCAGCATATCTTGCACGATGAAGGCAGCTTGCTCGCGGTACTGAGCCACATACCAGCATACTGGCACACCGGCAAGCACAGTAATAAGGTCAGATTGCTCAAGCAGGAATTGCAGTGCGTTACCAGTAAATGGTTCGGCCAGGCTCAAGCGGCGCGCGCGTAGCAGTACATACACGCCCGATACACCGCTCACCAGCAGCGGAGTCATTCGCTTAATGACGGTTGATTGTAAAAACACGTCATTCTCCTTTTGCCCGAAATACACCTACCTTCCTTATTGCAACATTGATGCCACGTATTTTTGGCGGTTGCGAATTCCCCTTGAGGGCGATACAATGGCAAACTAGTCGCAGCTCGCATAAAAGGAAAGTACTATGCCGACCCAAAAACGCGTTACTGTTGTAAACGATCACCAAGATTTTCTTGAGCTACTTGCTGAATTCCTTGGCGAAGAAGGGTATGAGGTGACGACTATCGCCAAGCACCAGGGTGCCTTCGAGCAGATCAAGGCGAGCCAGCCAGACATTGTGGTATGTGATTTGATGTTCGATAATGCGCCAGCAGGCTGGGCATTGCTAGATATGCTCTACCTCGACCCCACCACGCGCGCGATTCCGCTCATTTTGTGTTCTGCGGCGACTCGCCACGTACAAGAAATTGCCCCTTCGCTCGCTAGCAAAGGCATTTTATGGCTGGAAAAACCATTTGAGCTTGAGAAATTGCTCGAAATGCTGCAAAAAGCCGGAACCGAAGCCACGCGCAAGCCGAGCACGAAAAAAATTGATTAGCGGCGCGAAGTCACCGCCCACCCTTAGCCCACACCGCGTACCAGCCGCACAACCTCGTCGGCACAGCCCCATGAAAGCGTAATACCTGCACCACCGTGGCCATAGTTATGGACGATGGCTTGCCCATTTGCGCATGATTGTTGTTCCACCCGCACAGTTGGCCGCCCAGGCCGTAGCCCTACCTTGTGTTCCAACACAGCTGCCGTGCCCAAGCGCGCTTCCAACGCCTGGCAACGCGCCTGAATTGCCTCGGCAGTATGCGCATCGGGCGCAAGCTCTTCGGCACCATCTTCCGCCGTGCCGCCGAGGATACAATCGTCGTTGCGCGGAATGATATACGCAATCCCACGCGGGCCATAATCGTCGAGCACGAAATTGCTGAGGCCCACCTGCGCCACGCGCACAACCTGGCCGCGGATGGGGAACACCGACGCGTCGGGCGCAAGCTCGCGCGCACCTAGCCCACTGCAATTCACAACCAGCGGGCTGGTCGTAACGGCTTCAGCCAGGCTACTGAGCGTGCGAACTTCGATTGCGCCGCCCAATTGCTCGAAGCGCTGCTGCAAATAGCGCAAATAGATTGGCATTTCAACCACTGGCGCATCGAAGACGTAGCCATCGACATAGCCAGCCGGTAGCTCGTGGGCGGCAATGCGCCGGTAGCCGGGCACTGCCGCACCCCACCACGGTTCATCTACCGGCCATGGAAAAATCTCAAGGCCGGTGCGCACCAGAATGCCAGTGGCCGGGTCGTGGCGCAGCGCCATCAGCTCGGTGTAGGTAACGCGCGACCAGCCCACCACTAAATCTTCGGGGTACGCTTTATACGGGTACCACACCGCCGCCGCTACGCCCGATGTCGTCTGCTGCGGCAGGTCGCGCGCCCAGATGCGCACCCGGTAGCCAGCTTCAAGCAGGCGAATCCCGCACGACAAGCCCGAAACGCCCGCACCAATGACTAGAACATCTTGCACAAGCTATCTCCTCCACAAGCGTTATCGCCGCGCCTGGGCGGCATACATCACAATTCCCGACGATGGCGATACGCGCTGGCCGACGCGCACTGGCGAATGACAACCAACCTGCAACGCCAGCGCCGCGAAACGCTCGAATGGCACCGGGTATGGCACATAGCGGAGTGGTGCAGCAAGATCATATTCAACCAACAACAGCCGCCCGCCAGGCCGAACATAGCTTGCCGCCAGCGCCAGCGCGCCAGGCTGATCGCGCACGAAGTGCAACACATTCGCCATCAGCACGCCATCGAGTAATGGCAGCGCGATGCGCTGAGTAATATCGGCCTGCTGCGGCACAATAGCGGCGAGCGGGCGCGCGACCTGGGCCAGCAGCTCGCGCTGGCGCGCAATTGCCTTGCCATCACGGTCAAGCGCGTAAATCGTTGCGGTTGGCCCGAGCAGCGCAGCTAGTGCCCAGGTGAAGTTGCCGGTGCCTGCACCAAAATCGGCCCAGGTGCCGCCCGGCCCACCCACGCCCGCACGAATCAGCTCGACCATTTCGGTGTGATCCATAAATGCGCACCCGGTAGCCTGCTTCACGCCTGTATTGTACATCACCACCCACCGCATCGCTCCGCCGAAAGTCGCGCTTGACAAGCCCTGGACCGCGTGCTACGATCGCGCGCAATTGGAGTAACTGTTATGCGCATGTGCCGCAGCACAACCTATGATGTGGAGTATTATTATCCCCGTGTGGGATAATTGGCCTGTGCTCCACGGCTAGCTGCGCGAATAATCGTGAATCGACGTGGACACGGGTCCGCGTTTTTTTTGTGCCTCCTGTCATCTGTTCAGAAGGAAGCGATCATGAGTTCAATTGACGAATTGCTTACGCGTGGCGTGGCCGAGGTGTTGATCGAGGCCGACCTGCGCCGGAAGCTGGCTGGTACGCGGCCACTGCGGCTTAAACAGGGGTTCGATCCAACCAAGCCCGACATGCATATCGGCCACGCGGTGGGCCTGCGCAAGCTGCGCAAATTTCAAGATCTTGGGCATCAGGTCGTGCTGATTGTAGGCGACTGGACCGCCCAGATTGGCGACCCAAGCGGCCGCGACGAAACTCGCCCGCCGCTCACTGCCGAGATTGTGCGCGCCAACGCCGAAACCTACATGCAGCAGTTCTTCAAAGTCGTCGATCGCGAGTGCACCGAAGTTCGCTTCCAGAGCGAATGGTTTGGCACCTTTGATCTGAGCAAAGCGCTAAAGCTGGCGGGTAGCTTCACGCTGGCGCAAATGCTCCAGCACGAAACCTTCCGCAAACGCTACGAAGAAGGCGGCAAGCTCACCATCCTGGAGCTAATGTACCCAATGCTGCAAGGCTACGACTCGGTGATGGTCAACCCCGATGTCGAATTCGGCGGCACCGACCAGAAATTCAACAACCTGGCGGGCCGCGAGCTGATGGCTCAGGCCGGCATGGTGCCGCAGGATATTTTCCTGGTACCGCTCATCCCCGGCACCGACGGCCGTAAAATGGGTAAAAGCTTCAACAACACGATCGACATCCTGATGCCGCCGTTCGAGATGTACAGTAAAGTGCTCTCGATGAGCGACGATGTGCTGCCGTTGTACTTCGAGGTGCTGACTGATATTGACCTGACGGAGGTTGCCGCCATCCGGCAGGCAATTGCCGATGGCAGCGCCAACCCCATGGACTTCAAGATGCGGCTGGCGCGCGAGATCGTCACCCAGTTTCATAGCGCGGCAGAAGCACCCGCCGCCGAAGCGGAGTGGATCAAGCGCTTCCGTGAGCGCGAGCTACCAACCGATATACCCGAGCACGTCATTACTGCGCCAACCAATATTGTTGACCTGATGATCGCGAGCAGCCTGGCCGCTAGCAAGAGCGAGGCGCGGCGGCTGATCGACGGCGGCGGCGTGCGTGTTGCGGGTGAAAAGGTGAGCGGCTACGACCTTCTGCTGAACCTCGGCACGCCAGTCGTTGTGCAGGTAGGTCGCCGCAAATTCGTGCGTGTGCGCGGGGCATAAGCACCAATGCGCGAACACGGCGGGTGAAATGGGCTGTTTCACCCGCCGCTTCCGCAACGCGTCTGGTATAATGAGCGCATGAACATACACCAGGTCACACTCTATAGCCGACCGGGCTGCCACCTGTGCGAAGATGCCGCCGAGCTACTGGAAGACATCGCCCAGCGCATTCCCCTGGCAGTGACCGAAATCAATATTCTCACCGACACCGACCTGTACGAGCGCTACAAACACAGCATTCCAGTGATTACGATTGCCGGTGGCCCTACGCTCGCCGCGCCAATTCGCGCGGCCATGCTAGAGCAAGCGCTGCGCAGGCCCGTAAGGGATTAACCATGCCTGAACAGTTGCATTACACCCGCCTCTCCTGGCTACTTCTTGCTCTGTTCCTGCTGCTGTTGGCGGCCTGTGGAGGTACCCCGGCGACCACACCAGTTGTAAGCAGCGGGCCACAGACGATCGCCGTTTCCTCGCGCATTTTGCCTGGCGGCGCACAAGACGTGATCCCGGCGCAGGGCGAAGCTGCCCCCGATTTCGAGTACACCATGCCCGATGGCAGCACGCACACACTCAGCCAGCTGCGCGGCAAAAAGGTGCTGCTCAACTTCTGGGCAACCTGGTGCGGGCCATGCCGCTCGGAGATGCCCGACCTACAGCAGACACTAAGCAAGTATAGCGATGTAGTGGTGATTGGCGTCAACAAAGCCCAAACGCTCGACCAGCTCGGGCCATTTGCAAACGAGCTTGGCGTCACCTTCCCGCTCATCACCAATCTTGATGGCGATATTGCCGAGCGCTACGCCGCGAAGCTGCTGCCTACCACCTATTTCATTAATAGCGATGGCACCATTGCACTCCGCAAAACCGGTGTCATGAATGCGGAATTTATTGCCAACCATATTGAAGAGTTGAAATAACAATGAACGAACGTTCGAGCGAAGAAATTCTCGATATGGCTCGCAGTGACATCGCCGCCCGCCGCATACAGTCGATTGAGGCGCGTGGCCTGCGCGAGCTGCCCTGGCGCTATGGCTTTATTGGCCTGGCGGTTGTACTGCTGATTGGGCTGCTGGCATGGCCGGGTATGCCGCTTGAGTGGAAGATGTATGCCGTAGTGCATGGCGTGTGTGCGCAGGCCCACACTGTCGATATGGCCGGGCTGCGCCTGCCGCTCTGCGCGCGCAATACCGGTATTTACAGCGGCTTTCTGGTAACTGTGCTGTTTCTGCTGGCGCTCGGGCGCGGGCGCGCCGCAAAGCTGCCACCCATGCCGATTGTGGCGGTATTAGTTGCATTTGTCGTGGTGATGGCGGTGGATGGCTTCAACTCGCTGCTGGTTGATCTGTTTATGCCGCATCTGTATACGCCTCGCAACGATCTGCGCACGCTCACCGGCCTTGACATGGGCATCGCTATGGCGGTGCTGCTGATGCTGATAATGAATTTGTCGTTGCGGCAAAACCCCGATCCGAATCAGCGCGTTATGCGCGGGTGGGTTGAGCTGGGTGGCGCAGTATTCGTAAACTTACTGGTACTGGCGGCAATGTATGGCAACGTGGCATTCATGTTCTGGCCGATTGCATTCACGGCATGGCTGGGCATTACCGGTATTCTGTTTGCCATCAACATACTGCTGGCAGCGCTGTTTATGGGGTATGAAGGGCGAGTCAATCGTATTGCACAACTGGCAAAACCAGCCACCGTCGCGCTCATATTCACCCTTTTGGAGCTGGGGGCGCTATCAGCCGCGCGCTTCTGGCTTGAAGCTCAGGGGCTGATTATTAGCTAGATGTAGTACATTACCTCGCCAGCATGGCGGCGCTTGCTCTGGCACAGGTCGTCGAGCGTGAGGTTGCGCAAATACGCCTCAAGCGTTTCACGCATGCCGCCCCACACCTCGCGCACAATGGCATGATCAAGTGGATCTTCAGGTTGCAGCGCATCGCGGCCAGCCTCGGGCGGCAGCACCGGGCCTTCCAATGCAACCATCACCTCAAGCAGCGATATTTGCGCCGGGGGGCGAGCCAGCCGATGCCCGCCCTGGGGGCCGCGCACACTTTCGATCAAACCCGCTTTACGCAATAAAATCAGAATCTGATTGAGGTAGTTTTCGTCAATTCCCTGGCGCTGATGAATATCATGGCTCTGGATCGAGCCTTCACCGTAGCGTTGTGCAAGGTCAAACAGCGCGCGCAGGCCATACTCGCCTTTGCTAGAAATTCGCATAGTTCTACCAGTGTGTACTGCTTGTTAGTTCTTCTAATGGGCTTACCCCGCCCCCACAGTTCGCGCAAATTGGGGGCCGACGTGCCGTGCCACTGCCGCATATAAGGTATCCAGCTCAATGGGTTTCACGAGGTACTCATTAAAATCATTGATCGGCATATGCCGCAGCTCTTCTTCGCTCAGCCCACTAATTGCAATAGCAGGCGTGGCAGAACAGCCAGGCAGCTTGCGTAGCGCGGCAAGCGCATCGGGGCCATCCAGATCAGGCAGGTGCATGTCGATCATAAACAGGGCTGGCGGTGATTGGCGCGCAATTGTCACCGCATCGGATGCTAGCCCGGCCAGGCCAACGCGGTAGCCAAACTCGCCCAGAAAGCGCGAGATAAGCTGCTGCATAAGGGGATTGTCATCAACAAGCAAGACATCCATTATGGCCTCCCTGCGCTGCGCCCAGGATGGATGATAAGGCGATTGCGTATAGTAGAGACGAAGAATCGCCCGCAATCTACTATACGCAATCGAGTAAACGCTATCCTGGTGAGGTAGCCAACAGGCTACGCTGATATTGTACCACAGTCAAAGTTGCTCTCATCTACGGATAAATACCGCGTGTCGCATTCGCGTCGGCAACCCGACGCACTGCCAGCAGGTACGCCGCCAGGCGCATCGATACCTTGCGCTGTTCAACAATCGCGTGTACTTGCTCATACGAATTGACCATAATACGCTCAAGCCTGGCATTCACGTCCATTTCATCCCAGAAGAACGATTGCAAGCCCTGCACCCACTCGAAGTAGCTTACTGTCACACCGCCAGCATTCGCCAGAATATCGGGAACAACTATAATGCCGCGATCTTCAAAGATTGCATCGGCGGCTGGAGTGGTTGGGCCGTTCGCGCCTTCCACAATAACCTTTGCGCGAACACGAGGTGCATTCAGCTCGGTAAACTGGTTTTCGAGCGCGGCAGGAACAAGCACATCGCAAGGTAGCTCTAAGAGCTCGGCATTGGTAATACGCTCGACACCAGGGGCGGTATAGCCATCGAGCAGGTGGCGCGGGTGTTTGGCGCTATACTCACGCATGGCTTTGATATCGAGTCCGCCGCGCCGCACATAGCCACCAGTAGCATCGCTTACCGCAATTACACGGCAGCCCATTTGCTCAAGTAGCATGGCAGCAACCC
>JAFEAS010000124.1:10497-11017 GCA_018266315.1 Chloroflexi bacterium SZAS-1 | reverse complement strand
GTTTCAATCGTGGAGATGAGAGCATCGAGCAGTTCCGGCGCGCGACGGCGGCCAATGGGGACGCAAATGTGCGAGCGGCCAGCTTCACGACTGCGCTCAACGTGGTGCTCGAAGCGCTTGGGTATGTTGCGCTGGCGATTGTGGTGGTGGTGGGCGGTCTTTCGCTGCTGCGCGGCCAGCCACTATTCGGCGGCGCGGCGATCTCGCTGGGTGTGGTGTTTGCCTTCCTACAATATGTCCAGCGCTTCAACCAGCCGATTCAGCAGCTGGCGGTGATGTGGACGAATGTGCAGAGTGCGATCGCCGGTGGCGAGCGAATTTTCGGCCTGCTCGATGTCGCACCCGATATTAGCGATAAGCCCAGCGCGTCGGCCATGCCGCCAATTCAGGGGCGGGTAGACTTCAAGAATGTGTCGTTCAGCTACCATCAGCCGCCCAGCGACCAGCCCGCCACCCGTCGCTCATCGCCCGTTGCAGACACGCAAAAACCGCATGTGCTGAACGACGTATCGTTCACCGC
>JAFEAS010000124.1:1372-10486 GCA_018266315.1 Chloroflexi bacterium SZAS-1 | reverse complement strand
ATCATTAACCTCATCCCGCGCTTCTACGATGTAGCAAGCGGCGCGGTGACGATTGATGGCATTGATGTGCGCGATGTGACGCGCGCCAGCCTGCGCGCGCAGATTGGCATTGTGCTACAAGATTCGTTCTTATTCTCTGACACGGTCATGAACAACATCCGCTATGGGCGGCTCGATGCCAGCGACGAAGACGTGATCGCCGCCGCCAAGCTTGCCTCAGCCGATGCGTTTATTACGCGGCTGCCCGAAGGCTACCAGACGGTGCTAGGCGAACGCGGCGGCGGCCTGAGCCAGGGACAGCGCCAGCTGATCTCAATCGCGCGCGCGGCATTGGCGAACCCACGCATTCTTATTCTCGACGAAGCCACCAGCAGCGTCGATACACGCACCGAGCGGCTGATTCAGCAAGCCTTCGACCAGCTGATGCGCGAGCGCACCAGCTTCGTCATCGCCCACCGCCTGAGCACGATCCGCAACGCCAGCCAGGTGCTTATGCTCAAGGATGGGCAGATCATTGAGCGCGGCACGCACACCGAGCTGCTGGCGCGGCAGGGTGCATATTACGACCTGTATATGAGCCAGTTCCGGCGCGAAGAGGAGCCAGTTGCGAGCTAAGGCGCGTCACCGATTGGCGTACCCCAAAGCGTACCATTACAGAAGCAGAAGGCGCGCGACTTCCACGCGCCTGTAGGAGAGAAAGAGCAGCCAATGACCGACAATTCACACGGCGGCGTAAGTGTCGTCAACACCCTGTTTGCACATAACGCCTGGGCAAACTTGAAGTTGCTGAACTTCTGCGAGCAGCTAAGCGATGCCCAGCTCGACACAGCGACAGTTGGCGGCTACGGCACTATCCGCGATACGCTGGTACATATTATTGGCGGGGAAATAAGTTATGTCAAGCGCACGAACGGTAGGATGCCGCCGACACCATTGCAGCGCGGCCAGCTGCCCAGCTTTGCGGTGCTGAAAGAAGCGGCAACCTGGGCCAGCGACGAAATGCTGCAGCTGGCACTCTCAGCTCAGAGCGACACATTGGTAGAGGAACGCGATGACACTAGCAAGGCCGAATATCCGCTTGCTAGCCTGATGGTGCAGGCAATTACGCACTCAACCGAGCATCGCACCCAAATTGCATCGATTATTACCCAGCTGGGTATGGAACCGCCCGATATGAGCGGCTGGATGTACATGGAGGAAACCAAGCAATATCGTGAAAGCGCGCTCTAACGAGCGCAGCCAATCGCTAGCGGCGCTCGTTTAGCTCTACCTCAATGCCGCCCGCAATGCGCGCCAGCAGATTGTACCCAACGCTCGCGAGCAGCGCCATACCGGCCAGCACTGCCGCACCTACCAACGTCAGCACCAGCGCAAACAGCAGAAACGTCACACCAATCCGGCCCGAAAGCTGCGCGGTAGTCTGTGCGGCAGTGCTAAGGCCCAGCAGCGCCACTAGATCGATGGTGGTGATGCGCTGTCCAAGCACACTAATATCGAAGGATTGGATCTGTCCCAGCGCTGCGCTAACGCGCTGCAGCACTTGCACTGCCACCCCCGCCAGGCACAGCGCCGGGCACAGCGCCACCAGCCAGCCCAGCAGTAGGGCGTTGCGCAGCGCCGAGCCAATTGAAATATGCCGAATGGTGTAGCGCATATTGTTCACCTGCATGTGCTTTGGCCTGCGGCAAGGCATCGTTTCGCTTGAGTAAGCGAAAGCCCAAAGAATAGCTCTTACCCCTCAAATTCGGCTAATGCCGCAAACGAAGCGCGGAGCGCCGGGTAGAGCGCACGGTAGGCCGGGTACAGCCGCGCATAATCGGCGACGGCAGCTGGGTCGGGCGTACTGATATCGACCTGGCGGATGAAGGCGTTGCAGGCGCTCGGCACATCGGGCCACGCCCCTGCGCCCACCGCCGCCAATATGGCCGCCCCAAGCGCCGCGCCTTCGCTGCTATTGACCGTATAGAGCGGAATACCGGCGATGTCGGTAAGAATTTGCCGCCACACCGGGCTTTTCGACGCCCCGCCGCTCACCGCCGCCGTGGCAGGCTCTATCCCCAGGCTGCGCAGCAGCTCAAGGTTGTCGCGCAGACCAAAGGCTACCCCCTCCATAACGGCACGTACCAGCTGTCCCATCCCACTGCGCAATGTCAGCCCAACAAACGCCCCACGCGCAAGCGGGTCGGGGTGGGGGTGGCGCTCGCCGGTGAGGTAGGGCGCAAACAGCACGCCATCGGCGCCGCGCGGCACCGCACCCGCCAGCGCGCTGAGCTCGTCGTAGCTGCTGCCCGGCACCAGCGCATCTTGCAGCCAGCGCATCCCGCCCGCCGCACTCAGCATCACGCCCATGTGAAACCACTGCCCCGGCACTGCATGGCAGAAAGTGTGCAAGCGGCCATCCGGCTCGGGCTGATACTCGTCGTTCGCAGTGAATACTACACCCGAGGTGCCAACCGTCATGCTTGTCTGGCCGCGCTGAAGAATGCCGCTGCCAATCGCCGTAGCGGGCTGGTCGCCTGCGCCGCCCACCACCGGCGTACCCACACGCAGCCCGGTAGCCTCGGCCCCTGCCGCACTAATGTGGGCACACACCTCGGGGCCTTCGCATAGCTCGGGCAGCAGCGCGCGCGGAATATCGAGTGCCGCCAATAGCGCATCCGACCAGGCACGCCGCCGCACGTCCATCAGCGCCATCCCCGAGCCATCCGATACATCAGTGACATACGCGCCAGTGAGGCGAAAGCGCACATAGTCTTTTGGCAGCAGGATGTGCGCGGTGCGGGCGAATGCATCCGGCTCGTGCTCGCGCACCCAGGCAATTTTCGGCGCAGTAAAGCCCGGCAGCATCAGGCTGCCAATATGCGCGTACAGCCACTGCGCACCAACCTGCGCGGTCATCGCTGCGCATTGCGCGCCAGTGCGCTGGTCGTTCCACAATATGGCCGGGCGCACCACCTCGTTATTGGCATCGAGCAGCGTCAGCCCGTGCATCTGGCCGGTGAGACCGATTGCTGCAATATCATCGACGTCAACATCGCGCAGCACCGCACGCAGGCTGGTGCAGCTCGCCGCCCACCATTCGCGCGGGTCTTGCTCCGACCAGAGTGGGTGCGGCGTAGCGAGGGTATGCGGCTCGCTATGACTCGCCACCACTGCGCCCGCCATATCAATCACCAGCACTTTGGAGGCAGTGGTGCTTACATCAATGCCCAGGAAATACGCTGGCATAGCAGCCTCGTTGCAGCATCCAGGTAGCGAATGCTGAGTACTCGATTCGTCCTAACTATTGGCATCGCCCAGATTATGGCTAGCTTCGTAGCGCACGCGCTTCGCGCGCCAGCCGCTCGATCTGGGCCAGGTGGGAATCATCGTGCGAGAGGCCAGCAATAAAGCGCGCCACCGCATTATAGCTACCACGCCCGGCGTATGGCTCGTAGCTGTTCGCGAGGTCGGGCTGGTCGGGCCAGGTGTCGAGGCTCGCCAGGCGCATCCGGCGGCTTTCTTCCAGCCGCGCCCGGCACTGCGCAATGGTTGTGACGCTTTCCCACGGCACTTCGCTGCGCGAACGGCCATGGAACTGTACGCCACGCGCCAGCTCCGAGGCCAGCGCCGCAGATTCCTCGGATGATGCAGTCGTATGCACAATCACATGGCCCAGCGTCCACGAAAGCCCAACTTCCTCAGAGTTAGTTGCAAAGGTGTCGTTCGCGGCTGGGTCGGGAACCGGCGCATTCACATCCTCATCGACCGACTCGACAATGTAGCCGAGCATTATGTCAATCATTTCATTAGTCAGCTCGCGCAGGTCATCGCGCGTTAACCCGTTGGTGAGCTGCTGCATGGTGAGATCGCCCTTACGCACCGGTGTGAAATCAAGCATAGCTTCCTCGTTACTAGATCAATTCGAGCGGATAAAAGATCGACGATTGTTATTCAGCGTCATGTGCTGGCGTGACAACCATCACATCAGCATTGACGCGCTACTCTCGGCCAGCGCGGCCACGCGTTGCGCCAGCGCGCGCAGCTCATCGCGCAATTCGGCGGGCTTGTACACCACCAGCGCCCAGCCCAGCCCGGCCAGAAAATGCGCGAACCAATCGAGATGCTGGACATTGCAGCGCAGCAGCACGCCTTCGGTCATCACTTCGAGCGTTGCCAGCGTTGGTGGCACATGCTGTCGCGCCGTTTCAAGATCAGTGTATAGCAGCACCTCAATCGCCCATGTGCCTGGCGTGGTTGCAAGCGAGCGCGTCACAAAAGTTAGGATGTCGAAATCGGCTGGCCGGACAAAGCGTGTAGAAAGTAGCCGCGCCTGCTGCACACGGTCGAGCCGGAAGGCGCGCAGGTCGCAGCGCAAATGGCAGAAGCCAGCACCATACCAGCGCCCACCATAATACACCACACCATACGGATCAAGCGTGCGCTGTGTGGCCTCGCCGCGCCACGATTGGTAGGCGAAATGCACCTGGCGCTGCTGTTGTACTGCGCTGCTGAATGCCACGACAACTGCGCTATCGGGTGCGTCATAAAACATAGGGAATTCAAGCCGCAATGCTTGTTGTAGCGCCTGCACCTGTGCGCGCGTCGTATCGGGCAGCACCCGCTCGACTTTCGCCAGCGCGCCTTCGGTAGCCGGGGCTGCTGCCGTCAGGCCCATGCGCCGCGCCACGAGCAACCCCAACGTCAGGGCCACGGCTTCATCTTCGGTGAACATGAGCGGCGGTAGCTTGAAGCCGGGCCGCAGCCGGTAGGCCCCGCCACGCCCGCGCTCAGCCTCGATCGGGATACCCAGATCTTGTAACAGCGTTATGTAATGTCTAATGGTGCGAACATTCACTTCCAGGCGCGCGGCCAGATCCGGCCCGCTCATGCGGCCATAGGTTTGCAATAGCTCAAGTACGGTTAATACCCGGGTGGTGGGATGGTACATGCCGCCCTCATCCCGCGCCTACACAATGTTGCGCCGATGTAGGGCAGAAAAGCAGGTTTGAAGCTTACCAGGCGCGATGCCACTATTATAGCATCGCCGGGCGTGTAGGCAGCGGCGCTCTCCGCTCCCACACGAAAACGTTTTGCACCGCGCTACGAAGTGGTATCATACAGCGGTTCTCGCCAAGGGAGTTTCGAGTATTATGGGCACAACGTCCTCGGCCAGCACATCGGGCCGACTTTCGCCATTTGCCGCGCTGCGCTACCGCGACTTTCGGCTGCTGTGGCTCGGGCAGCTGGTTTCAACCGCAGGCACGCAGAT
The DNA here is from genome assembly GCA_018266315.1 of Chloroflexi bacterium SZAS-1. Lineage (GTDB taxonomy): Bacteria > Chloroflexota > Chloroflexia > Chloroflexales > Roseiflexaceae > Kouleothrix. The sequence continues at coordinate 5,235 of JAFEAS010000124.1, read as the reverse complement.
GCGCATTGTAGCGGTGAATGTGCAGGTATACGAGCTTGCCAAGCGCGGCGGCGCGATCGACCCGGCGCTGGCACTGGGCCTGATTGGGCTGGCGCGCGCCGTTCCGCTGGTGGCTACTGCACTGCTCAGCGGGCTAGTCGCCGACCGTGCGGATCGTCGGCTGCTGCTGCTGCTCACCTCGATCGGCGCGCTGATTTCGTCGGCGGTGCTCGCTGCCGCCAGCGGGTTGGTGGTGACGCCATTGTGGCTCGTGTACGCGATGGTCATCCTCGCCGCCGTGGTTGGCGCATTCGAAATGCCCGCGCGCCAGGCGCTGGTGCCAACGCTGGTTCCACCCGAGATTTTGCCGAACGCACTCAGCCTGAACATCATTGCCTGGCAGCTTGCCACGATCGCCGGGCCAACACTCGCCGGTCTTCTGATAGCCTGGGCTGGGGTTGCGCCGGTCTACTGGATTGATGCCGCCTCGTTTCTGGCGGTGGTGCTCGCCGTGCTGCTTATGCGCACACACGCCGCGCCGCGCCCTTCTCAACCGGTGACATTGAGCGCCGCGTTCGATGGGCTGCGCTTCGTGCGCGCTACGCCGCTGATCGCTTCAACAATGCTGCTCGATTTCTTCGCCACCTTCTTTGGCGCAGCGATGACCTTGCTACCGCTCTTCGCAGATAAGGTGCTGCATGTCGGGCCAGTTGAATTGGGCTGGATGTATGCCGCGCCATCGGTTGGGGCATTTGTCGCAGCGGCGGCGCTTACTTCAGTGCGGATTAAGCGCCAGGGGCCGGTACTGCTCTGGGCGATTGCCATTTTTGGCCTGTGTACCGCCCTGTTCGGCATTTCGCGCTCGCTGCCGCTGACGCTGCTGGCGCTCGCCGGTACCGGCGCTTCCGATACCGTGAGCATGGTCATCCGGCAAACTATTCGCCAGCTGCTCACGCCCGATGAGCTGCGCGGGCGAATGACCGCCGTGAATATGATCTTTTTCGCGGGCGGGCCACAGATCGGCGAGCTTGAATCGGGCATTGCCGCTAGCCTGATGGGCGGGCCAGCCGCCGTATTCCTGGGGGGCGCGCTGTGCGTAGCAATGGTGGGCTGGGTAGCCTGGCGCTATGCCGATTTACGGCGCTACCACAGCGCGGTGTAACACGCCGCACTCTATCGACATATGCGCCATCAGTTGTTCGTATGTCCGGCGCGAGGGAGGAACGACTATGCCGCTGGTGGATCGGTTCTTTGGCAGGCGGCTTGCGACGCACGAAGAAGAAGAACAAAAAGTTGGAATCCTGGCAGGCATCCCAATGCTGGGCCTCGACGCCCTCAGCTCATCGGCCTATGGCCCCGAGGCAGCCCTGACCCTGCTTATTCCGCTTGGCGCGCTGGGTCTCGCCTATATCGTCCCGATTACAACTATTATTATCTGCTTGCTGTTAATCGTCTACTTCTCCTATCGCCAGACGATCGCAGCCTACCCAGGCGGCGGCGGTTCATATACCGTCGCGAAGGAAAACCTGGGCGTTGCTGCCGGGCTGCTTTCGGCCGCCGCCCTGATGCTCGATTACATCCTGAATGTTGCGGTTGGTATTTCCGCTGGCGTCGGGGCGCTGGTTTCAGCCTTTCCGTCGCTGCATTCCTACATATTACCGTTATGTCTGGTTCTCCTGGCACTTATTACAATAGTGAACTTGCGCGGCATCCGCGAATCGGGCGTTGCCTTCCTCATTCCTACCTACCTGTTCATTGGCTGCATGTTCCTGGTATTGGCACTTGGAACTATCAAAGTTCTGCTCAGTGGCGGCGCCCCCACGCCCGCGGACACCCTCCCGAGCTTGCCCGCGCCAGTTACCACCGTAAGCCTCTGGCTGCTCATTCACGCATTCGCCAGCGGCTGCACCGCAATGACCGGCGTTGAAGCGGTAAGCAATGGCGTGAGCGCCTTCCGCAGCCCGGCGCATATCAATGCCCAGCGCACGCTCACCGTTATTGTCACAACCCTGATCGTACTGCTTACCGGCATCGCGTTCCTCGCCCGCGCCTATGGGATTGGCGCCACTACGCCCGGCGCAACTGGCTACGAGAGTGTCCTTTCGCAGCTGGTGCGCGCGGTGGTTGGCCACAATTTCTTCTATTACCTCACGATTGGGGCCATCCTGAGCGTGCTGGCGCTTTCGGCGAATACCAGCTTCGCCGGGTTTCCCCGGCTCTGCCAGGTGGTCGCACGCGACGACTTTCTGCCGCATGCGTTTGGCAGTCGTGGCCGACGGCTAGTTTTCTCGCTGGGAATATACGCGCTCACCTTCTTGGCGGCAATCCTGCTGATTATCTTTGGCGGTATCACCGACCGGCTCATTCCACTCTTTGCCGTCGGCGCATTTCTTGCGTTTACGCTCTCGCAAGCGGGCATGGTAGCGCACTGGTGGTACAGCAATGAGCCAAAACGGTGGCACAATATGCTGATTAACGGCGTGGGCGCGCTGGCAACCGCAATCACTCTGGGCGTGGTGCTGGTCGCTAAGTTCGTGGAAGGCGCGTGGATCACGATACTGCTGATCCCCGCTGCGCTGCTGCTCTTTTATGCCGTAAAGCGCCACTATGTCGGTGTTACCCGCGAATTAGCGTACCGTGCACCGCTGAATCTGCAAAGCCTACGGCACCCGATCGTGCTAGTGATGCTCAAAGGCTGGGATCGGGTAGCGCATAAATCGCTGCGCTTTGCGCTCAAATTATCGAGCGAAGTGTATGCCGTGCAAATTAGAACCAGCGAGCATATGGACGACCTCACCGCCCTATGGCCGCAAATGGTCGAGGCCCCGGTGCGCGCCCTGGGCGAACCAGCACCGCACTTGACCGTCATTGATTCGCCATATCGGCTCTTAATGCAGCCATTACTCGACTATATTACCAAGCTCAAGGACGATAACCCCAACCGCCAGATTGCAGTTATCATTCCCGATCTGGTTGAACAGCATTGGTATCACTACCTGCTGCACAATCAAGAAGGCGAAATTCTAAAAGCGCTGTTACTCTTCCAGGGCGACGAGCGCATTGTAATCATTAGTGTGCCGTGGTATTTACATGCCTAAGTCCGGGCACAAGCGCCTGCGCTCCGGTGCCGATGTGTGGGCCATCGGCGCGACCCATGTTGATAGAGCAATGAGCAACTTACCTAAAAATCATCCACTTCACACGATTGTGCTGCCAGTCGATGCTATGCACCCCGAGCCAGCCACGATTGCCCAGGCTGCTGCGGCGCTTCGGCGCGGCGAGCTGGTGGCCTTCCCAACCGAAACGGTGTATGGCCTGGGGGCGAACGCGCTCGACGCCACGGCGGTGGCCCGCATTTTTGCGGCCAAGCAGCGGCCCGCCGCCGACCCACTGATTGTCCACCTGAGCACACCCGCGCAGCTGGCCCAGGTAGCCGCCGAAATACCGCCGCTGGCGCATACGCTGGCCGCCGCCTTCTGGCCGGGGCCGCTCACGCTGGTATTACGCAGGCAAGCCATTATCCCGGCCAATGTTTCGGCTGGGCGCGATACCGTGGCGGTACGCCTGCCAGCGCACCCGGTTGCCCTGGCGCTGTGTGCGGCGGCGGGCGTGCCGATTGCCGCACCAAGTGCCAATATGTTCACCCGGCCCAGCCCCACCCAGGCCGCGCATGTCTTCGAAGACCTGAACGGGCGAATAGACATGCTGCTCGATGGCGGGCCAACGCCGATTGGGGTTGAGTCGACTGTGCTCGACCTGACGCGCGACCCACCGGAGCTGCTGCGCCCAGGTGGCGTGCCAATTGAAGAGCTGCGTCGCTTCCTCCCGGCGCTAACCTTCACGCCACGCTACATTGACACTGAAGCACCCGAGGCGCAGGCCGC
>JAFEAS010000124.1:0-1287 GCA_018266315.1 Chloroflexi bacterium SZAS-1 | reverse complement strand
GCCGAAGCGCTCGCCGCGCTGGCTGCTGGTCAGCGCGTGGGGGTGCTCGCGCCCGATGAAGATGCCGCCGCGCTGGAAGATATTGCGGCGCACATTGTGCCGCTTGGCCCAGAATCAAACCTGGAGCAGATCGCCCAGCACATCTTTGCGGGCATGCGCGCACTCGATGCTCAGGGCGTTGATCTCATTCTTGCGCGCGGCGTCAGCGCTGCTGGCTTAGGCCTGGCGATCGGCGACCGGCTGGTGCGCGCGGCTGAGGGTGCGATCATCGACGCCGGGGAGTAAGCGCGCGGCTGCTGGCATCCAGGATCCTGCCGATTAACCGAGGAATAAGCTTCACTATGAGACAGCCTATGCTTGTACGCAACCTCGAAACGCGCGACCACGCGCCGATCATCACAGTGGTGAACGACTGGTGGGGCGGGCGGCCAATGGCCGGAATGTTGCCCCGGCTGTTCTTCACGCATTTTCAGCCAAGCAGCTTTGTGATCGAAGACCGCGGGCAGCTCGTCGCCTTCCTGATCGGCTTCATCTCACAAACCGACCCAGCTCAGGCATATATTCATTTTGTCGGGGTACACCCGGGCTACCGCGCGCAGGGACTAGGGCGGCAGCTCTACCAACACTTTTTCGACACTGTGCAGGCGCAGGGCTGCCAAACCGTGCGCTGTGTCACTTCGCCGGTCAACACCGGCTCGATCGCCTTCCACACGCACATGGGCTTCACAGCCGAGCCAGGCGATAGCACTGCACAGGGGATTGCAATAACGCACGATTACGACGGCCCCGGTGAACACCGGGTGCGATTTGCGAAAACGCTGGGTTAATAGTTCATGGTACACATCTGGCTACTATAACGTATAGGCTATAAGCCATGCTATAATCGCGATAGCCACAAACGTTCATGCGGAAGGAAAAGCCATGAATGAGCCAGCACGCCACGAGATGCAGCTCGCGCGTACCCTCGCCAGCGGCGAAGAAGAGTGGTACTGCCCAACCTGCAGCCGACGATTTTTGATGCGGTGGTTCCCCAAATACTCGAAGCTGGTGCTCGAGCCCGGCGACGAGTATGCGCTACACAGCGGTAGCAAGGGCGAAATGCTACGTATGGGCGATTTCGCCGATACAGCCCCCGCCGAGCGCTTGCAGCCACCACTTAACGCTGCAATTCCGCCTTCGTTTGAGGCGCAGGAGCCCGACGATCTACCTGACTCGAGTGCACTGCAACCCTGGGCTAGCTGGATGAAAAGCGCCGGACTGTAAAGTAACGTCAGTTCGGGTTAAGCA
>JAFEAS010000123.1 GCA_018266315.1 Chloroflexi bacterium SZAS-1 | reverse complement strand
GTGATGAATGGCGTGATCATAACGCCATTGATAATAGGGAGTGAATACCACCAGGCCACAGATAATACCAACGATATTATTCGCGCGCTGACTCGTGAAAAAGGAACCATGCCCACAATCGTGGAACAGAATGAAAATACGGGTAAGCAGCCCGCCAGTAGGTATCGAAAGCAGGAGCGTAAGCCAGTACGAAACGCCTAAGCTCAGATACATAAGGTATAACAGTGCTATAAAAGGGGTGAACGTGTTCACAATTTGCCAGAGGCTACTACTCAATTTTGGGGTTTGGTAGGGGGCAAGAATCGCCTGCCAATTCTTGCGCGAGGGTGAGCCATTGCTTGCAGAATCGTGCATGCTACCTCCTTATCAACTCATAAGCTTTTGTTACACCCGTTACGCGGTGGACGCTTGTAGCGTTCGGCAGAGCGGTACTTTTTTTTATCATGGTGTTCCGCGGTTAGCGCGAAGCGCCAACCGCGGAACACCAAAGACAGTTCGGTACCATGCTGCCGCAGGCGCTATGCCTCAAACGCGGGCGACCGCGTAACGCGTGTTGTTACGAATAAGCGTATTGTACTATAAGTTATGTATACTGTATGCAGCAGTAGATTTCGATGAAAGTGGGCTGATGGTGGCACGGAACGCCACCATCAGTGCACCGTAATGAAACATACCACCTACAAACTGCTATCGGTGCAAGGTTGTTTAGAATGAGCGTCTAGGGTATGATAATAGTAAAGCCTTTGGGTTATGTCCCTGCGCTATAAGCCAATCCCGGCACAGGTAAATACTGGCTACGTAACCCGAATAATGAGGCGTATCAGCTAGCATCCAGCTCGTGTGCGATTGCGGCGTAAACTATTACTATGCATCCGAAAAATATCGCATCCCCAAGCCTCACCACAGAAGAAGTTTCCTCACGCCTGGCATATATGCCCGCGCTCGATGGGCTTCGCGCCCTGGCGATTAGCGCGGTTGTACTCTATCACGCCGATATTGAGGCGCTGCCAGGTGGTTTCCTGGGTGTTGAGGTGTTTTTTGTTATTAGTGGATACCTAATCACGGCACTATTATTTGCAGAATGGCAGCGGAATGGACGGATCGTTCTCACAAATTTCTGGTTGCGGCGGGCGCGGCGCTTACTGCCCGCACTCTATACGCTACTCTTCGTTGTGTTGGGCTTCGCCGTGCTGGCGTTGCCCGAGGAAGTGGCCCGCCTGCGCCGCGATGCGCTCGCAGCCGCCGTGTATGTCACCAATTGGTACCTCATTGTTCAGCAGCAATCATATTTTGAGACGGTGGGACGGCCTTCGCTGTTGCAACACCTCTGGTCGCTGGCGGTAGAAGAGCAGTTCTACCTCATCTGGCCGCTGATAGTAGCTTTTGGGTTACGCGGTGGGCGGCGCGTGCTGTTGGGTTTAGCGCTGCTAGGCGCACTCGGCTCGGCGGTAGCGATGGCCTGGTACTTTCAGCCCGATCTCGATCCGTCACGGCTCTATTACGGCATCGACACGCGTGCTGCCGGGTTGTTGGTTGGGTCAGCGCTGGCACTCTTGCTCCCGCCCTGGCGTTCTGCTCAATCCCGCCGGTTTGTTGGGCCACACTACGAACTGGCCGGGTTAGCCGGGCTATGTGCCATTGGGTACTGGGTGGCAACGATCAACGAATTTCAGTCGTTTTTGTACCGGGGTGGGCTACTGTGTGTTGCCTTGGCCTCGGCAGTGGCTATTGCCGCCGCAACCCATCCCCGTGCCAGGCTGCTGCCGAGTCTGCTGGGCAGTGCCCCACTACGCTGGCTGGGGCAGCGCTCGTACAGCCTGTACCTGTGGCATTGGCCGATATTTATGGTGACGCGCCCGCAGCTCGATAGCTCGCTAGAAGGTTTACCCTTGCTGGCCCTACGGCTGGCGCTGGCAGTACTGTTCGCCGAGCTGTCGTACCGCCTGATCGAACAGCCTTTCCGTACTGGTGCAATGCAGCGCGCCTGGCAAGCATTATGGGCGGCCCGGGGGGCACAGCGCCAGCAGCTGGCCTTACGCTGGCTTACGGCAGCAGCGGCGGCAGGCGGGGTAGTATTGCTGCTGGGCCGCGCGGTGGTGAATGCACAGCCACCAGCAGCTCCAGCCTACCTTGCCGATCTGGAAACGCCAGAACCCTCAAACGCCCCGGTTCCCATAAGCCAGACTGCGCAACCAGCAAGCACGTCTACCCCTGCCGAACTGCTGGCCTCAGCCTTTGCCCGCGAGGCCCCCGCACTCGTGCACGAGCATCAGCCGGCTGCCGTTGCCATACCCACGCCGCTGCCAAACCCACCACCTACCCTCCAACCCACGGATATACCCATCACCGAAGCAAATATTGTAGCGCTTGGCGATTCGGTGATGGTAGGCGCAGCAACATCGTTGGGCAAGGTCATCGGGCATATCGATGTTGATGCCGTGCGCGGGCGGCAGGCATCTGCCATGATTAAGGTGTTGCAGCAACGCCGCGAGCAGCGCCAGCTTGGCGATGTGGTGGTATTACAAGTGGGCAATAATGGCCCATTTAGCGCGCGCCAGTTCGATACGATTATGCAGCTTCTTTCCGGGGTGCAGCATGTTATCTTCCTGAATGTGAAGGTACCGCGCCGCTGGGAAGGGCCGAACAACACCGTTATCACTGAAGGCGTCGGGCGCTACCCAAACACCTTGTTGGTTGATTGGCGCGGCGCAACGATTGATCATCCCGAGCTGTTCTGGAAAGATGGGATCCACCTGCGGCCCAAAGGGGCACAGCTGTATGCCCAGCTCATTGCCACAGCCGTGCGCAACAGCCAGGTGCAGGTGAGTGCACGCTAGCCCTCGGTATGCTGTGCGGCAGGCCCGCGCCGGTGTGGGCATCAACCAGGCGGCGTATGAACCTGCACTGAGGTTAGGTATTCTTGAATGGCGCGAAATGATGGGCGTGGGCTGCCATCGGCGTTCAGAATACTAAACGACGACTGCTCGTGCGAACGCGGCTTGAATAGGGCAAAATTCAGGTTCCACAAGAACATGGCACCTGCCCACGGGTAGCGCTCCTTGGTGCGTCGCATCGCTCCAACAATATATTCAGCTTGCTGGGCGAATGATACCTGATTGCCAAACTCAAAGCCGGGGCTGCTGTTTCGTGTGGCCCAGCCAAATTCGGTAATCCAAATCTGGTGGTCGCCAGCGTTGTGCCGAACCATCAGCGCATGCACATCTTCGACATGCCGGAAATAAAACGTGGGATGCGTCGTCCAACCGCGCGCCGGGCTAGGGTTATCGGGCCACATGGTGTCGGGCGGGTTCGCCGAACCACCCGGATGCACCGCCTGCGCATCGAAATAATCGCGGATGACGCCCCCTTTATAGCTATACATCGCCTCGTAATAGCTCATATCGTCAATCGCTACGCTGGCCTTGGTAATGCCAGTTGAAGATGGCGGGCCAGCTACGACATATACATTGGGATCGATCGCCTTGATACGCGTGTATGCCTCGCGCAACAGCTCAACATAGTGGCCCGCATCGGCCAGTGACACGCGCCCGCCATTTTCGACCGCCAGATTTTGCTCGTTCCATACCTCAATCGCCTGCACTTTGCCAGCATAGTGTTTCGTGAGTGCCGCCAGAAAATTGCCCAGTGGCTTGGCATCTTTGGGCATGCCATTGCCACCATTTGCGGTGTAGAACGCAGGCGCACGCACCACCGAGAGCAACAGCTTGAATCCGGCGCGATGCACGGCGTTTACTACCGCGTCGAGCTCACCCCAGGCGTAGCGCCCACGCGGGCCTTCAAGATCCTTCCAGTGAATCTGCTGGCGAATCCAGCCGAATCCAGCCTCGTTGGCGCGGCGGAGCGGCAGGGCTTTGCCAACATAGAACAGGTGGGCAGCGACACCAAATTCCAGCGATTTGGTGGTTAGCGGGTAAGGCAGGCCGCCTGGGCCGAGCGGCAAGGGTGTGGCCGAAGGCGATGGGGTTGCACTGGGAAAAGGCGTGCTCGTCGCTGTAGGTTGCAGCGTAGCAGTGGGTGTAGCACTGGGCCGTGCCGTCGGCAGTACCGACGGCTGCGCGACCGCTGCTGTCGCCGCTGACGTTGCGGCTGGCGGCGGAGCTGTAGGGGTGCAGGCGACCAGGCTAGCTAGCACTAGCGCCCAAATCCCGCGCGCAATTCTGCCCTGCATCGCCAGCATCAGTACTGTAGCATGGTGTAAACCGGGTAGTTTTTCAGCTTTTCGCGGCCATTCAAAAAAGCCAACTCGATGATGAAGGCGACTTCTTCAACGCGGCCACCAGCCATTCGCACAAGCTCACACGCTGCGGCGACCGTGCCGCCGGTGGCGAGCAGATCATCAATTACAACTACTCGCGCGCCTGGCTCAAAGGCATCGCGATGAATTTCGAGCTTGTTTGAGCCATATTCCAGCTCGTATTCAACGCGATGTGTAGCGGCAGGCAGCTTGCCGTGCTTGCGCACCGGCACCAGCCCTACGCCCAGGCGGTAGGCCAGCGGCGCGCTAAAAATAAACCCGCGCGACTCAATGCCTACCACTGCATCGATATTCCGGCCAACATAACGCTCGGCTAGCGTGTCGATGACTTGTGCAAACGCCTGGCCATTCCCCAGCAATGTTGTAATATCTTTGAACTGGATGCCAGGAATCGGAAAATCGGGAATAGTACGAATGAGATCACTCAGATTCGTTGTCACTGCGCGCTCCTTTGTGTGGGCACTTGCCGCGGCCACGGGCAGCCAGGCGGCGCTATTATACTCGTCGCCCTCGCTCTGGGCAACCGCACAGCACACCAAAAAGGCCAGATGGCGAACCACCTGACCTTACCGATACTTAAATAGGAAAATACCCTATACGAGGTTGCTCAGCTCGTTAGCAGTGCGTTTCATTTCAAGGAAGACCAGACCGAGCTTGGCGCGGCTTAATGCCAAAGCAGTGAGCACGGCTTCCTCACCAATCGACACGAGGACAACATACCCATCCTCGCCGCGGACGAATACCTGATCAAGCTGGCCGCGCTTAAGCTCATTCGCAATACGGTCGCCTAACGACAACATTGCGGCGCTCATTGCCGACACGCGATCTTCTTCGACGTCGGCGGGCAGCTGGGAAGCCATAATCAAACCGTCGACACTCACAACGGCAGATGCTTCAATATCAGGCGTATTCATCTGCAAGGCCTTCAGATGCCGTACCATTTCATCGGTTCTGCTAGCCATTCAGATCCTCCTCAAAGGCCGTAAACGCAAACCAGGGATGTATGCGAGAGGCTACTACCGTATGCCGAACCTATAACAAATATTGTGATACCAATGACAACTGAAAATCATTCTACTACACTTTTTGACAGAGAGCAACTAGGTATGTGGTGTAGATGCCCGATCTGCTAATATTTTGTCATCATTCCGCAATAGCGCTTCACCGAATTTTTACCGCTTTAGGGGTTAGGCGATGTCAATAAATCCTGTAGATGGGTAGCCGTTTCCGCCACAGCGTCTGCCGGGCTGGCCTCGCCGCGCAGCACTTGGCGCTGCAATTGCGCGAGCTCGCGGCGCACCAGCTCACGCGTTGGCGAGTTGGGCATTGGTAATGCCTGGCGCGCTTGTGCACGAAAGACCTCGGCGGCACGCAACTGCACCGCATCGAGACCCAGGTCGTTCAAGCCAAGTGCATCGCGCGCTGGCTGAAGATTATTCTTTAGTAATTCAGCTTGCACATCGGAACCGACCATAAAGGCCAAAAACTCTAGTGCGGCTGCACGTTCGGCGGGGGCAACCCGACTGTTGATCGCCAGTACATCGCTGCGCAGATACGGTTGCGGTGCCTGGTTTGTAGCCGCCATGCGCGGTAGAACTGCGATGCCGGTATTTTCGCCCCATAAGCTACGGTATAGCCCAAGCTGGTGCGACCAATCAACACTCATCAGCACGCGGCCACCCTTGAGCTCACGGTCAACCTCGATACTACTGTCGAGGCGGGCCAGCAGCTGGTTATCATCGTGCAGCTGCTTGAGCCAAGCTAGCCAGCGCTCGGCACCAGCGCGGCCGGTACTGCCCAACACCAGCGCGCCCTGCTCATCGAAGACGCGCCCACCAGCAGCATATAAATAGCCAATTGTATTATCGAGCGTGAGGTTAAAGGCCAACCCCCAACGCGGGATTGTGGGGTCGCCCAGGCCATGGGCGTTACTTACCAGCGTATCGGTATCTTCAGGGGGGCGCAGTACATTGCGCTTATCGTAGAACAGTGCGAGCGTATCAATGCTGATAGGCAAACCATAGATAGATTGCTTGCCATCGGCTCCGCGTGCTTGTGCGCCGCCTAGCGCGCTAGGCAGTAGCGCCTGGCGATCGCCTGCCGTAATGAGTCCATCGAGCGGTAGCAGCGCGCCCTGCTGGGCAAAACTGCCCACCCACGTATTTGGCACTAGCACAATATGAGGCCCGCCGCCTGCTGCAAGTGCCGCCCGCAGATCGGTATCGAAGCTGGACAGCGGAATTGATTGCAGCAAAATACGTCCGTTCGGATGTTGCTGGTTAAACCGATCGACCAGGCGACTTAGCGCTTGGCGCGCAGTAGCCGACCAGCCATGCCATAGCACCAGGGTGATGCTGGATGGGGCAGGGGTAACCGCAGGCGTGGTGGGTGTATTGCTCGTAGCGCAACTTGCCACCAGCAGTGCACACAGCAGGACAATACCGAGGCGGCGTATGGTTGCAGGCCAGGGCGTCAAACCAATTCGCTTTCCAAGCGCACAGCAATACTACACAAAAAAAGCAGCCCACGACGAGCGTGGCGCTGCTCGATCGCGGCAAAACCGCGCTTTCGGCACATATCGTTTTGTATGGGCGTGATTATAGCATGCTGGAAGCGTGAGGCGCAAGGTGCCACACACGGTAATTGTGTACGATGTCCAAACATCCCTATACTTCAGCGACCAGGCGGGGAAGCTCAGCGTGTGAAGCCATACCCTGTGCCTGGTACACATACGTGCGGCCTGGCGCAGTCGAAACCGCGCAGTGCTGACCGTGGCGATCGAGTGCAATCAAGCTCATCAGGCAGTGCTCAGGCGGCAGCCCCAGCGCACCCAGATCACGAAAGGCCGCGCGGCACGCGTCTTCGAGCGCATAGCCATGCTGTAGGTACATTACTACGCTACGGGCCGTGCTGGCGCGGATGGCAAGCTCGCCCCAGCCAGTGCAAGCAGCTGCGCCATAGCGGTCGTCGGCGTAATTCCCCGCACCAATAATCGGCGAATCGCCCAGGCGGCCCGGGTACTTCCAGGCCCAGCCGCTGGTGCTTACCGCCGAAGCGATATGGCCTGCTGCATCCTGGGCGATAAAGTTCACCGTACCAGCTACCCGCTCTGGATCGGTAGCCAGGCGTGTGGCACGCGCTAGCATGCGTTCCATAATTTGGCCTTGCGCATCGCGAAATTCCTCAGGCAAGCGGCCTGCAAGCCCTGCGCGCCAGGCTTGCTCGGCAGGCGGCGTTAGCAAGTTTTCAGGCTGCATACCTAGCTCGGTCGCAAACCGCGCGGCCCCTTCGCCCACCAGCAACACATGTGGCAGCTGCTCAAGCACCTGGCGCGCGACACTGATCGGGTGGCGAAAACCGCGCAATGCACCGACCGCGCCCGCTCGTAGCGTTGCCCCTTCCATAATCGAGGCGTCTAGCTCGACTTCGCCGAGTAAATTCGGGTAGCCGCCATAGCCAACGCTATGATCTTTGGGGTTATCTTCCACCTTGCGGGTCGCTGCCTCAACCGCGTCGAGCGCAGTGCCATCAGCTTGCAATATCGCCCAACCCGCCGCCATACCAACCGCACCATTCGCAGAAGCAATCAATAACATGGCTACCTTCAAACTCAGCCAAATGAATGATGACACATATGCGTTATTCTACTACACTTATTTCCGACCGACTGGTCTGATGCAAGGGCGACAGAATGAATAAAGGTGCACAGACGCGCGAAATGATCCTGGCACGCACGGCCCCGCTTTTCAATCGTCAGGGCTATTTTGGCGCATCGCTGGCCGATATTATGCGCGTCACCGGCCTTGAGAAGGGCGGCATCTATAATCACTTTGCCAGCAAGGATGATCTGGCCCTCGCTGCATTTGAATATTCGGTTGGGCTGCAGCAGCAGCGCTTTGCGGAAGCACTCGCTGGCAAGCACAACGCCGCTGAGCGGTTGCGGGCGATTGTCAATGTCTTTCAGGCTACGATCGACAACCCGGCCATTGCAGGCGGCTGCCCAGTGCTAAATACGGCAATCGAGGCCGACGACACCCACCCTGCATTGCGTGCCCGCGCGCGCGCCACAATGGATGAATGGCATGCAATGGTGGAGCGCATTGTTGCCAAGGGTACCGAGCGCGGCGAGCTACGCGCCAATATCGACCCGGCAGCAGTAGCAACGCTGCTCACAGCAACGCTCGAAGGCGCAATTATGCTGAGCAAGCTGTACGACGACACAAGCTATATGCTGCGCGCCGTACAACACCTCAATTGGTATATCGATAGCGTACTTGCGCAGTAAAACACAGTCGCATTGTTGGTGTTAAAAACCGACCGATTGGTCTGAAAAAGATGTGGAGAGGTGGACGATGATCAATTTCGATATTGCACCACTGGCCGGTTTAGCGCATACTGGGTGGACATTTACCACAATGCGGCAGCGACCAGTGATTGTGCGCTACGGCGCATTACCCGATACCGAGCTGCTGGTTTCAATGTATCGCCAGCTCTCTGCACGCACTATTCGGCTGCGCTACGGTGCACCGCGCAACCATGTGAATGATGAGGCGCTGTATACTGAAATGTCGCGGGCTGTGGATGCAGGTTTAACCAATCATACCAGTATAGTCGTGACCACTGGCACAAGTGCAGAACGCAGCGCCGTAGCACTAATGCAGCTGGTACCGCAGCCGCACGAGCCAACAACGGCTGAAGTTGCGCTCGTGGTGCGCGACGACTACCAGCGCGAGGGGATTGGGCGCGCGCTGTGCCGCCTGATTGGGGCTGCAGCATATGCGCGCGGCGTGCGTCGGCTGCAATTCGACACCTTAGTGGAAAATCGGCCCGTTATGCGGCTGATTGCGGGGTTGGGAATGCGCTACACCGCCGATACACGACGCGGCGAAACGCGGGTGATCCTTGCACTCGAATAAGATTGCTCGCTCACATTAGCGGCGCGCGAGCGGCAGGTACGTTAGCCCAAATTCGGCGGTGCTTTCGGCCACCACCAGCTGTATATTGCTCAAAGGTATACCCAGCACGGTGCCGCTCGCGCTAAAGCCGATTCCTTCTTCAAGAAAGTTAATCGAGCCATCGGGGAATGCACGCGCGCCACTCGCGAACTGACCGGGCGCTACCACCACCTGCACATCGAGCAAATCGCCGGCCGCCTGCGCGCCAGCCGTGATATGCCAGGCGGTGCCAGTGAAACGGATTGGCTGGGCGGCGAGCGTTGGCACCGGCTGCCAGGCCGTTTCAGCAACTGCGAGTGGCGCCTGTACCGTACTGCTTTCCGTGTACGATACCGCCTGCGCGCTTGTCCCGGTGGCGATGGTCACATTCCAGAATATGCCACCCGAGACGATGCGCCAGGCACTTACCCACACCGGGCGTGGGCCACCGGGCGTGGCCTGGGTGCCTGCCAGCGCAAACCAGTGGTGATCGTAATCGCTGGTGGGGGCAGGCGTAAGGCTCTTGGGCCGCAGCCCCTGCATATCGACACGGGCCACACCAACAGTTTGTGCACCGAGCTCGACTGTGGCCCAATCGGCATAATAATCCGATTCGACGGTAAACCCCAGCACTTGCCCAACGTCGATCAGGCCATCGCCACCCTCAGGGATGAGATCACCGCGTGGGCGCAGCACCGCATCGGCCAGGGTAAGCGCGGGCGCATTAACACTCAGGTGATACACCTGGCCGTCGTAGCGCGCGGTTGCACTGGCCTGGCCGCCGCTTGCCTGGAAGGTGTAGGTAGCCGTACCAGTATCGTAGGTGAGTGTACCGGGGTACACAGTGGAAGAAAAGGCACCGTTCACATCCTGGCGCATCACCAGCAGCTCAGGCGAGCGGCCCAGTACCGATGCCGGGCGCGAGAGCGACACAATGAAGCCGTAATCGTTGGTGGCAGTGGTGATATGGCCAGCGATATAGCGCCACTCGAACAGGACATTGGGGTTAGGCTGCCAGGCTTGCGCCCGCGACCATGGAGCCGCTACGGCGCGGCTAGCCACCAACCATTTGCGGCCAGCATAGCTCGCCAGCGCGATGCTGGCGGCTGCGAGGAAGGTTCGGCGTTGCACGGCTGTTTGCTCCTCATGTAGCTTGCAGCGGCACGGTTCTTTCCTTCGTGGTGATTATGTGCGCACCAAGGAAGTCAAGCCTGCGCTATGGTAAGCAAAAGTTCGCTGTCATGAAGGAGATCGCTCGGCAGACGCAAAGAGATGCGGGGCACGCCGGGCAAGATCGCGGCCCAGCGCCGAGCCACGGGCATAGCCGAACATGCGCAGCGGGATGGCCCGCCCACCGGCGGAGGGGTCGAGCGGGCGCGCGGCGGCGGTATGGGCATCAACCGTTACTGGCTGATGCAGCACCAGGCGCGGCGTGAGCGGGTCGTCAACCAGCTTCGCGACATTGGCCCAGCTGGTGCGTATGCTCAGGTTCGGGGTGTTGTATTCTAGCCCATCGGCGGCCAGCACCAGCGTTGTTTTGCGCGATAGGTAGAAGAAATACGAAAGCACAACCAGAAAAAACAGCCCGATCGGCAGCGCACAGAACACAGTGGAAAGCACTGAGCGCGTAGAAATATACGCAAACCAGATTGCAGCCACACCCAATATCAAGATCAGGCCCAGAGTGACGTTGCGCAGCGCAGCGCTCGGGCGGTACACCGTGCGTTCAGGCAAGCGGTGGCGCGTCGGCTGGCTGCGCGATGAACGACTTTTTGTTGGCATAATTCCACCAGTAGTATGTCTACTTTACTCTTCGAAGCGGCGTACCAACACCACCGCGTTCTGCCCGCCAAAGCCAAAGGCATTCGCTAGCGCCACGCGCACATCCTGGTGGCGCGCAGTGTTCGGTACATAATCCAGGTCGCACTCGGGGTCGGGCACTTCGTAGTTGATTGTTGGCGGCACAATGCCGGTTTCGATGCTTTTGGCACAGCCAATAACGGCCAGCGCGCCCGCAGCACCGGCAGTATGGCCCAGCATCGACTTAATGCCGCTCACCGAAATGCGGTAAGCATGCTCGCCCAGGGCGCGCTTAATCGCCGCCGTCTCAGCGGCATCATTCAGCGGCGTACCCGTACCGTGCGCGCTAATATGATCAACATCGGTGGGCTGTAGCTCGGCGTCTTCGATCGCGCGCGTCATTGCCAGGGCAGCATACTCGCCACCCGGCGCGGGCGCAGTGAGATGAAAGGCATCTTCGGTTGCACCAAAGCCCGCCAGTTCGGCATAGATACGCGCACCGCGCGCCATGGCATGTTCCAGCTGCTCGATCACCAGCACGCCGCATGCCTCACCACCGGCAGTACCCTGGCGGCGCGCATCGAATGGGCGCACGGCATGCGCCGGGTCGTCGCCGGGCGGGGCGATTGCGCCAATCACGCCAAACGCCATTGCGTTCAGCGCGGTAACGCCCGCATCGGTACCGCCGCACACCGCCACAATCGCATCGCCACGGTGTATCGCGCGCGCCGCCTCGCCAATCGCGTAGGTGCCGGTAGCGCAGGCCAGCACCGGCGCGGTGGTTGGACCGTGCAAGCCATAGGCAATCGCCACCTGGCAGGCAGCCATGTTATAAATAAACGTGGGCAGATAAAAGGCATCGACGCGCTTGCGGCCTTTGGCTACGAAGGTCTGAATCTGCTCTTCGACATTGGCGGTGCCGCCAAGCGAGGTGCCAATATCCACCGCCACGCGCGATCGGTCGAGCCGTTCAAGGTCGAGGCCGCTATCGCGCAGTGCCTCGCCCGCCGCCGCCACGGCAAACTGAGCGAAGCGCGCCATGCGCCGGGCTGCCTTGGCCTCCATATAGTCGCGCGGGTCGAAATCGTGAACCTCGGCGGCAATGACATATGGGAAATCGGCAATATCGTAGCGCGTCGCCAGCCGCACACCCGAGCGCCCGGCCACCATACCTTCCCAGAAGGCTGGCACGCTCGTACCCAGCGGCGTAACCGCGCCCATGCCGGTTATCACAACCCGATGGGTCAGGTTCGTTCTCATTGCGAAGCTCCTTTATGCAGCGCAATAATACCATACTCCACGCCCCACCCGAGAGCATGCCGCACGCTCATCCAGGCTTTAGTTGTATCGCTCTGGGCTTTGTGCTAGCATAACGGCGAATCTGGCAATGTAGGAATAAAGGTATGAGCCAGCGTATTTTGATTGTTGAAGACGAAGCCGAAATCGCCGATTACTTACGGCGCGGGCTTGTGTTTGAAGGGTATGCCGTGGAATTGGCTGGCGATGGGCTGGTGGCACTGGCCGCCGCGCGCGAACGCCCGCCGGATGTGGTCGTACTTGATCTTATGCTGCCTGGGCTGGATGGTATGGAAGTCGCCGAACGCCTGCGCGCCGGGTCAGATGTGCCGATTATTATGCTCACCGCGCGCGAATCAGTTGCCGACCGGGTGGCCGGGCTTGAGCGCGGCGCCGATGATTACTTGGTGAAGCCGTTCGCATTTGAAGAGCTACTGGCGCGTGTGCGCGTGCAGCTGCGCCGCCATCAGGCCCAGAGCAGCGGCGAAATCCTGCATTTTGGGCCACTGGCCCTCGATCTGGTGGCGCACGAGGTGCGGGTAGACGAGCGCCGGGTGGCTTTTACGGCCAAGGAATTCGAACTGCTCGAGCTGTTTATGCGCCATCCGCGCCAGGTGCTTACGCGCGACCTACTCTACGAGCGTATCTGGGGCTACGATTTTGGCGGCGAGAGCAATGTAATCGAGGTGTATATTCGGGCCTTGCGCCAGAAGCTCGAAGCTGCCGGGGCCGCGCGCCTGATTCACACCATCCGTGGTGTTGGCTATGTGCTGCGCGATGAGGGATAAGCCAGCATGAATCGCCGCAAGACGCCCTCGTTGCGCACGCGCCTGGCATTAGGCTACACCGCCTTTTTTGGCGTGGTGCTGCTGCTGCTTGGTATCGGTGTAACCCTCACCGTGCGTTCGGCGCTGCGCTCGGAGATGGAGCGCGAGCTCGATGCCAGTGGCGAGCTGATACAGGAAGATTTCGACGCCACCGATACCGGCCTCGGCGACTATTTTAATTCTCCCGCATTTTTGCAGCGCACCCGCCCACTCAATGTCGAAGGGCTGGAATCGCCATCACTATATGTGCAGGCTGCCAACCTCGCCGGGGAGGTGGTGGTTACCTCAGCCAGCCTGCAAGGTCAGCGCCTCCCGCTCGACGCTACTGCCCGCACGACGGCGCTCGCCGGGCACACCCAACTAAGTGATGCCCGGCTCGGCGATGCACCCGTACTCATCCTTGTGCAGCCGATCCGCAACAACCAGCAAATTGTCGGCATATTGCAAGTAGCGCAGCCACTGCGCGAGATCAATCGCACGCTTCAGCTGCTCAGCTTCAGCCTGGCGGCGATCAGCCTGATTGCGTTGCTGGCAGCACTGCGCGGCGGTGCCTGGCTGGCCGAACGCGCGCTGTTGCCAGTTGGGCAGGTTGCCAGCACCACCCGGCAAATTGTGCGGGCCGAAGACCTGGCCCAGCGCGTGCCAACCACACCCGGTAGCGACGAGCTGGCCCAGCTCACCGCCACCGTCAACGAAATGCTAGAGCGGCTAGAGCTGCTATTTAACGCCCAGCGCCGTTTCGTTGCGGATGTATCGCACGAGCTGCGCACACCGCTCACGGCTATGCACGGCAACCTGGAAATTCTGCGCCGCAATAGCGCCCGCGATCCACAAGCACTGGATCTTGCGCTGGCGGCGATGGAGCGTGAAATCAACCGGCTGGTACGGCTCGCCAGCGATTTACTGCTGCTGGCCCAAACCGAAGCGGGCTTGCAGCTGCGCCGCGAACCGGTGGCGCTCGACGAGTTGGTGCTCGAAGTCGTGCGCGACCTGGCCCCGCTGACGCAAGGCGTAACCCTTTTGCCCGATGTTACCGAGCAAATAGAAGTACTTGGCGACCGCGACCGCCTGAAGCAGTCGCTGCTAAACATGGCCGCCAACGCGCTGCAGCACACGCCGCCGGGTGGGCGTGTCACCATCAGGCTGGCGCGCGAACATACTCACGCCATGCTCCAGGTGTGCGATACCGGCGATGGCATTGCCGACGAAGCGTTGCCATATGTGTTCGAGCGCTTCTTCCGCGCCGATAAATCGCGTTCGCGGGCGGCGGGCGGGGCCGGGCTGGGCCTGGCAATTGTGAAGTGGGTGGCCGAGGCCCACGCCGGCGAAGTGAGCGCACAAAGCACAGTAGGGCAGGGCAGCACCTTCACGCTCAGGCTGCCACTGGCTAGCGAACCCGGTGCATTGGTGCATCCATGAGCACAGCTGCCGCCAATCACACAGAGCTGCGCAGTATGGTACAATCATCCACGCGCTGTGTGTGCGCTGAATCGCTCGCTATGGTGGCGTCATGATCGCTCTAAACGACCTGTTAACTCCCGAAACAATTGTGCCTGGCACGCGCGACCAGTATAAAATCCTGGCGCTGATTGGCCGTGGTGGTATGGGCGCAGTGTATCGTGCCCAACGGCTTTCGGATGGCACCGTATGGGCATTGAAAGAGATGCGCTCTCAGCCCGATGCCCCGCTCCCCGAAGTCGAAGAGAATCGCCGCCTATTTGAGCAGGAAGCTCGCCTGCTGGAATCGCTGAGCTACCCCAATTTGCCCGTGGTCGCCGAGCTGTTCACCTACCAGGGGCGGCCAACCATGGTAATGGAGTTTGTGCCGGGCAAAACACTCGAAGACCGGGTGCGCGAGGCGAATGCGCCACTGCTCGAACAGCAGGTGTTAGGCTATGGCATTCAGGTAGCGCGGGTGCTGCACTACCTGCACACGCGCCCGCAGCCAATCATCTACCGCGATCTGAAGCCTTCCAATATCATGCTCACGCCCGAAGGTGTGCTCAAGCTGATCGACTTTGGCGTGGCGCGCACCCACAAGCGCGGAAAAACCAAAGACACGGTCGCAATGGGTTCGGCGGGCTATGCGCCACCCGAGCAATATGGCAAAGGGCAAACCGATGCGCGCTCGGATGTGTATGCGCTGGGCGCAACGTTGCTGCACTTGCTCACGAATATGCCGCCGATCCCACTGCAAACGCCCGCCGTAGGCGCGATTCGCAAACTTAACCCCTCGGTAGATGATCGCACCGAAGGCGTAATTATCCGGGCAATGGCGCTCGACCCAAATGCGCGCTTCCAGGATATGCAAGCCTTCGAGCAGGCGATGATGGGCTGCCTCGACGCGCCATTTGTCAACCCGATTGAGCGCGCATCGCCGCCACCGCCAGTGCAATCGCCTACACCTGCGCGGCAGGCATCGCCGGTGCAAACCCTGCCAGCCAGTACATTGCCTGTCCAGCCAGCGGTACAACCATCACCAGCGGTGATTTCTAGCCCGCCAATTCCCGAAAATGGCGTCACGTGCAGCCGCTGTGGGCGGGTGAACAAAGCCGGTGCTCGCTTCTGTGCGGGCTGCGGCGCACCATTGGGCGCACCGCCAATTGCGCGCCTGCTGGTCACATCGCCGCGCGCCGCCTGGGAGCAAAAGCTCGATCGCTCGCCCATCCGTATTGGTCGGCGCGACCCACGCCAGAACCACTACCCTGAAATCGACCTGGCGGAGCACGATCGTGGCATTGCCTCGCGCAACCATGCGCTGCTTGAGCGCAACGGCGATTATTACACCCTCACCGATCTTGGCTCAACCAACGGCACGTTGCTCAATGGCAAGCAAGTAGTGCCGCGCCAGCCGCAGCGCCTGCGCCCCGGCGACCGGATTAAGATCGGCGAAGTGGAAATGGAATTTCGTGGCAGTTAAGGTGTAATCGAGCGGCCCGATGGTGGGAAAGCAGGTGAGACCCTGCAACCAGATCATCGGGCTGCTTTGTGTTGCTTCAAGGTACGTTTATGATTCGAGCACTGGTACTGCGCGCCCCGGGCATCAACCGCGATGAAGACGCCGCCGCTGCGATTGAGCTTGCGGGCGGTGCGGCAGCGCGCATTCACATCAATCGCATCGTCGATGGCGGGGTGCGCCTGGCAGACTACGCGCTGCTGATCATTCCTGGCGGTTTTTCGTATGGCGACCACCTGGGCGCGGGCAAGCTGCTTGCGGTCGATCTGGTGCACCGCCTGTCGGAACAGCTCACCGCCTTTGTCGCCGATGGCCGCCCGGTGATTGGCATTTGCAATGGCTTTCAGGTGCTGGTGAAATCGGGGATTCTGCCCGGAATAGAGGAACGACAAACCACGGCCTGCGCAACGCTCACCGACAATGCCTCGGGGCAGTTTGAATGTCGCTGGGTACACCTGGCCGCCGATCTGAGCAGCCGCTGCGTATTCACACAAGGCATTGCACACCCGATCGAAGTACCAGTAGCCCATGGCGAAGGGCGCTTCGTCACGCGCGATGCGGCGACGCTTGCCGCGCTACAGGCAAATGGGCAGGTAGCGCTGCGCTATGTTGCCGCCGCTGGCGAGTCTGCAAGCTACCCAGCCAACCCCAACGGCTCCGATGACGCGATTGCGGGCGTGTGCAATCCGCAGGGCAATGTGCTCGGGCTGATGCCCCACCCCGAAGATGCCATTCTGCCGCACCAGCACCCACGCTGGACGCGCGAGCCAGCCCGCAGCGAAGGCGATGGCCTGATCATCTTCCGCAATGCCGTGCGCTACGCCGCGAGTTTGTAAGGCGCGGAAGAACCTACATACCCGCTCGAACAGATTGTGGAGCGGAAATGTGAAACTGCCCCAGCAGCGTTTTTATACCAAAAGTTGGGTGGTGCCTGTTTCTGCTATTTAATTGTTCCTCTTAGGACTTACGCAGTTGACGTGCTGAGCCTTCAGCAGAGCGGTACTTGATTTTTCCTCGTGTGCGCTTTTTCCGCGCGTAGCGCGGAAAAAGCGCACACAAACATAATCGGTTTTACCGTGCTGCCGCAGGCGAAACGCACAGCGTTGGTATGCGCAATAACGCAACTGCGTAAGTCCTAACTCTATTCGTCGCGGTTTTTTTCAAGAACGAGCGCTGTTTGAAATGCGTAGGCTTCTGGTACAACGCTATGCACGGTAAACCAGCGGGTGAGTTTCCGCGCAAGCTCGTCGCGATTATAGAATACTTGCGCCTGTAAAGCCCGGCCAATCGTGAATTTACTGAATTGCGCAGAGAGGTACGTTCGGTATTCGCGATGCGCCAGCACATACCAGCTAAGCCAGAAATTCTTCCATTTATCCTGCGAAAACAAGGAAATGCTGGTTTGATCCATAATAGTGATAAAAATTCTGCTGCTAGGCCGGGCAATACGGCGTAATTCCAGAAGCCAGGCATCAGCCAAATCATCAAGGTGTGAAAAAACGGAGCCAGCATAAATAAAATCAAACGAGTTATCTTCAAAAGGAAGATGTGGCATTGTTGTGGTTGTGACAAAATGGATTGGCGGTGTGAGGTTTTGCTGGCACCAGGTAATGTGCGGCGCGCTGATATCCGTGCCCCAAATCTCCCCATCCGGCACTTTTTCCACCAGCCAGCGCGCCATTCGGCCCGCCCCGCAGCCAAAATCCATCACGCGCGCATCCGCAGGAAGTGACCAGCCGCTCCCCTCTGTAATTTGCAACATTCTATTGACATGGTGCCGACCAGCTTCAAGATAAACCTGGGCCGTTGTGCCATAGCCAAGCCATAGTTCTTTCGGCGGCACCGGGAAATCGTGTGATACGCGCCTTCCTTCTGGATGCGCAGCCACAGGGATCATATAGGTGTTCCGTCCGCTCTCATATGGCACGAACGGCGGCAGGTAGCCCAGCAACGGTGAGCTTGTTAGGCGCAGAAGCCAATTTTTCACACGGTTTTCGATCTGTGTGCGTAGATATTTTAGGAGCATACTCTCTCCTTTACCGTCGGTCACCGCGCGAATAATAGTTGAAGATTGGCAAAAAGACAATATCGCTCGTTTGCGGTAGTTCGCCATACTATAAATTGCTTATGCCGCTGATTGATGATTCAGCGTGTAACTCACCTCAATTAAGCAGTACAGCCGCTTCAATATAGGTGTTGAAGCGGCTGTGCTGCTTGATTCAGTACGATAAAGTTCATGGAACAGCTTCGACTAGCTCCTCTGGCGCGCTTTCCTCAACTGCCCCGCCATCCCACAGGTAGCGCATTTCGGCGCAGCTGGCCAGCAGCTCGTCGAGCGTGCCCTGCGCCTCAACCCGACTGTCCTTCAGCACAACAATCTGGTCGGCACGGCGCAGCGCTGCCCGGCGATGCGAGACAACCAGGCAAGTGGCAGCCTGGCGCTCGAACAGTCGTTCCCACAATATCCGTTCCGTTTCGACATCCAGCGCGCTTGAAAGGTCGTCGAATACCAGCAGTTCGGCGTTGCGGGTAAACATGCGCGCGGCAGCGGCGCGCTGCACCTGCCCACCCGAGAGGCGTACCCCGCGCGAGCCAACGAGTGTATCGAGGCCCTGCGGCATGGCAGCGACATCGCGATCGAGCACTGCCGCGTGTACCGCGAACGCAAGTTCAGCTGGGGTAAGTGGTGTGCCTAGCTGCAAATTATCGCGCAAGCTTTCGCTAAACAGATGTGGTACCTGCGGCGTATAAGCACAGCGCGGTGGTACCAGAAACGTTGCCGCATCAGCAACTGCCACACCATTCCACTGGACCGCACCTGCATCGGCGGGTAGCAGCCCGAGGATTGTGCGCAGCAGCGTGGTTTTGCCCGCGCCTACCCGCCCGGTAATAACGGTGAACGAGCCATGGGGCACAGCAATATCAATATCGCGAATGCCGCGCTGCGTTTCGGGAAAGCTATAGCTCAAGCCCTGAACCGCCAGCAAGGTGGGGATACCTGGAGGCAGCGCAGGCACTACGGTGGGCGCTAGCGGTTCAACCGCTGCCGAGCTATGTGCTGTGAGTAGCTCAATCGGCGCGCCAACCAATAGTTCGCCAATACGCCGCAGCGATACCCCGACCTGCTTGGCGCGCGTGAGCAGCCGCCCGACCCAGCGCGGCAGCCCGGCCACCCAGCCGATATAGCTCGCAAACAGCGCGAAATCGCCCAGGGTAAAGCCGCCCGCGCGCATGGCACTAGCAGAGAGCATCAAAATAAGGCCGATGCCCAGGTTTACCGTATTTACATTGAACGAATCGAGCAGCGACGACAGCAGCTGATCTTTCAGGGCAGCGCGCCGCCGCGCTTCACTCAGGGCACGGAAGTGCGCTACGACCTGCGCCTCGGCACCGGCCACTTTAATCGCCTGCGCCGCGCCAAATAATTCGCCAATAAAGCCAGTGACACGGCCAGTAGTAGCGCGGCTGGCAGTACGATACGCCCGGATGCGCGTGCCAGCAATATGAGTGACGGCAACAACACCAACCATGGGCAGAAACACTACCACCGTGATGAGCGCATTGATTTGCAGCATAATCGCCAGCGCCACCGCCGAAAACACCAGCTCGCCGGTTACATCAAGCCAGGTATCGAGGAATACGACATACTCCAGCACGTCGTCGCGAAAGCGACTGACCGCCGCGCCCGCCGACTCGGGCAGCACGCGCGCGCCGGGGCCGCTCACCAGCCAGCCCAGCATATTTGTACGCACCAGCCACTCCGCCGCATTCCAGAAGGTCGTCCAGCACGCCATGCAGGCCAGCAACACACCAATGCGCAGTGCCTCAGAGCCGAGCAGCAAGCCCAGCAATGCCCACACGCCGATCTGCGCTGGCGCGGTGCCAGTGAGCGTATTAAAGAATGCGCGCATAATCAGGCCGGTAGCGAGCGGCATAAACGCAAATACCACCCACAGTACAAACGATATGCTGAACAGCCAGGGGCGCGTGCGCGCCAGCCGGGCCGTCATTGCCCATTGGTTCATACCAGCACCTCCGCCATACCAACCCGCAACAGCGTCGCAAAGCGCGAATCGGGCGCAGCCGCCAGCGCCGCGCGCGGCCCGTGCTCAACCACCCGCCCATCTTCCAGGATCATAATTTCGTCGGCGCGCTGCACCGTAGCCAGGCGGTGCGCAATAATAATACCCGTGCGGCCCTGCAATAATCGCCCGACTGCCTGTTCAATCAATCGCTCGGTTGCCGGGTCGAGCCGCGACGAGGCTTCATCGAGGATGACCAAGCCGGGGTTACGCAGAAACACGCGCGCAAACGCCAGCAATTGGGATTCGCCCGCCGAAAGCCCGGTACCGCCTGCGCCCAGCGCGGTGTCAAGCCCATTCGGGAGCGCATCGAGCCACTGGCGCAAGCCGAGTTCGGCCAGCGCGGCGATAATGCGCGCATCGTCAATTGTGCGGTCGAAAAGCGTCAGGTTATCGCGGATCGTCGCGCCAAACAGCTGCACATCCTGCGTCACAATCCCAATACGCTCACGCAGCTCGGCCAGGGGTACCGCGCGCAGATCAACGCCACCCAGCCGAATCGCGCCCGCAGTTGGATCGTACAGGCGGAACAGCAGGCGCGTAAGCGTTGTTTTCCCGCTCCCAGTGCGGCCAAGCAAGCCGAGCACCTGCCCAGGGGAAAGCGTGAACTGAATATTGTCGAGCACCAATTCGCTTGCTTGGCCCCGCGCAATTTCCAGCCCCGAAGCGCGGTCGCCAATCGCCACTTCGTCGGTATATCCAAACGAAAGCGCATCGAACTCTACCGCCAGCGCGCCCGGCGGCATATGCGCGCCGGTGCCATCGTGAATGCTCGGCGCTACCTGGGCCAGCTGCCCAATACGCGCTACCCCGGCGCTGGCCCGCTGAAACTCGCGCAGCTGGTCGGCAATTTGCTCAAGCGGGCGGCGCAACAGCTCGGTATACTGGAAAAATAGGTACACCGTGCCGATCGTGATTGCGCCAACGCCATACAGGTATGCGCCCAAACCCAGCGCCAGCGTATAGCCCAGCACAAACACGGCCATGCTCGCCGCCCACATTCGCGAGCCCTGAATGCCCGCGCGGCGTCCCTTCAGATACAGGTCGCGGCCTACGTGGGCAAACCCATTCAGCACATGCCCACCCGCACCATTGGCACGAATATCATCAAGGCCCGCCAGGCGCTCTTCGAGGAAACCAAAAACCACCGCGCTCGCTTCGCGCTCAGCAGTCATCTGGGGCACGGCAAAGCTGCGAATGCGGTTCAGCGCAACCAGCGCTATCAGCACAAACAGCGACATCGCGCCACCCACGCGCCAATCTTCCCGATAGAGCAGCACCAACACTCCGAACAGGAGCAGGCCATTGCCCAGCACCAAAATCACAAATTGCGAGAAGAACATAGCGAGCGCATTCACATCGCCATCAACGCGCTCGATGAGCTCGCCGGGGGTATGCGCTTTGTGAAAGGCCATATCCAGGCCCAGGCAGTGTGCGACTAAATCGGCGCGCAGGGCGTTGGTCGCGCTCCAGCCCACGCTCTGACTCATATACGCTGCGGCCACCGTCACCAATTGCTGCACCAGCGCCACAGCAATAAACAGCAGGGCAGCGCGGGTAAGCTGTGCAGTTGCACCGCCCTGCGCCGCGGTATCAATAAACGTGCGCAAAATCTGCGGGTTAAGCAGTTCTAGCCCTATGCCACCGAGCAGCAGCACGGCAAGCAGCGCTACCCGCCACCGCTGCGGGCGCAGGTAGGTAAAGAAGAGATTCTGGTGATTACCAAGCGAAATATTCATAATGCACCATATCGCTAAGCCCGGTGCTAGCGCCATAGCGCTACTAATCGCTCAGCGCTTCGGTTGTGAGCGCAGCACCAGAGCGCACAATTTTAGAAAATGTAACCGAGCTTTGCACCGGCTGTAGCCCAACCTTTTTGTACAGGCGGGTTGCGCCAGTAAGACTTTCAGCATCGACGCCCAGTCCCACGCGCGTACATCCGCGCCGTTGCAGCTCGCCGAATGCGTGATACAACAGTGCTTGGGCCAGGCGTTGCTTACGCCAGGGCCGCCGCACACCCAGGCGACTAACCCAACCCAAGCTGGTATCGCCCGAGTGTGCAGGGTAGCACAATACCGCGCCCGCAATTTCGCCGCCCGCGTAGGCCACAAACCACAGCGATGGGTCATAATCGCGGGCTTGGGTCATGCGATGAAGCCATAAAGCATAGCCTTCATCCTCGGGTGTTTCGACATAGCCCCAATGGTCGTGCCAGATCTCGTCGATCGCGCGATAGAGCGCCAGGTGCTGCTCGGATGTAAACGGGCGTAGCGCCACACCAGCGGGCCATGCGGGTGTAGGCAGCTCGCCAGCCAGCGACCGCTCCATTTGCAAGGAATGGCGTATTGCAACAAATCCGCGATCAATCATTAAATCAATCGTGGGCTGGTGGCCGCTGGCGCTGGCGGCGGTGAGAGTAACCTGCGCCTCAGGTGGCGCTTGCTCGACATACTCAGCGACGCGCGCCTCGGCCCAATCCATAAGCGCGGTGCCAATGCCCTGCCCACGCAGCGAGGGATGTACTCGCCCCCACACCCAGTGATCAACATATGGCGCGCTGCTCCACACCTCAACACATCCAGCAATTGTGCCATCTGGTAGCACAGCCACGCGAGTGTTCGTATCCAGGTTGAGTGCCGGGTCGCGCCACTCTTCGGTGTAACTTTCAAGCGTCAGCTCATCGCGGCCATCGGTTTCGCGGGCGCAGGCGTTGGCAATATCCACCACCGCCGGAAGGTCTGCCATACAAGCGGGGCGTAGCATCGCAGCAGTAGTTTGTACAGTCATAGAGTTCCTCCTATACACCAAAAAGCGGCTAGAATCCGCTGTCATGCCATTCCCAAGCGGAGAGTATCCAGTGTGGATAACTTGCATGCTTTGCGGCGATGTCAAGTGTTTTTTCGCACGGTTTACCATAACGACCAGGCATGTTTTTCGTGACCGGGATGCGATCGGCAATTATTTTGCAATCTGTTTGCATCAAATTCGTTCGCTGCTGACGATTGTGGATAAACTACTCCAAATGTGGATAATTAGCGCCGTATCCGATATATACCTGGTTGTAGAGTGGGAGGTTCGCGGGTGGCTGCGTCGCTCCCGCAATTCCTTGGTAGAACAGGCACACAAAGGCCGTGAGCGAGTACGCCCACGGCCAATAGCACAGTGTAAAGCAATGGCTCAACATGGGCGCAATACAAGCAAGTAGGAAGTGCGATGTTCAGGCTACGTAGAACGTAACCAATTCATCCAAGGCGTCAACCGACGCCTGTTATTGCTTCCTGCTGGCTGCTTGCATCACCATGTTGCGCAACACCCTTATATCACCGGGTTTATCATTGAACAGCGATACAATACCATGCCCTGCGGTGTTCGCCATCCGCCTGTGGGCGGATGTGCTACGCCCACCTCACTCGTCCTCAGCGGCGGGCTTGTCGGATGCGTCGCCGGGCGCGGTTGGTGCAGTGCCCTCGGTAGCCGCATCTGCCTCGGATGCGGCAGGGGTGGCCCCAGGCAACAGCGCATTTAGCTGTGCAATCAGCGGCTTCAGCGCTGCTGGCACGCCGCCCTCAAATACCTCAGCATACTTATTCTTGCGGCCTACCCGCGCAATAATCTCATACGCATACGCGTCGGGGTTCTGCCGCGCACCATAAGCCCGCGCGTTAAAGTCGGTTTGCGCAATGAGCTGCTGTAGCGCGGTAAGCTGCGGGGCTTCGAGCGCGCCGATGACGCGCGCCTTTTCTGGCGCATCAATTTCATTACTCTTGTAGATCAGCCGCCCATCCTGGTGTACAACCAGCAGCCGCCAGGTAAAGAACAGGCCGCCGCTCTTGCGCATCGCAATCAGGGCACCGCGTGGCCGCGCAAGCGTATCGCTCGATGCTGCGGGAGCGGGCTGCCCGGCATCTTTGCGATGGCTGGCGGCAGGAGGCGCGGCTTGCAGGCTGGTGTCGGCATCACTAGTCGAGATATGCGCGAGCACCTCGCCAGCGGGTGGTTCAGGATTAGGCTGGTTTTCAGAAGTTTCGCTCATTGTATCTGCACCGTCTGAATGATACCGTCGAATTGCGCGCTAGCGGCTTCGAAGGCAGCTTGTGGGGCGGCCAAGGTCATATAATACACCCGATCTTTGGCCGCAACGATATATTCACGCGCCTGTACCACCACTGGTAGCGATGGCCGCCGCGGCTGGTCGATGGGCTGGACAACATATGCGTACTCAATCACCGAGCCATTCACCCCATTTACGGTTACATCGCGGTTGGAGAGGAAATGATAGCCAGTGAGCGCCGCACGCTGTTCCACCCGCCGGTCAAGCAGCGTTTGCATATCGGGCGGGCTGGCCGGGTCAATATCGCGAGCTTCGACGATTAAGTTAGTTTTGTACGCCGAATCGGTCAGCGGGTCGGCTACATTCAACAGCGTATCTTGCAGCGTAGATGCCTCATTCCAGCTCGCCGGGTAGGTAATGCGAAATGGCGAATTCGCATCCTGGAACTGCCGGGTACGCCCTTCAACCTGCAAACGCAAGAGCATGCCAGCCGCCAGCGCTAATAGCACTACCAGCGCGACGCCAAGATCTTTACGTGCCAGGCGTAAGCGATAAAGCGGGCCACTTTCGGTCGTTTGAATCATATCGTTCTCGTATGCAAAAGGCAAGAGTGAACAGCAGCAACGCCGCTATCGCGCCGCCGCTAGCTCGCTGGTTCCAATACAGTTTGCATCGCGCGGCGCATCAGCGCTAGTAGCACCCCGAACACTATCAGCGCCAGCACTACCCCTAGCACGAGCGAGCGCCAGGGCTGCACTGCCAGGCCCGCCGCGCTAATCTCGCTCATCAACCAGCTGAACACACCATTCAGCACCGCTGCCAGCACAACGCCGAGCGGAATCCACCATACGGGCTTATGCTCGAACTTGGCCTGCGCCATAAAGTAGCCCAATACCCCACCAAACGATGCCTGAGCCAATGCCGTCGTCGTCACATGGATGACGCCGGGGCCAAGCGCCACACCGCCATTATCGAGCACATAGTGCAAGTTTAGGAGTGTCGCTACACCCAGGCCAGCAACGGTGCCATACACAATGCCATCCATGCGCTCATCGAATTCAGGCGTGGCGTACACCGGCAGGCGCACAGCTACATACACAATTCCGGCGATTGTAAAGCCAACGATCAGGATATTCGCCAGAAGCGATGTAAAGGTTTCCGCAGGTGCCCAGTTCGCCAGCTTAAACCAATCGTTAAACAGGCGCAGGGCGAACACATCTGTGAGTATCAGTGCCAGCAGAAACACCTGGGCAATACTGGTTTTGGGTTCAGGCTCAAGCCGGTCTTGGCGGTAGAAGAACACCAGCCATACCGCCGAGGGCACAATTGCCAGGAGCAGGCCAATTACCATGAGCGCAGTGGGGTTGATTGGGCCAAGGTTAGCGGCCAGCAAGGCGATAATGCCGCTGAATAGCCCCACCAGAACGATTTGAATCAGGCCAGCGCGCCAGAAGCCTGTATTCGGCTTATTGATCTGGGCAAAATGCCGCGCGCAGTACGCCCGTTTGCCAATAGTATGATACGGTGGCTCAAGCGGATCGCCACAGATGCAGCACCTGACTTGTTCGCTCATCGAAAACTCCGTACCGGGTTGCCGGTTGGCAGATTACACGCAAATAGAGCACTCGCTACAGGCGATCGTGAAGCTCTCACTGTGGAGATCTGGCACAGTATAGCCTGCATGCCCGTCAATGGTCACTTGTTACCGTCCCCGCCGTAGTGTCGCATCCACCACAAACGGGCTGGTGGCATTGGCAGGAATCTCGATGCCATTATCGGCAATGATTGGCCGATACCCCGATGCAATAATAATCACACTATAGGTTTGATTCACTGGCAACGCGTCATCGGTCTGGTAATAGCCATTCGCATCGGTGACGCCGCTGGTAAGCACTTCGTCGCGGGTAAGTGTATTATCGGCGGCGGCCTGGGTTGCGCTGACGCCCGGCTGCATCACAAATACCTGCGCGCCCTCAACACCGCGGCCAGTATCAACATTGGTAATTGTGCCGCCGAGCGTCACGCCATTCTGGGCGGGTGCTGGTGCTGGTGCTGGCGTACTCGGGGCGTTATTGCCCGTACACACCACCAGGGTCACGTCATCAACAAAGAAGCTACTGATGTTGCCGCGCGGGTTTTCAGAGGTGAACACTAGGCGCACTGTTTTACCCGCATACTTGGCTAAGTTGGCCTGTGCCTGCCGCCAGTTGTCGTCGCCCTGCTGCGAGCTAAGTTCTTCAAGCGTGGCGAGCGCATCGCCATTCGTGTTGGCAACAATAACGCTGAATTTCGCATCGCCAGCAAATAACCCGATCACACCCGAAACTTCGTGATGGAGCAGGCGATAATAAGCTAGCTGTACGCTATTGGCATTCGCTGGCAGGCGCACATCCTGGTAAAAGTATTGCACTGACTCCTGGTCGGTACCGCCCAACCAGGCGCTGCGCTTGCCCGTATGCGGCAGCTCGGTTGCAATAATCGAGGCGCCTTGCGCTTCTTCCGTCCAGCCGCCGTTCTGCTCGAACGTGCCATTCATAATCACGTCGGTGCAGCCAGCGGGCAGCTGCTGGGTTGGTGGTGGCGGCGCATTGCTGCCAGTTGAAGGCTGCTGCGGCGCAGGCGCAGGCACATTATTGCTACCGCCCACATCAATACCAACCTGCCGGAAGGCTTGCTGTACGGCGGCAACTTCAGTCTGCCCATACAAATCCTGGGCCGCGCGCACAGTGGCGCGGGCATGGTCGAGAAAATCAGATTCGGGCGAGAGGTATTGCGTGAGCGTGCGATAGTAGATTTGCTCCATCTTCTCGCGGGTAATTGCCTGCGCCACCAGGTAGGCAGCGTGATTGGGGATACCGCTATTGATATGGACGCCGCCATTATCGGCGCGGCGGCTTACTGGCAGGTCGGCATATTCGCTCACGGTGGCAGGCTGTCCAACGCCGCGCAGCGGGTTGTTCGGGTTATATTGCCCGTTCATGTTAGGGTCTTCGAGGCTGCGCATATACGGCACAGGGAAGGGCGGCGACTTGACCACCGTTTCGCCAATCGTCCAGTTGGCCCGATCGATCAGCGCGCCAAAAATATCGGAATAGGCTTCGTTCAGCGCACCCGATTGGCTTTCGTAAATAAGTTGAGCGGTATTATCGGTTACGCCGTGGGTCAGCTCGTGCCCAATCACATCAAGGCCATAGGCTAGCGGTTTGAAAATACGGCCGCCATCGCCATACACCATCTGCTGGGCCTCGCCAATCCAGGCTGCATTTTCGGCATCGGCAGAGTCGCTGCCATAGTGTACGGTCGAAACGATTGGGCTACCCCGGCCATCGATACTATCACGCTGGAAGCTCTTGGCGTAGTAATCGTACACCACGCCCGCGCCATCGTGTGCGGCCTGCGCCACCGGGTCGCGCGAGCGCTCACCTTCGTCGATAAGCTGCCGCCCAGGTAGCTCGGTGGTATTGTCGGCGCTAAACGTCACGCGCCGCTTGGCATCGGCCAGGCTATCAATCGCATGCACAACCCTGGCGCGATTAGCGTTCACAAACACTTGCCAACGCCCCAGCGGGCGCTCGGTAGCAACCGATACGCTCCACGTCAGGCGCGGCTTGCCCGTTGCGTCAACATAGATCATCAGGCTGGTTTTCTCGTGCTGAAGCGTGAGCTGCACGGTTGTGCGCTCGGTGTCTTCGAGCTCGCCAGGGATATAGCGTAATGCTGTGTCTTCAGCCTGCGCAATGGTTACGACCGGTTGGGTGTCGATCTCAACCGCCGGGGTGAACTGCCCATTCACCGCAACCACGCGCTCCTGGGCATCGAGATGCACTACCAGCTGCTTTCCAAACACTGGAATACCCCGATATACCTGCCCCAGCCGCACATGGCTGTAGTTTAGCTGTTTATCTGGCTCTAGCCGCGTCAGCGCCAGCTCGTCGTAGGCGCTACGCAGCCCAAACAACGTGCGGTAGGCTTGCAGAAAGCCACGCGCAATCGCCTCGGGGTTGCCGCGTTCGGTGGGAGTAGGGGTATATGCTAGCCGTACACGCGAATCAAGACCGGTGAGAAAATCGGTAGCACCAGTGTGATCATTCCAATGAACATTCAAGGCTGCGCCGGTAGCAGACTCCAGGGCGCGCAATGTTCGTGCGCGCGCGGCTGCATCTGCGGGCGCGAGTTGAGGTTCGCCCAACGGCCTGGCAGCCGCACCCATTGGCATCAGCGCAAGCAGCCCGA
This sequence comes from Chloroflexi bacterium SZAS-1, assembly GCA_018266315.1. Classification (GTDB taxonomy): domain Bacteria; phylum Chloroflexota; class Chloroflexia; order Chloroflexales; family Roseiflexaceae; genus Kouleothrix. The sequence goes on along the minus strand of JAFEAS010000123.1, from coordinate 1,836 downwards.
GCAGCACAAGCGGCAGATACAGCCGCTGAAACAATCGGTGTTTCATGCAGAGCCCCTATCAACCAGAACGAGACTATATCGACGCGGATACACGCACCTGCTCCCGAAGAGCCACGAACGATGTCGGTGGCTCGAGCGCGGCTGCACACCTAACCTATGAAAGTTGTGAGAGTGTATTTAATATCTTACACCATCTTTGCAAATTTAGAAAACGCCAACGAGGCTATATTGACAGGACTTACGCGGCGCTCATAGTTCGCACTGCCCGTGCCTTCACCCACGAAAAGCGAGAACGTGCCATTCTGCCACAGGCAAACACACCGACTACTAATTCTATGATATTGACGGGTATAGTAATGAGCTGCGAAGCCCCGTGCTGAACAGACGAAACTTTAGACATCCGCGGTGCAGTGCGTGTTGTTTAATCAATCCTTAACATTACGCTTTGTAAACAGCTAAACCCCGCATTGTGCTATACTATTCTGTGCATGCATTACGAAAAGGGAGATGGGTATGGAAATCGAAGCTAAGTTTCGCATCGACGACGACCAGACCTTCCCTACGCTCCTGGCATTATCAGAAATTGGGCCATTTACGCTCAGCGCAGGCTCTACCCCCGAAGATCAGCGCAATGTCTACTTTGATACAGCCGACCGGCGGCTGCGTGCAGCGCAGTATGGCTTGCGCGTGCGCACTATCGATAATCGGCGGGTTGCTACCCTGAAAGGTGCCGCCCAGGTACACGACGGGATGTACGAGCGCGATGAGTGGGAAGTTGAGGTTGGGCCGAGCGACGACCCGGCTACCTGGCCCAACGGCGAGGTGCGTGAACGCACGCTTGCCCTGGTTGGCAACGAAACACTGGCACCAACTCTTAGCATGCGCACACTGCGCCAGCATATCTATGCCATGCGTGAGCATAGCCGCATTGCGGAAATGAGCCTCGATGAGGGCGATATCAGCGCGGGCCGCCTAACCCAACACTTCCGCGAGCTAGAAATTGAGCTGCTGGCCGACGGCAGCCGCGCCGATCTCGATACCTTAGTCCAACTCTTACGCGCCCGCTTCGCACTTCAGCCCGAAGACCGGAGCAAGCTTGCACGCGGCTTGGCCCTGCTCGATGCCGCTGAGCATGCACAAGCTACAGACTCAGAAAGCGATCTTCAGGCGGGCATGCCCACGCTTATGAACACCGCGCTCATGCTGTTCGGGCGCATCGCCGAGGCAGAACGCTTACCAGGCAAGGCGCGCAAACTGCTGCACCTTGCAGTAGCAAGCTACGAAATCGCCGCCCAATCGGGGGCCGAACGCGGCGACCGCGCCGGGCGCGATATGGTGCTTGCCAGCCCGATTCCCCGACTCAATGCCGAGCAGCAATCGATGATCGCGAGCGTTGTGGCATTACAGCGCGAGAAAATTCGCCCAAACCGCGAATCGTCGTTTGTGTGGCTGGGCGAACGCGAGCAGCATACGACGCTGGTACTGGCGGCAGTGCTACGCCTGGCACGCGCAATCGGCACAACACCCGCAGCATTATTACCCGCGAACGATAGCGCCCCAGCGACATTGCTGCTTGGCAGTGAACCAGCCGCCGCTGTGGAAGATTCCGCAGCCCTTTGGCGCGAGGTTCTTGGCGAGTTGGTGGTGCGCACCGCCAGCACCGACGAGAACGCCCTGCTTACAGCAACACCCACCAACGACGAGCAACTCGCCGCCCTCATGGCACACATTCAGCCGCTGGGCAACGATCTGGGCAGCGAGCCGATTGCCGAGCTAGCCCGGCGCACACTACGGCGCTTCTTCGATAAGCTGTTGGCCCGCGAAGAAGCGGTGCTG